>MHBL01000127.1 GCA_001803235.1 Lentisphaerae bacterium RIFOXYA12_64_32
GCCCGTCCGGTTCGGAGGGAGGGGCGGGGCAACCCAATGCCCCGCTCCTACCCCTATAGGAACTGGCGCGGGGTCTGACTTTGGAGCGCCCGCGTCCTCGCGGGCTCTGGACCCGTCGTGGCCAGTTTCATCTTTCGTATGACCAGGCGATACGCCGCCCGGGAGAGGCTGACGCATCACCCTGATGCGTTCAGGTCGGGTCGACATATATGCCAGAGAGGCTATGCTTCGGTATTCCCGTGTGTCAGTGTTCTGCGTTTCAGAACGGGAAGCCGATCGTCGTGATCGGCGAGAGGGCCGGGCGCGGCCCCCGGGCGCGCCCGACACGGTTAGGGGCTTGTCCATATGAGGTGATGCCATGGCACGGAACCTGTTTTCAGTCAACCTTGCCAGCTTGGTGTTGTTCACGGCGTGCGGCGCGGTGGCGCAGGGACCTGCGGAGTCCGCAACGGACGCCGCGGTTCGGCACCCGGCCGTGCTGTTCGCCGGCACGCTCGCGGAGGAGGTTCGGCCTTGGCACGACTGGCTCGACGCCGGGTTTGAAGTCGACGCGCGCCAGTTCAAGGACATCCGCAGCGTCGCGGACTTGAAACCGTTCAACGTCGTGGTGGTCCAGTTTGTGCCGGTCGTGGACGCGCAGGAACAGCCGCAGCCCGAGCAACTGGTCTTCGAGAAGGTGCTCGCGGAGTATCTGAACCAAGGCGGCGGCGTGCTGGTGTTCTGCGGCGGCAGCGGGTTTGACCGTCACATTCCGGCATTGCAGCACCTGCTCCAGCCGTACGGGGCCACGGTTCCGGAGGAGCAGGTCACGGACCCGGGGCACGTGTTCGGTCTGGTTGGCGGGCACTTGAAAGGCTGTTACACGACGAAGATCGAGCCGGCGCCGATGACCGCGGGCATTCAGCGGCTCGGCTATGTCGGGGACGCGTCGCGCGCCGATTGCATCGAGACGATGATGCCGCTCGTCCTGCTCGAACCGGCTGCTTGGCACGTGGTCGTGCGCGGCGAGCAGACGGCGTACAGTGCCGAGGGCGAGAAGCCGGGCATCACCGCGAAGCTCAAGGATACGCCGGCCACATACAAGGAGTTCCCGGTGCTGGCGGCCTGGCGCGATGTCGGCGCCGGCCGGCTCCTGGTGCACCCGCAGAATCCGGCTTTCACCACCGCGTCGCCTGAAGTGTTCGAGAACGTGCTGTGGAACGCCGCCGACAAAACAGCACCTGGTGCCATGCAAAACCGTTCCTTTGTGATGCAGGCGGTGCGCTGGGCCGCGGAGCCGACCCTGGCGAGCGGCGCATTCGGTGGCTTCGTCACCGACCGCAAGTTCAAGCCGGATGCACGCGCCATCCTCGAGAGCCCCGACAAGGCCATTGACTGGACGGGCGTCGCGACCGGCGATGCGCTTTCTCCCGTCATGCACTCGCAGCGCGGCCTGGTCGGCGCGCGCAGCACGTTCAGCGGCGCACCGCATTCGGTGCGCGAACTCTGTGATGCGGCCAAAGCGGCCGGACTCGCCTTCCTGGGTTTCACCGAGGACCTGGACAAGCTCACGCCCGAGACCTGGGAAAAGATCAAAGCGGAGTGTGATACGCAGGCGACGGCGACGTTCGTGGCCATACCTGGCATGTTGGCGTTGGACAAGATCGGCAACACCTGGTTCGCCCTCGGGTGGGTCGCGTTCCCGAAAGTACCGGCCCTGACACCGGACCTGAAGCGCCTCGACAACACGTACATGTTCTGGGCGCAGCTCTTCAAGAACCGCCTCGCCGGGTTCGGTCGCACCGGACGTAATCCCTGTCCCTGGTACGAGATGAAGCAGGGCTCCGGCTTTGCCGTGTACACGTCGGAGAAAGGTCAACCGGCCGACGACGCGGAAGCCGCTTACCTGGAAAGCTGCTACGACATGGAGAACTACGTCCCGTTCAACCTCACGCTGCTGACGACGCCGGCCGAGTTGGCAACGGCGGCCTCGGGAACCGTCAACGTCTTCACGGGCCCGACGGCGGCGGCTGTCAAGGAGTATGCGCAGGGCGAGGGCGCCTACTCACGCGACCAGTTCTGGGCCAGCCCTCACGCGTGGTACCTCTCGAGCGGGCCACGGTTGTGCCGCAATGGCGGCTTCAATCTCAGCAACTTTGCGACCGACGAGGAGAAGCAGAACCTTTTCCGCTACGGGTTCAAGCTCGAGGGGTTGCAGCCTGGCGACCGCATCCTCCTCTGCGACGGACCGCGACCGTTCCGCGAATGGTGCGCAACGGCGGACACGTTTGCGACCGAGCACACCTGGCCGCACGAGCAGGTGCGCCAGCTCATCGTGCGTGTGGTACGTGACGGGAAGACGGTGCTCCTCGCCGCGCCGGTGCAGTTGCACTACGGTCGGCGTTTCATGCAGTGCGGCGACCGGCAGAACACGCTGCCCTACAACTACCAGCCGGACGAGGCCGGCGACGTGTACGTGTCTGGCATCCCGGTCGGTGCGCACTATCGCTCGTGGACCCCGAGCACGTTGGTCTATGGCAACTTCAAGGTGTGGCTGACCGGCGCGGTCGGCATCGAATACCAACCGCCCATGTACATGAGTTTCTGGACCAGCCCGCACATTCCGTTCGACCACGCCCGGAACGAGGGAAGCACGAACCTGGCCTCGTACCAGCACCACCGCCTGTCATGTCCCGGGATGCTCATCGTCGACGAGATCACGAACCGCGTCTATCCCGACGGCGGCCGGCACGATGGCGACTGCGCGCCGCCAAAGCTCACCGAGCCGTTGCAGTTGTTCAACCTGCAGCAGCGCCGCTACGCCGTGTACGGCATGCTCAGCCAGGTCAACGGCCAGTACGTCGAGTCACGGATCGAGGCACTGCAGGATGTGGCGCTGAAGGGCGCGAACCCCGAGATCATGGTGTCGCGGCTCGACTATCCGGTCAAGCCCGGGGCTGGTCAGGTAGTTGAACTCTGCACCGTCCCGGGGCGGCTCGAGCGCATCCTGCTCGACGCGGCGCCGCGGGTTAACGTCCGCGACGAACTCAAGTCCGGCGCGTATGTCGGCGCCTACCCCTACGGGCTGGCCGGCGGCGGGGCGCAGTACGCGGTGTCCGGCGACCTGGTTGCCACGCTGAACACGACGATGGTGGGCGCGAGCTTCCAGTGCCCCTTCTACCTGAGGGCCCCGGCGCGCTGGGCGAAGGGCGACACCTTCCCGTTCGCCATGCTCTATACCACCGGCGGCTCGGTCCCGCACCGGCCCGCTTCGGACTACCAGGCGGTGGTGGCTTTCCTCGGGCTGAGTGACGGCAAGTTCCCGGCCATCCGCAAGGTGGAAGGCGGGCGGTTGCTCGGCGCGCCCGTGCTGGCGACGGTTGAAGCCGAACCGCGGAGCACGGTGCGCATTGAGACTGAACAAGGCTCCGCAGATCCCCTCGGACTACCCATTCGCGTGCGCGGCCTGGAACCGAACTGGCTCGTGGTTTACCTGCTCAATGACTCGAAGACCTGGCGCTACTGTGGACGCCTCGACGGCGACAGCTACTTCCACCTCTACACGCGGTTGCAGCCGTACACGGTCACGCTCGGGCACCCGGTGTGGGCCGATAGCAAAGAACTCGTGATCAGCTTGGATGACTCGTCAGGGCACCAGGCCGTATTCGAAGTGTACAACCCGACGGCGGCGTCTATCCGGTCGGTGCTGCAGAGCAACCCCGCGTTCCTCCCGGAGAAGACGATCGAGGTCACCGTGTCGCCGTTCAGCTCCATTCCGGTCACGTTCTGAACCGCGACGGCGGATGCTCCGGGGACAGGTCCTCTGTGGCAGTCGTGGCGCACATTGCCAAACGGCGACACTGAGTGCCTGGCCCCGAAGTTGCCCGGACCGCACCGCCGGGGCCGCGTCCTTTCCCGCGCAGGCCGCAGAAGAGCTCAGTTCGCTGCGCGTCGCGCCCAGCGCAGCTTTGCCGGCGTGGAGCGCGGGTTCGCGTACCGCTCCGCGGGCGTGGGGCGGATGACGTCGTCGGCGATGACGGCGAAAACACCGTCGCGTTGGCCCGCCGTGAACGCCTTCTTCACGCGCCGATCCTCGCCCGAATGAAACGTCAGCACGGCCACACGCCCGCCCGGATTCAGGCACGCGGGCAGATGCCGCAACCACGTGTCGAGCGCGGAAAACTCGTCGTTCACCGCGATGCGCAACGCCTGGAACACCCGGCGCACCGCGAGGTCGGCCGCGTCCCGATCCAAGCGCGGCAGCGCGGCGCCGATGGCGTTGGCCAGCACGGTGGTGGTGCGAAACGTCTTCCCCGCCAGGACGGTTGCCAGCTCCTCGGCGTGCGGTTCGTCGGCATTTTCGCGGAGCAGTTCCGCCAGTTTCTCGGGCCGGATCTTCTCCAGCAACGCACTCGCAGGCTGGCCGCGCGAAGGGTTCATGCGCATGTCGAGCGGGCCGTTGAACTTCACGGAAAAGCCGCGTGCCGGATCGTCAATCTGCATCGAGGACACGCCGAGATCGGCCAGGAGCAGGTCCACGCCCGTGAGTCCGGCGGCGGCCAGAACCTGCGGCAGGCCCGCAAAGTTGCTGCGGTGCGCGGTGAACACGTCCGGGCCAAACCCGGCCGCGCGCAGGCGGGCCTCGGTCTTGGGCAGTTCGAGCGGATCGGCGTCGAGGCCGAGCAGTCGTCCGCCCGGCAGAAGGCGGGCGAGCAGCGCCTGCGCGTGACCGCCGTAGCCGAGCGTGCAGTCCGCCGCGACGTCGCCGGGCCGGGGCGCGAGCACGTCCAGGACCTCGGCAACCATGATGGGCCGATGCGTACCCGCCGGGGTCTTGCCGGACGCGATCACTTTCGCAACCGTCTCGGCGTAGCGCTGCGGATCGTGCTCCTTGTACTTGTCCTCAAACCGGCGCGGGTTCTTGCCGGAGTACCGCACCCGGCGGCGATGCGGCGGCGCAGCGTCGGGCACTGGCGTGGGCGCAAGGTCGTCTGACATGGTGAAGCCACAACTCCACAGGTCGTTGCGTTCCGAGTGGTCCCGCGAAGAGGATAGCGCAAGGCCGGCGAACTGCAAATTCCCCCATCCCTTTGCAGTCCCACTACATCTGAACCATCTTCTCCAGCGTGACCTCGAAAGCAATTCCCGATCAGCCTATCCGCCGATCAGCAGCATCAGCCTCTGCGGCGGGCCTATGGTCAACCAAGGCGGCTCGCACCCGTCGCTGACACTCAATGTCCCCCATGACATCCTCGTACTCCCGGGCCACGCGTGAATGGAAACCTGCCGACTCTTCGGGATCGTTGTTGCAGAGCCTGAGTCCGTGCAGTCCTTCAAAGGCGAGTATGGGATTGGCGCGATTGAGAATCACCAGGTCTATTCGGTCGGCCAGTTCCTTTGCAGCGTCACAGACCTTGGAGTAATAGGCAAACTCCTCACGACTGTCCCGGGGCGGTACGCGCAACAGGACCGCCAAGTCGAGATCGGATCCATCCTTTACAACGCCGTTCTTCGCTGACCCGAACACATAGGCGCACACCACATTCGGATCATGCCGGAAAAAGGCTGTCAGACCGGAAAAATCAAGGTGAGGAAGACAGTTCATACGGTTTCAAGCACCATCGATCTCTCTTATGAACGTCTCGAAATCGTCCAGCCGATGGGTGCAGATATCCGAAAGAATGGCATTGTCGATGGATTCGTAGCGATGAACGATGAAATTGCGGAACTGGATCATCTTGACGTAAACGGACCGGTCCTTGAGAATGCCCATGGCCTGCGCGGTTTCCATGGCCTCGGCGGATGTGGCCGCCGGCGGCTCAGCTCTCACTCGCCGCACGACGGCGACGGCGTGGTCACGCCGCGCGGCCCGACCCAGATCGGGCTGGACCAGGCGGCGTTGCCGTCGGACTGGAACACGCGCAGGTAGTACCAGTCCCGTGTCGACGGAGCGCGGTCGAAACGGTCCTCGAACGTTACCTCCGCGCGATCGCAGCCCGGTTCGACGCGATGCAGGAGCGCGTTGTTCTTGATGATATCGACGCGGCGGATGTGATCTGTCCCGACTACGGTCGCCCGCAGCGTGCGCACACGGAGACGTTCGTCCGCGGCGTCGTACTCAACGCGCGAGCCCATACGCTCGCCGTTGAGGTGGAAGCGCAGCACGATGCGTGCGCCGGTGGTGCCGTAGCAGTGCCGGGCGTGGAGCGCGTCCCAGACCGCTTCGCGCGTCAGTTCTGGTGCATACACCGCGGCCAGACCAGCCTTCCAATTCTGGCACCGGTACGGGTCGCCGCACATGATCGAGCGGCCGGGGTAGCCGAGGTGGCTGTCGCCAGCCGCGACGAAACCCGGCGTGTAGCCCAGACTCAGCGCGTACATCCCACTCTGGTTCTTCGGGCGGCGCTTGCTGTTCAGCGGGTTGTCGGCGCGCGACTCGTATGCGCCCCAGCACGAGTAGACCTCGATGATGCGGTCGATCTCGGGATCGAACACGCTCCAGTCCAGGTATTTCATGAACGAGTGGTTCGACGTGATGATGCGGTACTTGCTCTCGCGGCAGAACCGCAGCAGCGCGTGCGCAAATGTGGGGTCGCGGTCGCTGGCGCGCGGGATGCGGAAGTTCGGTTCGACGTCGGCTTCGCGGTAGATCAGGCAACGGTCGCCCTGCACGCCCATGCCGCACTCCCAGCCTTTGAACGTGACGAACCGGTGCGGCGTGTAGAAGTCGATGGCCGCCTGCTGCGTCGCTTCCCAGCCGGGGTTCTCCGGCGATGGACAGGCTCCGTTGGTGAGCGCGACAAAGTCGAGGAAGCTGCATTCCCGCGCGTACTGGTACAACTCGGCTGGAGTGCGCGTCGAATCGCCGCGCCCCTCCTCGGAGCTCCACTGGTGGTACATGCTCTGGGCGTGCAGATCGCCCCAGTACAGGTTCTCCGCCTTGCCCGCCAGAACCAGCGCCGGGTTGGTCCGTGCCGTGCCGGTTGGGGTCTTCACTTCAATGGCGGTGATTCCCGCCAGAACCGGCCTCACACCGTCTAGCGCGCGACTGTCGCCCTCCTGCGCGGCGTCGTGCTGCGGAAGGTGTATGCGGTCGTCAACCGTCGCAAAAGTCATGACGCCGTCGTAGCGCTGGCGCGGGTGCGTGAGGTTCCGGTCCAGGACTGACGCGCGAACCGTGACCGGTTCGCCGACACCGAGCACGGACGGCAGGACGGCGACAGTGCGTTCCGGCGGTCCGGCGACCACCGACACCTGGCACGGCGACCCTCCCGCTTCGCGCAACTCGCCCGAGCCGTCGACATCGACCACGCAGACGAACGGGCGCGTCGGATCCTCCGGCCAGGGCTGGACGCGGACTCCGCACGGTTCGTGCTCTGTGTCGCCGTAGGTGATGACGATCCGGTCGCCGGGTGCGAAGTCGGCTTCCTCGACGTCCGCGTTGATCCACCAGCGCCACTGGCGCGCGTGCCCGATCCATTCCCAGCCCGGTTCACGGCACTTGTTCTTGCCGAGCACCTGGGGCAGCACCCAGCGTTCCTCTGACCACAGTTTCACCCAGGCGGCCGTTTTCGAATCGACACGGAACGTGGTGTTGATTGGTTTCCACGGGTTATGGCTGCGCGCCTGGCCGTGCACCAGTTCGTCCGGGAAGTTCGACGTCAGCACCAGCGGCTCGCCCCAACCCATGTTCGGTGTGCAGATGCGCAACCGCCCGCCGCGACGCAAGCCCTTGTCCCCGACCGTGTACGTGAAGACGATCGTGGCCGTTGCACCCGCCTCAAACGGACCGGCAGGGCTCATTTCGAAGGTGCCGTAGTGACCGTCAGCCATCGGTCTTGCTCCTTGGTGTGCGGGTCGGCCTGTTCTACGGGTGAGGCGAGGTGTTCAGCGTGAAAAGCAGTGGACTGACCTCTCGCGGCGCAAAGCCCCGGACTTAGCGCGCAACTGCGTGGAGGACGTTGCAAGTTTCGGGCCTTGGTCGTCGTGGTTGCAGCAACTTAGTGTACTGTAAACCATGAATGTCCATTTCCGAAACCCGAACGCTGAACACCCGACCCCGGACCTTTCCACATCGTCGGTCACTGAGTGTCAAACCACAGCAGAAACTAGGTGCCGGCGCGCTCCGCTGCACTTGTCGTAACTCGGGAAAAACTTGGCAAAAGAGCCGGAACCCAGGCGTTTGTGGATGCGAGAATAGGGGAGGGAAGGAGTAACACGATGAGCGCAAACAGCCACACGGCGGATGACGGCGTCGACACCCACGTCGCACCGCACCGGCGGCTGCAGCCCACGGGCATGACTGCCGTCCGCTGGACGCGCGGTTTTTGGGCGGATCGGTTCCGGCTCTGCCATGACACGATCCTGCCGCGCATGACATGCGCATCTGGCTGCCGCTGACGGGCTGACTCTGCGAGCAGACGGATTCCCAGGGCTGTCTCAGGATTGGTGACCGTCGCGTACGGCGAGTACCCCCGGCGTGTCCCCACGCCGGGGGTGGGGCAGCCTGAGGACAGGCCGCCCCTACTTTGGGCTAAGCGTAGGCGTGGCCTTCCGAGACGCGGCGTCGGCCGCTGATTCCATTCCTCGACGGCGCGCCATGAGTCGTCGCGGTCGGCCCTGGGGCACCGCCCGCTCAACCTTCGACATCCACCCAGATCGGGCTGGACCAGGCCAGGTGCCAGTCGCGCTGCGACACGCGCACATAATACCAGCGGCTGTCCGTAATACCATCGAGCGTGAACTCGGTGTCCACAATGCCGTTTCGGCCCAGGGCCGGCGGGTACGGGTACGTGATGACGTCGATGGTGCGCACGATGCGGTTGTTCTCGAACAGCTCGACCAGGAAGTCGTTCACCGTGCCGTGCACCTTGAGCCGGACCTGGAGTTTCTCGTCTTTCCGGATCTTCAGTTCCGAACCCATGTGTTGTCCGTTGATGCGGAAGTCTACGTAGATTCGTGCGCCGGTCGTGGCGTAGGTGCGTCGCGCCAGGAGCGCTTCCCAGAGCGACTCGCGCGTGAGTTCCTTCGCCACGATGGCGGTGAGGCCGCCGCGGTAGCGCTGGCGTGAGCGCAGCCAGTCGGTCGTCGGCCCGCCCTGGCCGGCGTGGCTGTCACTGCCGGCAACCAGACCGCAACGCCAGCCCTTGGCGAGCAGGTTGTGAATGGTGTTGAGTTTGTGGTCGTTGCCGTACGAGGGCAGGGGACAGCCCTCGTACTCGTGGTTACCCCAGCAACTGTAGATCTCCGCCAGGCGCAGGTTCGCGGGCGGGGTGTGATCGAAAATCTTGCCATGGCCGCAGTGGAAGTGCGGGACAATGATGATGTCCTCGCGGTCCATCATGCGGTAGAACTCGGCCAGCGTCACGACGGGCGAGTGGTACGTCTTGTGCCGGGTGGGGAAGTCGAGCAGGGCGTCGAGGTTCAGGTCCGGGTTCGCGCTGATCAGGCAGTAGTCCTGCGACAGCTCGTGCACGGAGACCTCGAACCCCAGCAACGTGGCGAACGCGTGGGGGCGGTATGCGTCCTGGACAGCGGTCTGGGCGTAGGCCCAGTCATATTTCGTGAGTATTTCGTGGTCGGCGGTGGCGGCGAAGTTGAAGCAACCGGTGTCGCGCGCGTGTGCCAGCGCCTCGCGTGCCGTGCCCAAGCCGTCGGAGGCGTAGGTGTGAACATGGTAGTCACCCCAGTAGACGCCATGGCCGTCGTCCCGCGCCACGCTCGGATTGCTCGAACCGTAGCCGTCGTCCCACACGGCCTCGACGACGCAGTCTCTACGGCTGGGATTGATGACCTGGAACGACTTTGCGCCGCCATCCTGCGGCGTGAACGTCAGCGGTTGCGCGACTGTGACGCCGGGCGTTTCCGAGATGAGCTGGAGCGTGCCGGCGAAGCCCCGGTCGATGTTGCCCAGCGCGTCGACCATCTGCGCCGTGCCGGTCGAGGCATCTCCGTTGATCACCGACGGCAGGACGAGTCGGACCGCCGACGCGCGCTTGCCGACGATGCGAAGTCCGCATTGGTCCGCGAGCATGGAGTAGCCCGAATACGGCGCGCGCCGGTCGCCGTGCGGGTCGATGGCCGCGAGCAGGTAGATGGTACAGTTGAAGTATGGCACTTTTGCGCCCGGTGCGCCCGTGCTGCGGTCGCCGTAACGGAGCGTGAGGGTGGCGCCCTGCGGAACGGGTTCGTTGAACACGACGAAGATGCTCTTGCCGAACTTTCCGGTGTGCCCGTTCTCGAAGAAGATGCAGGTGTAGCGCACATCAATCGTGATCGAAAGGTCTATGGCCGGGGTGACGGTGGCGCGTACGAAGCCGGGCAGGGCAGGGGCGTCCGTTTGCGGTGTCGAGAAACAGTGCGGGATGGTGAGCCGCAGCGAACCACCCTTGGCAATGGGTGCCGGTGCGGTGTAGGTGATGGTGAACTCCTGCCATGAATCGGCTGTGATGTCCCCGTCCGGCGTGGTGCGGATGGCGCCGTAACCGTCGATCGTTTCTTCGTGCATCAGCCGCGCTACATCCTGGTTCAGCATGGTTGCAGTCTTCTTTCTTCGCTGTTCTGCCTCGGAACGTTTCACCCCCACACGCCGGATACGACGGCGGTGCGGGGGAACAGGACGCGCAGCAACCGTGCGACGGCGGGCGGTGCGGGCACGCGGTCTTCGACTTCGGTGAACGAGAGCATCCCGAGCACCAACTGCAGCAGCACGAACTCGTCGATGACAACCGCGTCCGCGGTACCTTCAGACGGCCCCACGGCGATCTTCGCGTCGGCCACGGTCAGGCGCACCCGCTCCTTCGCGATGGCCAGGTCAAACGTGCACACCGGTGGGGTCAACCCGGAGTCGGCCAGGCGCGCCTCCAGTTCGGGTGCGAGTCGGGTCATGAGCGAGCGCAGGTTCACGATCTGCAACATGTTCGAAGCCAGGCCGCCGTAGGTTTCAACCATGGAGAAGCGGATACGGGTCCGCGCCAGGACGCCGGACAACGCAGGGATGAAGGGGAACCGCGCGGTGATTCGAGTGAACTGTTTCGCCCAAGCCTGGTTGCAGACGAATTCGAGCACGCGCGCCAGCGGTTCCTCGGCGCCGGGCGCACAGCCGCATTCGGAGAGCACGACGCGCGCCTCGAACTCGGACACCTCTTTCGGGAGCTGTTGGCCGAGCACGTAGGCCCGGATCGTTCCGTTCTCCTCGTACACGGCATGCCAGGCGTCGGCAGCCGGTCTGAAGATCGAGTCCGGTGCGGGTGGGACGAAGCCGTTCAGGCCTGCGTTGAACGACCGGCGCAGAGCGGTCAGTGCCATTCCGTCCGTGGCTGGATTGTAGGGGCGCATGTGGGTCACGGCCTCCGCGTCGATGGGGATCCGGCCTTCCTCGATGGTTGCTGCGCCGATGGTGGCGGTGTCGCCGAGCCGGATCTCGTAGTACCGGCGCGGGAACCGCAGATACCCGAACCGCGAGTAGAACGTGCCGTAGCCGCCGAGTCGCGAGAGATCGTAGTCGTTGTCGCGCATCCAGGCGACCGTGTCCTGCATCAGGCGCGTCCCGTGCCCCTTGCCCTGGTACTCAGGCAGCGTTGACACCGCGCCGACGTCGCCCTTGACGACCAGGGCCTTACCGACCGGGACCTGGTCGCGGCGCACGTGCACGGCGCCAATGATGCGCCCGCCATCCGCCACCTGGACGCGCCAGAAGCTGCGCTCGCCAACGATCGGGTGTGAGGCCAACATGTGGTCCGGGTCGTTTTTCGGGAATGCCTTCGCGGCCACCTCGCGTACCGCATCGCGGTCGGCGGCAGTGCCGGTGCGGATCTGAATGCTGTCCATGGTGTGACTCCGTTGTAGGTGGGCAAGGGAGGGTTCAGGGTTTGGGGTTCAGGGTTTGGGCGAAAGAGGCGAATCGGGTGTGGACAGATCTGTCAGTGAATGGGTTCAGGCGATTCGGTTGCGACCGGGCGCCAGTGTGATCATTCTGTTGAGGTGTGCATTGGGGAACGCGTCATTCAGTCGTCGCACGCGGACCCGTCTCACCTCCGGGCGGGTGTTCTCGATCTCGAAGTGGCGGACCGTGCCGTTCTCCAGGGTCAGGCTGACCCCGTAGCCGGACGGGGTGTAGATGTCTGCGAACGACAGGTTCCCCCAGTCGGCCGGAACCCCGCGCGCGACGCTCAACGTGTGCCCGTCATCGACCGCCAGCAGGCTGTTGACGGCCCAGACGAACGTCGCGTGCGCCGTGAGATATCCGAACAGGACCCAGAACCCGTCGGGCCGAACTTTCTCTGGGAAGATCCCGTGCGTGCTGGCGAACTGGAGCACGTGTTTCAGTCGCTGATAAGTGACGCGGGAGTCGCGGGTCGAGAACGCCACCGCGGCGCGTCCCTCGGTCCACGGCCAGATGAGGTTGCGGTATGTGCCGGGATGCGTCAGGCCCCAGGCGCCCTGCGACTGGCGCAAGGCCAGGCGCAGGCTACTGGCACCCACCCCGGCGGGAAGGCTGAGCGCCTGGTATGTGAAGGTGGCGCTCTCCGGGCCGCGCTTGGCGCCTCGCCACGGCAGCAGGACACCGTCACGGTAGTTGCCCGCCAGGGACTTGCGCAGGCCTGCCAAGGCGTGTTCATAGGTTGCACCCGGTTCCTGACCCAGGGCGCGGCAGCCGTCCACGTAGCCGGCGAGCGTTTCGATCGTGGTCAGCAGGTGCGAGGTGTCGTTGACGCGGTCGATGTTTTCGTCGGCACCCTGGATGCCTTTGATCACAAACCGGTTCCCTTTCGACTCGACAATTTCGGCGAGCAGGAAGTCGGCGATCTCGCGCACGAGCGGGAGCCGTCGGCGCATTTCCTCACGGTCGCCCCAGAACCGGTACGGATCGCAGAGCTGCATGCCCTGGCAGCCGTTGTTCCACTTCTGGATGCCGGGCATGTCGCTGGCGCGCTTGAAGTTAAGGCTGCGCCCGGTGCAGTCGGCGAACCACGGGAAGTAGGCGCCGGGCCGGCCAAGGTGCCCGGCGTACTCGCGCGCCACCGGGAGCGTGTTCTCATAGAAGTCGAGGAGTTTCCGGGCCGCATCGCGCTGGTTGGACGTGACCAGGGCGCGGAGCGGGAACGTCAGGTCCCAGTAGCAGGAGTGCCCGCCGCCCTTGAAGCCGTCGTACAGGCCTTCGGTGATGAATCCGTTCGGGTGCTGCGAGGCGCGGATCATCCACAGGCTCTTGCGGTACACGTCCTGCATCTCGGGGTCGGGCAGGGCGACCGCGGTGTGGTGGTGAAAGGTGCGCCAGCCGGACTCGTGCGATCTGCGCACGGCAGCGAACCCCGCACGGCAGGCCTCGCCCATCGCCTTTGCGCAGTCGGCGCCCGGAGTTTGCGTGTGCGACGTGTCCTGAACTGTGATGTAGCGTTCGATCACATCGCCCGTGCGCAGTCCGCGGATGAGGAACCCCGCTTCCGTGCTCGAGCGGTGAACGGGTTCGACCGCGCGACCGCTCCGCAGGGCCATGGCCAAGTGCCCCTCGACCCCGGCAAAACTGTAGCGGCCGGTCATGGCACTTCCGTCGACGGGGTCGAGGTTGAGCCGGTAGTCTGAGGGGAAGCACAACTGGTGCGTGAGCATGTGGTAGCGCGGTCGCCGCGCGTGGAACGCCAGGGCCGGAGCGTGCACCGCGTCGGCATGGCGCACCTCGAAACGTTCCGCGTACACGTGGCCTTGCGTCAGGAACACCGTGATGCGCAGGCGCAAGATGCAGGCTTCAACGTCGGTGATCATGACGGCACGGACCGGGTCGAAATGTTGATGGAAGTGGCCCACTTCGAACAGTTCGCCGTCGCCGCCGAGGACCTGGTACGGGCACTGCACCAGCGGCGGCAAGCGGGCGGCGTGGGCACGGTGAGGGATCTTCTCCCAGCCACACACCGCGCCGCCGTGCTGCTCAATGTGGAGATGCCCCGAGTCGCAGTGCATGCTCCCCGAGTAGTCGATCATCACCGAGTCGATGCCGTTGGCCAAGACGAAGGGGAAGTAGGGTCTGTCGGGCATGGGTGGGCCTTGATGGAGGTTTCAGGTTTCAGGTGTCAGGTGTCAGGTGTCAGGTGTCAGGTGTCAGGTGTCAGCGCCCCCCGGGCGGATGCGCCCGATCATGTGTGGGCGTTACTCACTGTTTGTCCGGGTCGTTCTGGCAGCGGGTGCCGGAGCGAGCCGCTCCGGCCACTCTGCCGCAGCCCGCGAGTAACATGGGAGGTGTCAGGTGTCAGGAACTCTTTCCCTCAGTTTTCAGCTTTCATCCCTCATCCCTCGGTCGGGGGTGGGCGGACTCGTCTGCCGCGTTGGACCGATCGACGTGTCAGACACTGTCTTGCCGCCGCGAGATCTCCGCGGTGCCGTCATTTTCGTTCTTGGCCGTGCGCACGACTCGCGTTCTACGAGCTGCATGGGCAGCGTCACCGTTACCGGGGCGGCGCGTTCGCCGTCGACCTCTTCGCGCAGCAACCGCAGTGCGGCCTTCGCCAATTCAACCTTGTCGCCTCCAGCGGTGGTCAGCGCCGGGAACAGTTCGCGGCCAAGGCGAATATCGTCGCACGCGGCCACGGAGATGTCGTCGGGAATGCGCAGGCCGTTCTTGTGAATCGCGTTGTACACACCCAGTGCCATGGGGTCGGAGGCACAGAAGATCGCGGTGGGGCGCGGCTTCGTATCGTTGAGCAGTGCGTCGGTCGCCGCGAAGGCGCCGGCGACGGAGTACCACCCTTCACGCACGAGTTCTAGGCGGAAAGACACACCGGCTTCGGTAAGTGCCGCCTTGTAGCCGTCCAGAGCCAGGCGGTTGTACGATACAGCGTCCAGAAAGCCGGTGATGCAGGCGATCCGTGTGTGCCCGAGCGATAGGAGGTGTTGCATGACGCGGCGGGCGCCCTGCGTGCGGTCGAAATGTGCCGCCGACAGCGTGCGGTCCTCAAGGTAGTTGCTCGCGATCACGGCGTGCCCCACCATGGCGGCGACGCGCGCCACGTCCGCGCGCCGGTTCTCGCCCATGCCGACGATGACCACGCCGTCCGCTTCGGTGCGTGCGGCGAACCGGCGCTTGAGGGCAGGGTTCTCGTCGACCTCGGCCAGGGTGTGACAGAAACCGCTGACCCAGCCCCACTGCAGCACGGCGCGGTCCAGTTCCTCCATCAACTCGGCGAAGAACGGTTCGCTGTATTTCGAGTACGTTGGGAACAGCAAAAAGCCGACGCGCTCGATGCGCGTGACACCGCCCCCGCGCAGCCGGGCGAGGCGACGCCCACGTTCGTCCGGTGTGTACCCGATTGCCGTGGCCGTGGCCTGAACCCGTTGCCGTACGTCGTCGCTGACGTACGGCAACCCGTTCATGGTGCGCGAGACCGTCTTGATGCTGACGCACGCCTGCCGCGCCACGTCCCGGATGGTGGCGCGTCGTGCAGTGTCGCTGGTGCGGCTCGAACTCATGCTCTGACTCGGTTATGACTCGAAATATGACAACGGTTACCAAAATACCCCTGGACACGTCCGAAGTCAAGTGGGTGTTTGCGGGTAGGGTGGGTGAGGGGCCTCTTGGGCGGACGCGTTTTTTTTCGGCTCATCGGGGAAATGAGTACGTGACGGCCGGGGCGGGGGCTGGGGTGTGCGTTTGACCGGGCCGTCAGGGTTGATGCGGTCACGCTCGTGGGGGAGTCCCCCACACCCCCATGCGGCTAAAGGAAGAAAGGTGGCCGCTCTCCGTCGGCGTTTGGGCCGGGGCGTCGGGTCGGGTCCATGGTGCGGAACAACAAGGACGGCGGGCGCAGGTTGGCCATATGACGGACGTTGGCGAGCGGCGGCATGGCGGACACCGGACAAGCCCAGGCGGTCGCGCGGGGGTTGAAGGCGCCCGGCGCGCCGTATCGATACTGGAAGGAGTTGCCGCCAGCCCGCGTTGCGGGGGCCAAAGAGCGGTGTACGGCGCGCCGATTACAGCGACGGACGCAAGCTGAGGATCGGCCGTGGCGTCGGCTTCGCGGGCCGATCGCCGGAGAACTTGCGGCAGGGGTTGGATCTCGGCCTGGGCGCGTGGATGGCGAGCGAGCTCACCCGACCAAGGCGTACTTGGCCTCGTGGATGCCGAGGATTTTCAGTTTGTAGAATTCCCGGTCGCGAAACCCATAGGCCTGGCGTTTCATGGTTTGGATCTTGTTGTTCGTTCCTTCCAGCGGGCCGTTGCTGATGGGGTAGTCGTACCAAGTCAGCAACCCATCCCAGTGTTTCAGCAGCGTCTTGGCCATCTTCTCCAGTGGCTCGATTCCCGATGCCTCCGCCAGCCCAATCCAGCTTTCCAGAAAAGCGGCGGCATGTTCGCGCGACTCCTGCTGCCAGAACATACGCAGTTCCTCCTTCAGCAGCCACGCAAGGCACAGAGGTTGATGGGGCTCGATCGCCGCCTGCAGGCGCTTCTGTTCGTCTCGCTCGGTGTCGAGGTTCTCGATGTTCTTCAGCAGCAGCCAACGGCAGCCCTTGACGGTCTTCCGCTCGGCCTCATCCTCCTGGCTGTTCTGCAGCGAGCGCCGCACGGTGTCCACGGCCTGATTCATCAGCTTCATGACGTGAAAGCGGTCGAACACGATGGCTGCCTTCGGCAATGCCTCCCGGACCGCGCCGATGTAGGCCGCGGACATGTCCATGGCTACCGCCTCGATCTTGGCGTGCGACGCTCTTAGACGCTTCCAGAACGGGCCGAGCGCGTCCGCGCCTTTGCCGTCGCCCACGAAAACCACTGCGCCGCTCTTCATGTCCAGGACCAGAGTCAGATACGAATGGCCCTTGCCCACCGCGATCTCGTCGATCCCGAGCACCGTCAGGCGCTTCAACTTCGGTTTGCTGAAGCGCCGGCGCAAGTGTTCGGCCTGCAGGTCTTTGACCGTATCCCAACTCAAATGCAAGTGCTGGGCCACGTCATCGATGGTCGTCAGCCGCGACAGTTCCAGCACGTATCGCTCCATCGCGCGGGTCAGCCGTCGTTTCGGGCCGGCGAACTCCAGTTTGACCTGCCGCACCGCGCCGCAAACGTGGCATTCCACCCGCGGCGCGGTCACGTCAACGAAAACCCGCTTTCCACCGATCCCCGGCGCCCGCAGTCGCCGCTCCTTGCCGCCGCGGCCGATCACGTCGGCCGAACCGCATGCCGGACAGCGAATCTGGTCCGCCGGCAACCTCACGCCCAACACCAAGGCGCCATCCTCACAGCCCAAGCGCTCGTACTCCACCCCACGAAGCCCAAAACCGTGGTATAGTATTGACGTGGACATGGCCCGGTTCTCTCCTTTCGCTTAACCAACATCTGGGAAAGAATCGCGCCTGTCCACACCTCCTTCAAGTCCGCGGGTCCATGCCGAAGCCTGCACCTGAGCGGTAGGTTCCGAATCGTCCGGAACCGCCTGGCGCGGAAACGGCTGGCCCCCTTCGGAATGATCCTGGTCGGGCACGGGCAGGGAACCACACCCCCGGCGGGATGGCTGTGCATTGACATCGCCTATCGCGAGTTTCCCCAGAGCACCCAGCAGGAGATCGCCGACCTGGCGCCGTGCTCTCGTGGGTAGGTGCGGAAGGCACGACCAGAGGTTGAATCTCGAACGGGTAAGTTGCCCTCTCGCGCAGTCGGCGCCGACAGCCGGGGTGCGGCCGACGACCTACGCGCACCGCGAAAACCCGGCCGACGCAGGCCAGGACAGCGAGACGGCAGAACCAGGGAACCGTCCGACCATACCAGACACCCTGTTCAAGTAGGGGAAGAGGGGGGGGGATGGGACTTGCCAGGGGGGAACCGGAACGGCAGAATCTGCCCTGCGGCGAGCTCCGCGGTCGGGGGGGCTGTCACGTCCGCCCCGGCCGTCACGTACTCATTTCCCCGATGAGCCGGAAGAAATCGCGCTACAGCAAACCGCACCCCGGGCGTCGCGTCATCCCGGAGCACTACGAGCGGAACGTCATCGTCCTGGACATTCCCGAGCAGGACAAGATCGACGCGATCACCGGCAAGCCGCTGACGGTCATCCGCGTCGAGCGCACCGAGAAGGTCGAAGTCGTTCCCGCGCGGTTGCGAGTCAATGTCTACGAGCGGCCCATCTACGGGCTGCCGAACCGCGATGGGGTGGTGGTCGCCGAACTGCCGCTGTTCCCCATCGACAAGTGCATGGCCGACAACGGTTTCCTGGCCGATGTCGCGGTCAAGCGCTTCGTCGACCACCTCCCGTACTACCGCCAGGCCGAGGCCAGCGTTCGCGACGGGTTGCCGTTCCACCGCAACGAGTTCGACGAATGGATGCTCATCCTCGGCGACGACGTGCTGGTGCCGCTGTACGAAGCATTGCGGCGCGACGTGCTGAACCGCGACTACGTGGGGTTCGACGATTCCGGGATCGCGCTGCAGATCAAAGGCCTGGGGAAACTCCATCCGGCGCGGATGTGGATCTGCCGTGCCGGGGCCAGCCCGCCGCATGTGTTCTTCCGGTTCAGTCTCACCAAAGAGAAGGAAGAACCCGTCGCGCTGCTGAACGAGTTCCAGGGCTACGCCCAAGCTGACGCCGCGGCCGGGCACGATCAGGTCATGAAGACCGACGGCATCGTGGAAGTCGGGTGCTGGGCGCATGCGACCAGGCGTTTCAAGCAGGCCGCCGTCTATCATCCCGTCGAGACGGTCCCCATCCTGGACTGGCTCAAACACATCTACCAGGTCGAAGAGCAGACCCGCGACCTCCCACCCCAGCAGCGGCACGCGGTGCGCCTGGCCAGTTCGAAGCCGGTCCTCGACGCGCTGTTCAGGACCTTCGAGCAGCTCCGCGCCAAGCTGCTGCCCAAGTCGCTCCTGGGCGAAGCGGTCAACTACTGCCTGAACCAGCGCGCCGCCCTGCTGTGTTACCTCGAGGACGGCCGGCTCCTGATCGACAACAACGCCGTCGAGCGCGGTATCCGACCGCTCGGAATCGGAAGAAAGAACTGGATGTTCGCTGGCAGTGAACGCGGCGGACGCACCGCGGCGGTGTTCATGAGCCTGTTCGGCAGTTGCCGGGAACTGAAGATCAACCCTTGGCTGTACATGAAGGACGTCCTGGACCGGATCATGACCCACCCCAAGGACCGGCTCCGCGAACTCCTGCCCGGCTACTGGCAGCCGCTGGAACGCAACACCCGCCTCGGCGTCCCCGTCTTCCTCGACGACGACGCCACGTCGCCCGCCCGCCGTCCGAGCTGACCACCTGCCTTGCCGCTCCGTCTCGCGCCTGTCCATGCCACAGACAATACCGCCGGCCCGTCAGCCCCGCATGATGTAGTTGCTCTGGCGGTTACCACGGAGATGCAGCGGATGCACTCCTCTTTGAGCGAGAGGATGAATCGTTCGACGACGGCAATGCTGCCCTTTTTGCCGACGGCACCAAAGCGGGGCATGATGGGCTTGCTGCGATTCTTGCACCAGTCGCGGTAGTAGTCACAGTCGAACTGAGGTCCCTTGTCGCTGACCGTGTACTTGGGCGAGACCTTGCGGGCAGCCGCGAGGCGGTCGAGATCGGAGCAGACCTGTTCGGAGGTCGGCTGCTTGCGATAGACAGCGAACCCGACCACGGCGCGGGAGAACTGGTCGACGACGGCGAGGATCCAGTAGCAGAACGGCCAGCACTGGAGGAGAGCGAACGGCAGCCACGGGATAGCGAACCCGCCGCCGGTCGGGACGATGGTCAGGTCGACATGCCAGACGTTATCGCGAGACTTGGCTTTCACCCCGTGCTGTCGGACAGACCGCTGCGGCTGTGTGTCTGGCGCGGTCGGCGATTCCGTGGGCGGTGGTGGTGGTTCGG
>MHBL01000128.1 GCA_001803235.1 Lentisphaerae bacterium RIFOXYA12_64_32
CGTTCGCCGCCACCGACGCGCTGTCCGGGCTGGCCACGGTCAGTCCTGACGCCGTGGTCACCACCGAAGGCGCGGGCCAGGCCGTCCAAGGCACCGCGACCGACTTGGCCGGCAACACGGCAACCACGACTGCCACGGTCAACCTAGACAAGACTGCGCCACAGGTCACGGCCACCGCCGCGCCGGCCGCCAATGCGAACGGCTGGAGCAACACGGACGTGACGGTGAGCTTCGCCGCGGTTGACGCGCTGTCCGGCGTCGTGACCGTGAGCGATCCGGTTGCGCTGACGGCCGAAGGCGCCAGCCGGGCGGCGACCGGCACGGCAACCGATGCCGCCGGCAACCAGGGCACGGCGACGGCAACCGTCAGCATCGACAAGACTGCGCCGGTCCTGACCGCGACCCTCAGCCCGGCCCCGAACGCGGCCGGCTGGAACAATGCCCCGGTCACCGTGACCTTTGCCGCGACCGATGCGCTCTCCGGTCTGGCCTCCGTCACACCGCCGGTCACCGTGACCACGCCTGGCGCAAACCAGCCGGTTCCAGGCGCCGCAACAGACCTGGCGGGCAACACGGCAACTGCGACCGCCACGGTCAACTTGGACACGGTTGCTCCGGTCACGACCGACAACTACGCGCTCGATGGGGTGTGGACCAAGACGGATGCGAGCATCGCACTTTCCGCCACCGATGACCTGTCCGGCGTGAAGCAGACCAGCTACACCATCGGCGGCACGACCACGAGTGGCACAGCCTTCAGTGTCACCGCGGAAGGCACCACAGTCGCAGGCTACCGCAGCACGGACAACGCCGACAACGTCGAAGTCGACAAGTCCGTGACCGTGAGGCTGGACAAGACCGCGCCCGTGATCACGCACGACTTCACGCAGGACTCGACCTGGCTCGGCGCCGCACAGACCATCACGTTCGGTGTCACCGACGCACTCTCGGGTGTTGCGTCCAGTTCCTACACGCTGGATGGCGGCGCGCCGGTCGAGGGTGACAACACCATCGAGGTGACGACTTCCGGTCAGCACACGGTCGTCATCAACGCTGCGGACTCCGCGGGCAACACGGCCTCGACCACGCTTCACGTCTGGGTGGACCTCGAGCCGCCGACAACCACCGATGACTATGCACATGACGGTGTCTGGACGAATCAGGACGCGCTCATCACCCTGACCGCCACCGACGCACACTCGGGCGTGCGGGAAACCTCCTACACCATCGGCCAGACCACGACCGTCGGCACGCAGATCAGCGTCACTACGGAGGGCGCGACGGCCATTGCCTACCGCAGCATTGACAACGTCGGCCACATTGAGAGCCCTGACAACACCATCACCGTGAAGCTGGACAAGACGGCGCCGGCCATTGCGGAACTGACGCCTGCCAATGGCAGCGATTACCTGCCGGGCGAGACCGCAATCTCGGCGAAGGTCACGGACACGCTCTCCGGAATCGATCCGGCCGCGATCGTGCTCACCGTGAACGGGACCGTCGTCCCGCATGCCTATGACTCGACCTCGGGCAAGGTCACCTACGCCCCGACTGAGCCGCTCCCGGACGGTGCTGCGACGATCGGTCTGCAGGTGCGTGATATCGCCGGCAACTCGGCTGCGGCATCCTGGGGCTGGACGGTAACCAACGGCTACTTCATCTATGCCGGCGGCGCGACACAGACGCTCAAACTCTCCGGCGGTCACCACACGGTCTACGGGTTCATCCACAGCAACGACGATGCTGAGATCAGCGGCGGCCATAACGTTGTCACCAAGGATGTCACGGCCCATCACGACACAAACGTGAGCGGATCCCAGAACCAGATCCATGCCGTGCTGCCGAATTCCGCGACCCGCCCAATGCCGGTCTACACGCTGGCGGACTTCGCGCCGCGCGCGGACTACACGCATTCGGGCTCGATTCACATCAGCGGCAACGACACGCTCCCGCCCGGTCTGCACTACGTCAACGGTGATGTCAAGATCAGCGCCAAACTGACCGCAACCGTCACCATTGTGGCAACCGGGTCGATCGAGATCAGTTCTACGGACAAGAACCTCACGGCATCCGACAGTACCGGGATGCTCCTGTTCGCGGGCACGACCGTCAAGCTCACCGGTGGCGCGAACACGTTCACAGGCATCATCTACGCGCCCAATGGCAAAGTCGAGGCCAGCGGCGGCAGCAACACGTTCCCCGCCGGCCGCATCTGGGCGCAGGAAGTGAAACTCACCGGCGGCCACAGCACGTTCGGAACCGCCGGCCAGTGAACCACGAAACACACCAACCACACGAAAGCGGCAAAGCGAACGCCAATGACCCCAAACCCAATACCACGGAGACCGGTTCCAGGGATACGGCTCTTTGGAGCGCCCGCGTCCTCGCGGGCTGGCTTGGGGCGGGCTTCGTGTTGCACCGGGCAATACGACAGACCCTCAGGTCTTCTCCCATGGCCATACGCCATCTCTTTTCTTGCCGCTCCTTTCGTGACTTTCGTGTTTTTCGTGGTTAACTATCACAGGAGTCGATCATGACGACGCGAGACAATCGCCTTTACCACCGCTACTGCCCCTGGTACCGGCGCGTACTCGGCACGGTCTTGACGCTCATCGTTCTGCCGCCCCTGACCAGCCTGGACCTGCTGGCGGCCGACGCGGTGCGCAAGTCGGTCCTGAAGCAGGAGCGCGCCAAGACCGACTACGAGCGCTTCCGCGACAACTTGCCACTGTACGTGCGCGGCGAGTTCCTGCCGCACGTCCGCGCCCTGGCCGACCGCGTCGAGGCTGCGGGTGACAAGGACGTCAGCGCCTTCGGACCGGAGATCCAGAAGTTGGACCAGGATATCGAACTGCTGCGCCTCGCACTCGCCGACCGTGCCATGCTCGACGACGACGTACGTAAGGCGCGCGCCAGCGACCCTGAGTCCGAGAACGTCCGCACCCGCCGCCAGACGTTCAACCGCCAGGCGATGCGTTGCGCGGACACCATCGACAACTGGCGGCCGCATCTCCTCAGCAAAGACATGGGTGCCCGCAGTTCCGCCGTCATCGTGCTCCGGCGCATGACCGCCTGCATCGAGCAGGCCCTGGACGCCGCCGCACTGCCCAACGTCGATTCCGCCGTGCGCCCCGACACGTCGTTCCGCAACGCCCGCGCCTCGCTTGACTCCAATCTTCACAGAAGCGCGCAAAGGGCAATGGATCCCCACGCCAGCCGCCGGCCCGCTGACAGCCGCACCGCCGACCCCATCCGCGCGTTCGCCGAAAACCGCGCCTCCAGCCTTTCCCCCGCTTCCCTTTCCTTCGCGCCCTTCGCGGCCTTCTGTGAAGAGTCTTCCACGCTCCTCGACATCTCGCGCGTCCCCGCCGACCCCGTGCTGCTCGCGGCCGTCGGTGACGTGATCTGGCCACGCCTGCAAGTATTCCTGCCGCCCGGTAATGCCGGCACGCCCACCGCTGGCGACCTGGCCACCTCCGCACCGCAG
>MHBL01000129.1 GCA_001803235.1 Lentisphaerae bacterium RIFOXYA12_64_32
TCAACGGCTTGGCGTCTCGCCTGGGAAGGTGCGGACCATTGCGCGCAATTGCGGGGTGACTTCTGGCGGACGAGCACTAGTGTAAAATAAAGGCGCCTACCGCCTGGATCAACAGCGAGGCCCGCGCTACCTTTGCCGCCAGGAACAGGAGGCGCCGGCATATGGGCTGCTTGAAAGGCAATTCCGAGAACAAGGCGAAACCGGGGCGATTCCTGTGCGCCAAATGCGGGGCGGTGTCCAAGAAGAAGAAACACCTCTGCAAGGCGGAGAAAATCAAGCCCCCCAAAGACGGCAGCAGCGCGTCCCATTGAGTCGGGCGTAGACGGTGACCGAACGTCATGCGGGCGGGCACCACGCCGCGCCCGCCTGACTTCCCCGTTCTGGAACGTCCCGCGCCCCCGTCGGCGGCCTGGGATGTCAGTACCGGTAGTGGTCGGCCTTGAAGGGGCCCTTGACCGGGATACCCAGGTAGGCAGCCTGCTTCGGCGTCAGTTTCGTCAGGCGCACACCCAGCTTGTCGAGATGCAGCCGGGCCACTTCCTCGTCCAGTTCCTTGGGCAGGCAGTACACGCCGACCTTGTATTCCTTCTGCCACAGGCTGAGCTGCGCCAGAGTCTGGTTCGTGAAAGAGTTGCTCATCACGAAACTGGGATGGCCGGTGGCGCAACCGAGGTTGACCAGGCGCCCATCGGCCAAGAGGATGATGGAGTGCCCGTCCGGGAAGATGTACTTGTCGACCTGCGACTTGATCTGCACGTGTCGGATCTTGGGCCAGGCCTTGAGACTGGCAACGTCTATCTCGGTGTCGAAATGGCCGATGTTGCAGACAATGGCCTGGTCCCGCATCTTCGCCATGTGCGCTGCGGTGATAACGCTGCAACATCCGGTGGTGGTGACGTAGATCTCGGCTGTGGAGAGGAAGTCTTCGATACGTCCGACCGCGTAGCCTTCCATGGCCGCCTGCAGCGCGCAGATCGGATCGATCTCCGTGATGACGACGCGGGCACCGAGGCCGCGAAGCGACTGCGCGGACCCCTTGCCGACATCACCGTAGCCGCACACGACGCAGACCTTGCCGGCAACCATGACATCCGTGGCGCGTTTGATGCCGTCGACCAGGGACTCGCGGCAACCGTAGAGATTGTCGAACTTCGACTTGGTCACGGAGTCGTTGACGTTGATGGCCGGCACCAGCAACTTGCCCGCTTCCAGACGCTGATAGAGACGGTGCACGCCGGTCGTGGTTTCCTCTGACACGCCGTTCCATTCTTTCACGACCCGGTGCCACGTCCGCGGGTCCTTCTTGAGAACTTTCTTCAGCGCCGCCAAGAGGGTGGACTCGTCCTCGCTGTCGGCTTTTCGATTGAGGACCGACGCGTCCTTTTCCGCCTCGTAACCGAGGTGAATCATCAGGGTCGCATCACCGCCGTCATCGACCACAAGGTTGGGACCTTTCCCGCCCGGGAAAGCGAGCGCCTGCAGGGTGCACTCCCAGTACTCGTCAAGGGTCTCGCCTTTCCATGCAAACACCGGAATGCCGCGCGCGGCAATGGCGGCTGCCGCGTGATCCTGGGTCGAGTAGATGTTGCAGGAGGCCCAACGCACGTCGGCCCCGAGTTCAGCCAGGGTCTCGATCAGCACGGCCGTCTGAATGGTCATGTGCAGGCTGCCGCTGATCCTGGCGCCCTTGAGCGGTTTCTGCGGTCCATACTTGGCCCTGACCGCCATGAGCCCAGGCATTTCCTTCTCGGCAATGTCGATTTCCTTGCGGCCGAAGTCCGCCTCGCCCATGTCACGAACCCAATAGTTCTTCGTCTTCTTAACCATAAATCATCACCTTCTGCCGGCCTGGTCGACCAGCCATGCACGTTGCCATACCGCGGCGCGACGGCCGGAATGCCTCACGCGACACCGAGTTCGCGTCGAACCCCGGGCCACTTCGCATCGGGAATACCGGCCCCCACCTGTTCGACCACGGCGGCGGCCAGAATCGAGCCCAGTCGCCCCGCGTCGGGGAGTGACTTGCCGTTCAGAGACCCGTACAGGAAGCCGGCGGCCCAGTAGTCGCCAGCGCCCGTTGTGTCGATCGCCTGTGCCCTCTTTGCCGTGACCCGGACCACATCGTTACCACGACGCAGGAGCGAACCCTGCGCCCCCAGCTTGACCGCGGCAACCGGACAGAATCCGCCCAACCGCGACAGCGCCTCGCCCTCGTCCGTCGTCTGTGCAAACGCACAGGCTTCCTCACGGTTGGCAAACACGATGTCGGCGTAGTCGCGCAGGATGCCCGGCAAGACGGCAAGATGAGCCTTCACCACTTCCGGCGAGGCCAGGTCGATACTGATCGTGCAGTTCGCGGCCTTCGCGGTCTTCAGCAGGTGCAGCATGAGTTCCACGCTGAACAGCAGGTAACCTTCGATGTGCGCGTGCGTGCACCCGGCGAAATCCTCAGCCGTGATATCGGCCGGACTCAGGGTCCCGGCCGCGCCGAGCAACGTCCGCAGAGTGCGTTGCGTGTCGGGCGTGACCAGGCTGAGGCAGGAACCGGTGGGTTCGGTGGGATGCACCTTGAAGCTGGATGTCTCGACCCGGGCCGACTCCACCGCCTGGCGGTAGAACGCGCCGTTGTTGTCGTCCCCCACCTTAGTCAGCAACCTGCTGGGCAGGCCGAGCTGAGCCAAAGCCGTAGCCGTGTTGGCTGCCGAACCGCCCGGCGCCAGAGTCGGTCTCTGGCGCATGCGGCCAAGCAATTCCGCCATCGTGGGGTAATCGACCAGTTCCATGCCACCCTTGGCGCCTGGCACGGACTGAACGAACCGGTCCGAGACAAAGGCAAGCATGTCAAGCAGCGCCGAACCGACGGCAATGACGCGGGGAGTGGTCACGAGGGCCTATCCCTTCAGCTTCGCTTCTTTGCGCAGGGCGGTAACCTTGTCGGTCTTTTCCCACGGGAAATCGGCGCGCCCAAAGTGTCCATACGCCGCGGTGTTCCGGTAACTCCAGCCGTTCCGACTGGGGGACCGAAGCCCGAGATAGTCAATGATGGCAGCAGGCCGAAGGTCGAAGAGTCCTGAGTTCTGGATGATCGACTGCAAGCGCTCCTCGGGAATCTTGGCGGTGCCGAACGTGTCCACATTCAGGCTCAGGGGTTTGGCGACGCCAATGGCATACGCCACTTGAACTTCGCACTTCCTGGCCAGACCGGCGGCCACAATGTTCTTCGCCAGATAGCGGCACATATAAGCTGCGGAACGATCCACTTTGGACGGGTCCTTCCCGGAGAACGCGCCGCCGCCATGCGTTCCGACCCCACCATACGTGTCAACGATAATCTTGCGCCCCGTGAGACCTGTGTCACCGTGCGGGCCGCCGATGACAAACCTTCCCGTGGGGTTGATGTAGTAAACCACGTCCTTGTTCAGAAGTCGTGCCGGAACGACCTCATGCACCACGTCCACCACCAATTTCCGAAGCTGGCGCTCCTTCATCTCCGGATCGTGCTGATGCGAGACCACCACGGTGTTAAGGCGGACCGGCTGACCTTCCTCGAAACGGATGGAAACCTGGCTCTTGGCGTCCGGGCGCAGGAACCAGTACGTCTTGGGGTCGCGATGCCGCAACTCCGCCAACCGCTGAACGATCTTGTGAGCGTAAAGAATGGGCGCCGGCATCAATTCGCGGGTGGAATCGCAGGCGTAACCAAACATCATGCCTTGGTCCCCTGCCCCCTGTTCCTTGTTGATTTCCGCATCGGGGGTCACGCCCTGCGAGATGTCGGGGGACT
Source organism: Lentisphaerae bacterium RIFOXYA12_64_32 (assembly GCA_001803235.1). GTDB lineage: Bacteria > Verrucomicrobiota > Lentisphaeria > Oligosphaerales > YB12-FULL-65-16 > YB12-FULL-65-16. The sequence goes on from MHBL01000129.1 coordinate 3,785, forward strand.
GGCCGTGCAGACACACGAAGACTTTGCAGGTGTCCGCCGAGAAGCCAATGTCCGCCGAGGTGTAGCCGATGTCGCGAACCACACCCCTGGCGATCTGTTCATAGTTAAGGTTCGCCCGGGTCGTGATCTCACCGGACATGACGATCAAGTCGGTCGTCGCCAGACACTCGCAGGCCACGCGGCTGCTGGGGTCTTGGGCCAGGCATGCGTCCAGAACTGCATCGGAGATCTGGTCGCAGACTTTGTCAGGATGACCTTCGGCCACGGACTCGGAGGTGAAAACGTGCGGCGTCTTAATCTTGCTCATGTATCCGTTGCTCCTTGTGCATCGGCTCTCCCGGACCGGAAGAATCCAAAGATGGCAATTGCGAACCCCGCTAATGTACGGCGGTTTCCGGCGGTCGCAACACCGATCGGGCGTTGCGCCGCAATACGCCCCAGATCAGGAACGCCGGCCAAGGAACTGGCCGGGTCACTGGCGTGGGACGGTTCGGGCGGTGGTGCGGGGAGTCCCCTCCCCGCGGGTTCTGAAGATCGCACCAGCCATGGCACTGTCGACGGACGCATTGCGGTGCGGCGCAGTGCCCAGGGCGGCAAGGCAAAGATGCTCGGGATGGCAGGTCCGCACTTCATCCATAGACGAGACGGTATTCCAGCGGCTTGAGCGCACCGCTGCTGCGCTGGCAACCGAGGCAGATGGAACCCGAGGCCGGCAGCTTGAACTCATCGTTGTGCACCAGCACTTCCTGATTTTCCTTCGAGTCGTAGACCAAGGTTCCGTTCCAACTGTGGTCGATGAGGTAAAACTCGCCAGCGCGATACTCGATCTGAGCGTGCTTTCGCGACGCGGAATCGACGGCAAAGACGATGTCGTTGTCGTCGCTGCGCCCCATCGTCGCCGAGGGGCGCTCCTTGCCGACGAGGGTCGTGTTGCCCTGGCTGTCGACAACGCACAACTTGACAGGCTGCGTAGCAGACGCCGGCCGCAGCTCGACCTTCTTCGGCGTCAACGGCACGCTGCCCGGTTTCTTATCCGCCGCTGGAACAAGGGGAACCTTTGCAGCAGCAGCCTTGCGGAGCAAGACGCCGCCCTGCTTTGGAACCAGCCGCTGCACTGGAATGGTGGGGACAGCGCCACTCTTGTGCGTCAACTCTTTGTGCCGCTCCTTGGCAGCTTCCTTGGCAGCTTCCTTGGCAGCTTCCTTGGCCGAGGCGACCTTGGCGGCAGGGCCCTCGTCGCGCCAACGGACCTCATACACCTCAATCGTAGGGCCGAGGCGGATATGCATTTCCTCGTCCTTCTGGATGCGGGTCAACCGCTGACGCACACCCGGCGACGCGGTGTCGTTGACGGTCTGGGAGGCGATGATCTGCCGGGGCTTGGCGAGCAGAGCCATTCTGGCCGCCATCATAAGGGTCTCCCCCGCATAGGCGCCCTGCTGCACCACCACATCTCCAACATTCAGACCGATGCGCAGTTCAGGCGGAGCCACGAAAGTCGACTTCAGCCGTGCCATGGTCTCCTGCTGCAGGAGGCACGCGGCCGTGATGGCCTGGTCGGCGGCAGGGAAGGCACACCGGACGGTGCTGCCCACCGAGGTGATGAGGTTGGCGTTCTCCTGCGCGAGCAGTTCGGTGGTCCTCGAAATCCAATACTCGATCACGTCGTGGGCACTCTTGTCCCCCTCGGCGTCCTGCCCTGAGGCACGGGACAGGTCCGCAAAGAGAACCGCCACAACATGTTTTCTCGTTTCAGACATGCGCAACTCCCGGAAATCTCTCCCCCCACCCCGCTCTGCGGGGGGGGGGCTCGACACACGATCCAAGAGGAGAAGGGCAATCCCGTCCGATCGCCGACAACCCCCTTTCGCCATGCTGCACCGCGTGAGGGGTGATACTCCCTGTGCGCGCATGCCGCAAGGCACAAACAGCACCAAACCATATCCCGATTTTCGCCATGTGCAAAGGAGGGCGAACGGCAATGGTTCAGTGAAGCGGGCGTCGTACGCCACACACGTGTGGCAGGTGCCCCTCGTTTCTCGCGCGCGCGAGACGAGTATACATTAACGCCACTTGGACCGGCTCCCGCGTCACTCACGGGCCATTCCACGCCACCGCCGAACACACCCCCCGGACGACTTGCACGGGGCGTGCAGGTACGCACGCCGGCCCCCTGCAGTTCAACCCTGAGGAGACTCATCCTCATCAGGGACGGGCCACGTCTTGGCCGCGGGACTGTTGGCCATTCGAGTTCGCCACGTGCGCATGGAGTTGGGACCCGTCACGCGTCCATCTTCGTTCAGCGTGACCCCGGGTTCCTCGACGAGCCGGCCAGCGGTTTCCGACGCGGCGTCCACCGGGTGGCGGGCGGTCACGTCCAGCAGCAAGCTCTGGTAATGGGTGATCCGGCCCTCGGCATCTCGCCTGGCCACCACGTGGCTCTCGATCCAACGCGGGGCACCGTTCTTCATCAGGATTCGGTACTCTTGGACAAACCGGTCCTGGCCGACCTTTGCGTAATCGATCAGTTCGGAAGCGGCGCGAGTCCGGTCCGCTGGGTGGACAATGTCCAGAAACCGCCGCCGTCCCTCAAGGAACTCCTCGGCGCCATACCCAAATTGGTGGATATTGTGGGACACGAACTCGATGGGCCAGTCAATGTCGTTCTGGAGCAGAATACACACAGCCGGACTGTAATCGATGATGTGTTCCAGGGTTTCGTGGGCTTCGTAGGCTTCGCGCAATGCGTTCTCCGTCAGCTTCCTGGACTCGAGTTCACGCTTCTGTGCGGCCATGGCGCTGGTGAGCCTGAGATTGAGGTGGTGCACGTAACCCGCCCCGAGAAGAATCCCGGCGAGAAGGACGACGGCCGCATACAGATACGGCGTGATCCGGCGCAGAACGCGCCGGGTCGACACTTTGGCCAACTCGGACGTCTGCCCCACGTTCAGTTCCTCCAGGCAGTCTCTGACGCCGGTGTAGAGCAGCGGGTAAGTCCAGCCGCTGCTGTGTGCCGCCCGAGCGACCTCCCCGTCTGGCGGCAAGCGCAGTAGAGCGGCGAGAACCTGCTCGGCCAGCGAACTGGAGATGTGGCGGAGCTTGCAGATGGGCCATTCGGGGTACGGGCGTGTCGAGTGCCGAGCGGGGAGATCAACCAGATCCTGCGGTGCGTACGCGAACTCAAGGAAACGGAATGCGTCCTTCGAAACGGCCTGACCGGCGGTGGTCATGCGCTCAAACGTGTCGGCGCGGACCGTCCCCGCGTCTGCAAGTCGGTCACGAACACCATACACGACCGCCTCGGGGTAGCCGACGAAACGCAGTTCCTTGAGGTCGCGGTAGGGATCCATGCCGCGCTCCTTGAATTCACGCCACGGCACGTACCAGCCTTCGAACGAGTGCTCATTGGTGGCCAGCAAACGTTTGCCGGCAAGGTCGCGAAGGGTGGTGATGTCGTTGCGGTCGGCGCGGAAGAAGACCACGGCCCCACAGGTTGCCCGCTGCCGGCCCTCGCTCGGGCGTTTCAGGGTGGCAATCCGCAGCGCATTGCAGCGTTGCTCGAGTTCGACGTACAAACCAGGGTCGCAGATGACGAAGTCCACGCGGCCGTACTCCGCGGCAGGTACGACATCGGGATAGTCCAGAGGGCTGATGGAGAACGCATAGCCTGGGATCTTCTCGGTCAGGTAGGCGGCGGTCGGGCCCCACTCCGACTGGCATCGTTCCTTGGTGTACTCGCTCAGAACACCGATTCGCACGGGCGCGAGCCGCCCCGAGACGGATTCGGATGCGCCCAAGGCAGCGAGCGGCAGCAGGAACAACGCTGCAACACGCCACATGGAGATCATGAACCCAAGCTTCTTCAAGGTCGCCGTTCCCCGATGAAGACCGTCCTGCCGCCCGGTCGGGCAGCAGGACCATTGGCAGCGCGGCGGCAGAAGTCCCAATCCGAACCTCTTGTTGCCACGCCCCGAGTCAGCCAAGGAAAGATACCGTTCCCGGCCTGTTGTGTCCAGTTCAGGGGAAGCGGCCGGTAATGCGTCGGCAAAGGGCGGAGCATAGACCCCTGCCACCTTGCGTGGCAGGTGAACAGGTTCATTTTGGTTACTACGCCGCACCGTGTCCCCTCTCTTCCCTTTCCCCCGTCCGCCGCCGGCGGACGGGGGAAAGGGAAGAGAGGGGGGTGGCGCCTACGTTTGGCGGGCGAACCCGTTTCACCCGTGGCACGAGGCCACGGAAGGGCTCACGCATGGGCCAGCACGCCGTCGTTCCACCCGCGACGGACGCATTACGAGGCCGTTGCGTGTGGCGCAACGGAAGGGCCCGCGGCCTGACATGGGACAGACGCCGGTTTCGGCCGATGGCGTCGCGGCAAGCCCCCCCTCGTCCAAGGCGGACGCCTTGACGAGGGGGTGTTGGCGCAGATCAGGCCTTTGTGCAGTCGAACACCAGCCCGATGATCCGGTCCGGATCGTCGAGGATGGCGGACGTGCCTTCGTCGGCCTGGTTCAGGGCGACGGTGTGAGTGGTAATATCCTTGACCTTGAGCCGGCCCTCGGAGATCAGGCGCATGCACAGTTCCAAGTTGGTACGCGTGGTCCAGCGCATGAAGACCGGCGGGTAGTCCGGGCCGACCTCCCACGGGTCGTCGTGGTACCCCGGGCCCGTGCGCGCCGCGCGCCGGATGTCCAGGTTGGTGGTCCCAGGATTGTACTGGAACACCGGCGCACCGACTACGACGATCCGCCCCATCAGGTGCGTGTCGGGCGACAGCTTCATGCACTTCTCCAGACTCTGCATGGCCTTGGTGCCGTCGCCGCCGAACGCGATCATCGCAGCGTCCAGACCGCAGTTGCGCGTGAACGCCTTGGTGGCCGCCACCTCGTCCGCCTTGCCGATCTGGACTGTGGCGTCGATCCCGACCTTCCCGGCCACGTCGAGCCGGTACGGGATGGTGTCCCAGCCGATGACATAGTTGCCGGCCAGGTGATACAACTGCCCGGCCATCAGGCCGACAATTCCGAGCCCGACAATCGCCGCGTACTCGCCGAACTCCGGCTCGCCGCGGCGCATGGCATGCAGCGCCGTGGCTGCGAGCATGGCGTAACTGCCGTCGGCAAACGTGACGTTGTCCGGCAACGCCACCGTCAGGTTGTGCGGCACGATGGCGTAGTTCGTGTGCAGCGCGTAGCCACCGCCGATGCAGGCGACGCGGTCGCCCTTCTTGAACCGCGTGACACCCTCGCCCACCGCGGCCACAATGCCGGCGTTCGAATAGCCGAACGGGCGCGGTTTGGTGTTCGCATCGGACTTGGCACGCTTCCCCGCCAGGTTGCGCCAACCGCCCAACTCGGTGCCGGGACTGACCAGCGACGCCTGCACGTCGATGGCGACGCAGCCCTTCCGCAATTCCGGGGCGTTCTCCTCGATGGTTCGGATGTGACCGTCGCCGCATACACCGGCGACCAGACGTTTTGTAGGAAGACTCATGGGGACTCCTGGTTCTCTAGGGTTCAGGGTTCAGGGGGCAGGGATCGGACCCAACGGACGAAACGGACCCAACGGACCCAACGGACGGGGCGGACGCGTATGCCAGCGGGCCGCTATGCCGCCGTGGTGAAGCGTCGGAAGAAGGCGACCTCGCGCTCGACCGCCGCCTCGAATTCGGGCTTTGGAACTTCGAACTCGCAGTGCACGGACACGGGGCCGTTGTAGCCGAACTTCTTCGCCGTCTCAAAGAACAGAGTCCAGTCCACGGAACCGTTGCCGGCCGTGACCCAGTGTTTCTTGACGCTGCCGTGGCCGTTCTTCTCGACGCGTTCCAGGAGCACGTCCTTGACCGCCAGAATGCTGAGGTAGTCCTTGACGATGGCAAAGGCGGTGGGGTAGTCCTCACCCTCGACCACCAAGTGGCCGGCATCCAGGTAGGCGCCGATGCAGGCGGGGTCGAAGCCGTGCAGCAGGTGCGCCAGGCCGGAAGCGTTCAGGCCCATGCAACGGTTGGAGTGCGTGTGGTAGCAGATCTTCACGTTGTACTCACGGGCGAGTGTCTGCCAGCCTTCAAAAATCCGACGGATGCGATCGACCTCGGCGAGGTAATTCAGCTTCGTCGGGTCGAACGTGAAGTACCCGAGCTTAATCAGGCGGACGTTCGCCTTGTCCATGGCCGCGAGGATGGGCCGCACGCCCGGCTGGTCCGGCGCCAGCAGGTTACCCTCGCCAGTGATCATCGGAATGTCGAGGCCGTTGCCGCGGAACAGCGCCGCCATCTCGGGCAGTGCCTGGGTGACGTTGTCCGGGTTCACCGCATACCCGGCACGCAGACACAGGTCGTACCCGTCCAGATTCAGCTTCTGCGCGAGTTCGAGCAACTCACGCACGGTCTTGTCTTTCTGGAACTTCGAGAACATGATCGTCTTCATGCCACACTCCGTTCTGCCAGAATTCTGTTTAGGAATGTTCCGAGGTTCACCGTTCACGGTTGGGATGTCGATCGGAATCAACCCGCCTTCAACCTCTGAACCTTTGAACCTCTGAACCCCGGAACCTTCTCCGCCGCCTTTACATTCCGCGCAGTTAATTGTACTTTATCACGTAACCCTTCACGTACGCTGTTGGCAATACTCATGAAAAAGTTGTCAAAAGCACCGGTGTTCTCCGACCCCGCCTTCACCGGCCGAAACCTGCGTTGCCGTTTCCTGTGGCTCGGGCATCGCGAGGTGACCGAATCCATGCGGGTGCGGCCGCACCAGCACCCGTTCTGGCATGCGGACTTCGCGGTCAAGGGCCAGTTCATGGCGTTCTCCGGCCGGCGCTCGTTCCCAGTGCTGGCGGGCGAGGCGGTGGAGATTCCGCCGGGCACGACACACAATTTCTTCCACGAAAAGGGCTGCGAGTTCGTGGCGGTGCGGTACGAAGTCGAAGGCATCACCGCAGTTTCGGGTATTCGCCGGATCAGCGGCAATCCGTTCTGCGTGCCGTTCGTCAGCAGCCTGCTCGCCTTGGACGCAACGGACCGGGAGCCGTCACGGGCCGTGCGCGAACAACTGGAGTACCTGGTCTGTGCGTGGGTGGCGTCGTGTCACCCGCTCGGGCACGGCGCTGGCGTCGCACTGGCGGACGAGACGGGCGTCGTGGGGCGGGTACGGCAGTACCTGGAGCGGCAGGCAACCCCGAGCGTGCGCGTCTTCGAGGTGGCGCGGGCTTTGGACTACTCGGAGAACCACCTGTCGGCGTTGTTCCGCAAAGCCAAGGGCGTGCCGCTCAAGGCGTACCTCGATTCCGTGCGCGCCGAGAAGGCGGCGCGACTGCTGCGCTACGCGGACCTGACCATCACCCAGATCGCCGAGAGCCTCGAGTTCCCGGACCTGTACAGCTTTTCGCGCTTCTTCACCCGCATGTGCGGCGAGTCGCCGCGCGAGTTCCGACGCCGCGCCCACGCCGCCGGAAAGACCCCGGGCGCGGCCAGCGCGTTCGATGAGTCCGTTGTGTCCGTTTCGTCCGTTCTCCCTGAAACCCTCTCCTTCTGACCTGCAGCCTATCAGCCTACAGCCTAAACACCTCCTCTCAACCATGAAGGGCATGAAGGAACATGAAGACGACAACGCCCCGTGACCGCGTGCTGACGGCGATTGCGCACCGCGAACCGGACCGGGTGCCGTACAACCTCCGGCTGATCTCCGACTTGCTCCCCGTGGCGCAGGCGCAGATCGGGACGACCGACTACGCCGAATATTACGGGCACGATGTCCGGTACGTTGGCTTGAAGCTGCCGCCGAAGCCGGAGGCCGTGCCGCCCGCCGAGTGGGCGCCGCTGCCGACGGCCGACATCATTGCCCAGGCCGCCGAGCAGACGCGGAAGCTGCACGCCCGTGACCTGGCCGTGTGCAGCTCGTACTTCTGCGGCGTCTACGAACAGGCCAAACACTGGCTCGGCTATGAGGAGACCATGCTCGGTCCATACGAGGATCCCGCCAAGTTCGGCGCCGCCCTGGACCGCATCGAGGCGTGGAAGAGCGCGCTGTACGGCGCCTACGCCGCGGCGGGCACGGACATCGTGTGGATGGGCGACGACCTCGGCACGCAGCGCTCGCTGGTCATGAGCCCGGAAATGTACCGCGAGTGGTACAAGCCGCGGCACCGCCGCATCGCGGCGCACATCCGGTCCATTCGCCCCGAGGTGAAGGTCGCCTTCCACTGCTGCGGCTACGTAACCTCGCTCATCCCGGACCTGATCGAGAGCGGCATTGACATCCTCGAAGCTGTCCAGGCCGAGTGCATGGACCTGGCCGGGCTCAAGACGGAGTTCGGCAAGGACATCACATTCTGGGGCGGTGTCGGCGCGCAGAGCGTGCTCGCCCGGACCTCGCCGGAACAGGTGACCGACGGCGTCTGCCGCACGCTCGAAATCATGGCGCCCGGCGGCGGCTACATCGCCGCGCCGTGCCACACCCTGACCGAAGAGGTGCCCTGGCCCAGCATCGCCGCGTTCCACGACGCGGTGCGGCAGTATGGCGCCTACCCGGCGCCGGGACGGCGGTGAGGGGTATGCCGGTGTACGCTCTGCGCGCTGCCGTTGCGAACCCGGCGAACGGCCGGCACCAGCGCCTGACGGCGGTATTTGCGTCGGTGCTACAATCAGAGTATATTGCTGCAGATATGTATTACATTCCTGCATCATGATACAACGCATCATCAAACTGCCGGAGCAGTCATTCTTCCTGTTTGGCCCGCGCCAGACCGGGAAGAGCACACTCATCAACGCCCGGTACCATGCCGGCGTCTGGCGCATCAACCTGCTGTCGAGTGAGAGCTACTTGCAGTACGCGAGGAACCCCAGTCTCTTCACCCGCCAGGCGATCGAGAAGATTGAGCACGCCGGCATCGCGACGATCTTCGTCGACGAGGTCCAGCGCGTTCCGGAGATTCTGAACGAGGTGCAATTGCTGATGGATCGGTTCCCGCAGTGCCGGTTCATTCTGACCGGCTCCAGCGCGCGCCGGCTGAAACGCGGCGGTGCCAACCTGCTGGGCGGACGCGCGGTGGAGCGATGGCTGTTCCCGTACGTCTACGGGGAGCTAGATGGGCGCTTCGACCTGGATGCCGCCTTGCGGTACGGCACGCTTCCCTCGGTCTATGGGAAGGAGCCTGACACGCAGCGTGACATCCTGACCGCCTACGTGCACACGTATCTGCAGGAGGAGATCAAGGCTGAAGGCATCGCGCGCAATGTCGGTGGGTTCTCCCGTTTCCTGGAGGTCTGCGCCAGTCAGAACGGGGAACTGACCAACTACACCGGCTTGGCGCGTGAAGCGGCGCTGCCGGTCCGGACGGTCCAGTCGTACTACGAGATCCTCGAGGACACGCTGATCGGGTTCCGGCTCGAGCCGTGGCGCCGGAGCGTCCGCAAGCGTTTGAGCGGTCATCCCAAGTTCTACCTTTTCGACAGCGGCGTGGTCAACGCCATCTGCCGCCGGCTCACGGCGGACCTGGATCTGACGCTTCGCGGCCGCATGTTCGAACACTTCATTGTGGCCGAGACCTATCGCCACCTGCACTACGCCCGCAGCGAGGCCCGGGCCTTCTACTGGCGGACCAACACCGGCGCCGAGGTGGACCTGCTGCTGGAGAAGCACGGCGCTCTGGTGGCCGCCATTGAGATCAAGTCGTCGGCCCGCATCGAAGGCGCGCATCTCAGCGGGTTGCGATCGTTTCGTTCGGAGCATAGCGACACGCCCTGCTTCGTTGTGGCAACCGTGCCCCACGCCTACAGCATCGACGGGGTCAAGGTGCTGCCCTGGCAGGACTACCTCGGGCTTCTGCCGGAGTTGGCTGGTTGATCCGGGGCCGGAGATCTGCACGCCCGAGGAGTTGATGGGGGAACAAGACCATGCCTGACCCGATTCTGCGAGATCTCTGGGCCGTCAAGGACCAGATTGCCCGCGAATGCGGCCACGACCTCCGTCGCCTTTTCCAGCGCCTAAAGTCCGTTGAGGCGTCGTCATCAAGACGCGTGGTGAACCGCGTGTCCCGGCCGAGGCCGGCGGCTCGGTGAATTACCCCCGTGGCCGGGATTGCGTCACCCGGCATAGACTTCCCTGCCATGCTCGAGGATTTCGCGGTAAATGAGCCCTGTGGTCTTGCCGTGCTTCTGGAGGACGGAGGGGGGTGACGACAATGAAGTCGCAGGGCATGGGCCGGGGGCGGATACCCGTGTTGAGGAGATCCACAACCTGCTCCGTTTCCCGGTCTTCCGGGACAACGACGAGGAAGTCGAGGTCACTGTCCGATGTCGCCTTCCCGGTCGCCGCCGACCCGAACAGGACGACGCGCAGCGGGTGAGCCAGTTCGACGATCTGCTCAACCACGCGGCGCACGTTCCGTTGGAGTTGGGTTCGCCTCATGTCGGCACACTAGCACTAGCGACGCATGAACGCAACCCCCGGGCCGTCCTCACGGTCGCGGCGGCGCGGTTGCTCCGGGCGGTGGCGTGTCCGGTCGTGGTGCGGTGGCCCTGCGGCAGGTCCGGATGCACGCGATCCAGGCGGCGACGGCGAGGGCGAGGAGGACGAGGTCGATGACGCTCTGTAGCCTGCTTGACCGAATGAGCAGTTTGCGGTCCCGCATGTCGCCGCCAGCCTCGTTCAGCATCCACCGCACGAACACGCTGAGCTGCATGTCACAGGATTTCTTGATCTGCTTCTCTCGTTCGGTCTGTGGTTCTACGTACAGGCGCTCAGCGGCCTTCATGTCCTCTCCATCGAACGATGGGCCGGTCATGACGTCAGGATCCGGGAGGTGACGACTCAGGCCGATGCCCAACTGGACGCCCGAGTTCACGATCAGCAGTCCGAGAATGGCGCCGAGGACCCACTTCGCCATGGTGATGTCTCCTCGTTCGTGTTGTTGGTACGTCAGTCGCAGTCGGTTCTCAGCCCCAACGGGGCGTAACATACCAGCCCAGGGCAACGCCCTGGGTTAACAACCCACCCACCGAATGCACCCTGAAAGGGCGCGACATCATTCCGAGTTCAGCCACTGGCACCAGGGGCATGTCCCGCCCCTTCAGGGCTGATTATCCTTTCCCCTTCCGTTCCCAGGGCGTTGCCCTGGGCTGGTATGTGGCCGCGCTTTCAGCGCTCCGGACGGCGACTCCTATAGCACAAGCCGCCATGTGTCGCACATAGTTGCGACGTCACTACCGACCCGTCCCCCCGGTCGGCGCGAGGACGCGTTCCGGGGCGGTGGAGAGGTAGGGGCAGACGTCGCCGGTGAGCCAGACGCTGATATCCTCGACCGGTTCGACGCGGAGTTTCCAGACCTTGCCGGCCTCGTCGGGCTTTACCTCGATTTCCAGTTCGCGGCCGTCGAGGGCGTCGCTCTTCTCGAACGCCACGCGGCCGGTGGGGGACGTGACGACGAAGTGCGCGGTCTCGGTCGGGCCGCCTTCCTTGGCGCCGAGCGCGAAGCGCTGCGCGCCGGCCGGGACGAAGAAGAACCGCTCGATGGGGTTATTGAACAGCGACAGCCGGTCCGTGCGACTGGCGACCTCCGCCGCGCAGCGGTTGGCGATGTTCACCGCCGTCGAACCTGTCCCCGGTGTGACTTCCAGGTAGTAGGTCCCTGCAACCTCCGCCTTGCGCACCAGCGTCTTGCTCTCGTCAACCGCGACCTCGCCTGAATCGAGCGGACACAGGTCGGGGTCCAGCAGACGGTACGAGACCTTGGTGGTGTAGGTCGTCACGCGGACGTTGCGAACCTCGAGCTTGAGTTCTTCGCCGGCCGCGGCGCAGACGGCGAGCAGCCCGCGCTGGCGGATCCGCGCCAAGCTCTCCGGCGCCGGTTGCGGCCAGGCGTCAGCAACCGCGACGAGCGGCCCCACCGATTCGTGAACGCTCGCCCGCAGTTCGCCGAGCAACTCGGCATCGCCTTGCGACAGATGGTTCGCAGTGCATCGAATAATGTGTTCGCCCGGCGGCGTGCCTGCCGGCGGTGCAATCTGCACCTTGAACACCGTGTCCTTCAAAGCCGGTGCGGGCACTGCCGCCGGTTCCGCGGTGATGGCCCAGCCTTCCGGGCCGCTCGCCTTGAACGTGAGCTGTACGTCGTCCGGCGACCAGTTGCGGAGCGTGACTTCGCCGGTCGCTTGCCGCCCGGCGACGACCACGACCGGGTCGGGCTGCGTGATGAGTTCGCACGGACGATCGGCCTCCAGGTAGAAGATATCGCTCAGACAGAACGGGGTGCCGCCGGCGGTGACCGTGGCCGCGCCGACGACGGGCACGAGCCGCTCGACATACAGCCCGGCCTTCAGGTCGAGCGCGGGCCGAAACTCGACCAACCCGGGCGCGTCCCGGCGCGGCGGCTGGTCGAGCCCTTCGACACGAAGCCCGTCCGCCGGCCAGTTGCCGACCGGCGTCAGTTCGAGCTTGGTGACGGTTCCGAGCGCTTCGGCGGGGCCGTGAACTGCGAAGGACAACTCCTTGCGGACTCCGCACGAGAGCCAGGCGTGGCGCGCGGTCAGGTGCGCGTGAGTTGCGGTCTGCGCACTCACCAGGGCCTGGAGGCGGCGTTGCAGTTCGGCCAGGGCGTTGCCGGGCCGCAGTGTGCCCGGCAGGTCGCGGAATTGCCCGGCGAGCGCGACAACGTCGCGGCTCAGGGCTGCGAGTTCCGCAACCCGCTCGCCCGCCGGGCGTCCGGCCAGTGCGACGAGTCGGTCCGCGAACGGCTGCAGCCTGGCCACAATAGCGGGGTCGCGCCCGTTCAGCATGCCGCCGATCTCCGCCGCGTCGAAAGCGGCGCAGCCGAGGAGGTACGGTCCGCCCGCGGGCAGCGCGATGCGATCGGTCACAGGCTCGGTGATCGAATGCACAACGCTGCCCGTGGCGATGTCGCTCACGACGGCCAGCCCCGGTCGCGCCAGTGCGAACTCCGCACCACCGGGCGCCTGGCAGAGCAGATGCCATGCATCGCCCGAGAGCACGGTCACATCCACCGACGCGGCGGTCTTGACCGTGTGTCGTAACTGGCGCAGGAGCAGGAACGGTTTCTGGTCCGTGTCGCGCGGCAGGCCTTGCCCTTCCGCCTTGATGCCGCGCACCGGCGCCTGCAGCCCCTCACGCGGCTGGAGTGTGCCGGAGGCGTCCCAGGTGCCTGCCTGCGCCGCGGTCTGTGCGGAGTCCGCACGGTTCAAGACGGGGCCATCACTGCAGGTCCACAGCGACCCGCCAGGACCGGTGATCGGCGGAAACGTGCCTGACTCGACCGCGAGCAGTTCCCACGGTGTCTCGTCGAGCCAGGCGGGATGCACGGCCTGGTCCGGTTTCGTGGTCAGCACGCCGATGGCGGCGGTGTAGGCGGGCAAACGCATGGGGTGCGTGCCGGCCGCCGGTTCGATGTCCGCGACCGGCTGCGGCCAGGCGCGGACCAGGCGCGTCGCGGCCGGCAGGTTCAGCTTCTCGGCGCGCACGGTGAATTCGACGTCCTGGTCCTTGTCGGTGACGTTGACCAGAACAACGCCGATGTCCGCGCCACGAGTCCAGGCCGAGGCCATGACCGCGGGGCCGGTCCAGAGGCGCGGCGTCTGCTTGCCGATACCGCTGTACTTGACCACGTGCCGGTCGGCGGCCAGTTCCAGCCCGGTCGTGCCCGGCGTGCCGCCCTTGGGCCGGACCGTGATGCGGGCCCACGTGCCGCCCTGCAGGAACTTGCGACCCGCAAGGTGATACGCCTGGACCACGTCGCGCAGCATTTCAGATGTGGGCTGTCCGGCTGCGGGCGGCGCAGGGCTGACGCTGCTGTTCAGGATCTGCATGCCCCAGGTGAACTGCATGCCGAGGAAGAGCGCGAACAATTCGGGCTTCTGCTCGAGCGTCGCGTCGCTGCCAAAGTCGATCGTGTACGGATGGTAAACGGCATTGAACACCGGCCAGACCTGTTCGCCCGGCCGGTTCCACGAGCGGCTGATATCCAGGGTCAGGAAGCCGTCCATGCAGTCAAGGAAGATTTCGTCGATTTCTTCAGTGAAAAAAGAGGCGTCCGGGTCGAGTTTGCGGATCTCGCGACGCAGGTCGTGCATGAGTTGGCGGTTGCCCTCCCCCTGATAGTTGCCACCGTGCACGTCGTGGCCGTGCGTGGGGTCGTAGCAGGGCATGGCGGACCCGGCGGCGAGCACGTCCAGGTAGATGCCGGCGACGCCCTGTTCACCGATGAGTTTGCCGCAGGTCTCGCGCATTTTGGCGCGCCACTGCTCGGTCGCGGGGCACATCCAGGCGAACCGTTCCGTGCTCATCTGCCAGGGCCGGAACTCGCCTGACTCGTTCTTCATGGTTGACTTGAATGCGTCCTCGCGGAACCACGACTGCGTGTCCGTGTCCCAGTTCGTCGCCAGGATGTAAGGCAGGGGGCGCAGGCCGAGATTGCACGCGTCGCGTAGGCCTTCGAGCAGGTACGGATCGCCCGGCAGGTACTCCGGGCCGTTGTTGTCGAAGAACGAGACGTTGTAACGGTAGTAGTGCGAAGCCATAGGCACCTGCAGCCACTTGCGGTACGCGGCCCACTCGGGGACGACTTTGGCCGGCTCGTGGTAGAACTTGGTCCAGAACGCGATGTCCCGGAACCAGACCGGGGTGAACTGAGTCAGCGCCTCGCTGCAGGCCGCGGGCGTGGCGCCTGGCCAGGTGTCCACCGGACCGCGGCGACACCACCCCTGCCCCCTAGCCCAGTCCAGGTACATGGCGGCCGCTTCGTGGTAGTCGCCGGTGAACACGCCGAGGACCGTGGCGTAGGGCGGCGTGTAGTTCACCGCCTGGCCGGCCTGGGCCGGGATCGGCCAGGCGTGAACGGGCGGCACGTGCTCGATCCACCACCGCATTTGGCTGACCGGCTCGCCGCTCTTCATTCCGAACCGCTTGTACTGCTGCGCACCGTCCTGGGTCGCAAAGTACAGGCCGGCGGCATCGGAGAAGTCCGGGCGCCAGCCGGTCTCCGGGTTGACGCCTTCCGCGGTGTCGAGGTCCGGCGTCCGCTTGTCGGGCGTGCCCCAGAACGCGAGGAACTGCATCGACGCCGGCTGCGGGTAGGCCAGGGTGATGGCGAGCTCGCGCCCGACCGGATCGCGCAGGAGCCGTCCGAGGTACTGCGGGCTGCTCATCTGGTCGTCGCCGATGCCGCGGATCCCGCACACGCGCGGGAAATCGACTTGCCACAGCGCCGCCCCCGCCGCGCCCTGCACCTCGATCGTCCACGTCGCCGTTGCGGAGTCCGCGGGCAGGCGCACGGTGGCCACGACCTTCACGTCGGCCTGGATGGAGGGAATCTTGACGCCGCTCCACGTGATGCGGAGTTCGCCGGCACTGAGTTCGTGCGTTGCGGACGCCGCAGCCATGGACATGACCCGCTGTGTCGCGCCGGCCGCACCCCGGAACTGCAGGACCCAAAGCGACCGCTCCGCCTTGTCGCCGTCGGGGCGTGGCGCGATGAACTCGGTGGCCTTGGCTTTGTTGAGCACGCCGCTGAGGGCATACCCGTCCTGGTCGTCAAACCGCAGCGTCAGACGGTTGTTCTCCAACGCGATCTCCGCACGGGCAAAGGTCGCGGCGATGAGGAGCGCTGAGGCAATACGTGGAACGCAACCGAAGCGGTTTCTCATGTAGTGTCCCTTCTTCGCGGCTCGGAGGATGAGCGTCAATGTGCCACTATAGGGCGCTGGGCGTGGCGGCGCAAGAGGCGCACAATGGCGTTGCCGTCGGCCTGGATATCGGGCCGCGCATTGGCTACGTTCCGGATGGTGGTGGGGATGGATGTTCCACCATCCCTGGTCACCCGGTGATCAACATGCAAGCGGCGGCACTACCAGAAGAGTTGTCCGAGAAGGTCCGCGCCTTAGTGGACCAGCACTGTCGCGCGCCTGGCACCGGATGCTAACCAAGGCCGAGCCGATCATCGCTGCGCTGCCCTACACCGAGGTCGGCAAGTGTGTCCTCAACGCCGACGGCACGCTGTTCCGGGGCGACGCCGTGAGCCTGCGCAATGCCATGGCGAGCGGCAGCGTGCGCTTCCATGCCGGCCGGATTCGCGGCGCACTGCCGCCGTTGGTGGGGTGACACCGGTTGGTCGGGCGTGCGACACCACCACGAGTGGGGGGGGGACGCGCTTGCGGCTGACCAGGCGACGCAGGCCAGATCGACATGCCACGAAGCCCGCCCCCCGACGCCGGTCCGTCTCCATCGTGACAGCGCGCCGAATTGGGCAGGCAGCGTCTGCCCGATCCGGGGACAACCAGGCTCTGTCGTTCAGTCCTGTGTCGGGAGTGGTCCGAGCGGCAGGCGCAGGCACTGCGCGGCGGCACGGAGACAACGGTCATTGCTCAGGATCGGCCACGACGCGCCGATCTCCGCACTGGCCAGATGGATGGCGTCCAGCGTCCGGACGGGGACGGCGGGGTGGCAACGTTCGATGATGGCGTTGGCGCGCCGCAGCACAGTCCCGGTTACGGGTTCCAGCAGAAGAGCGCCGCCCTGCACGTACCGCTCGCACCTGGTCCATGCCTGCCGCCGCGTCTCCGCATCGATGGCGCGCTCGCGTTCCTTGCGGCAAAGCGCAGACCACACTTCGGTCAGCAGGATCTGGGAGGAGCACAGCCCTATCTGCCCGTCGACAAGGCCGGCGTAGAACAGGCTGTCGGGTTCTCGCACGACCAACTTCACCAGGATGGCGGTGTCCAGGTACATCGTCAGTCGCGTCCGTCGCGTTCTTCCCTGACCAACACTTCGGCTGGGCGTGCGCCCCGGACGATGGGCAGGCGTCGGAGCCATTGCCGATCCACAGCGAAAGGCGCCTTCGCGGCGCGCACCGGGATCAGTGTCGCCTTGGGTCTGCCGTGGTAGGTGATGGTGATCTCGTGACCCGCCGCGGCCTGTTCGACGAGTTCCGACAGATGCGCTTTGGCTTCCCGGACGCTGACTCGCCCCGTAAGGGACGGTTGTGGATGTGTGGTCTTCATGAGAATAAAGTAGTCACAAGTGACTACTTTGTCAACCTGTGCCGGGGAACTGCCCTGGGGAACTGCGACCAGGGCCTGGCCGCGCCGCGGTTCACCGCCAGGTCAAGGCGGTCTGCATTTCGAGGATGCGGCGGGCGATCATCCAGCGGAAGACGTCGAAGGCGTCCGGGTCCCACATGCCGTCGTACTTGTACTTGATCTGGACGTCGATCGCGTCCCAGACGAACTTGAGATCGTCGCTGGCGGCCTGGGCGAGGTCGTCGCGCCCGGCGGCCTTGGCGCGCTCGATCCAGTGTTCGAGCGTGGTGATGTAGCGGCCGTCGTCGATGCCTTCGCGGAACGCTTCCCAAAGCGTGACGGGAATGGGACTGCCATCGTCGGCGGTGCGTACCATGAAGTCCATGTAGCTGGTGTCCAGGTTGTTCCACGGGTTGCCGCCTTCCGCTTTGTAGATCCAGGGGATCAGGGTGCGGAAGCCGGAGCGCCAGAACCCGAACCCGTAGGTCATGCGTGCGCCGGTGACCGGCGTGTGGTCGTTCTCGCCGCTGATGTGGTTCGGGTAGCACCAGTACTCGACGCCGGGCCGCGCCTTCATGTCGGCCAGGATCACCTCGCGATCCGGATTGAACGGTTGGCAGCACCAAACGTCGAGGAACGGTCGCATGGGTTCGAACTGCTCGTGCACGGGGTCGGCGGTGACGTAGGTGCGCACACCCGGGACCTTCTTGATGGCCTTGAGGACCTCGACCATAAACGCGACCGAGTCGGCGGCCGTGGACGGTTCATCGACGGGGTAATAGAGGAACTCCGGCCACTGCCGGATCTTGCGCTCTCTCTCGATCTGCGTCACCATCTCCGTGATGGTGTCAAAGAACTCCTGCGGCGGCACCTCGACGCCCTGAATGTGGGACTTGAACGGCTTCTTGTTGTACTTGCCGTAGGTGGCAAACGTGTTGATGCTGACGGGCATGGGGCGGGTGAAACCGTACTTGCGGCACAGGTCCATGACCTGCTCGAAGTCGTCGAAGTTGAAGTTCCACTTGCCGTCCTTGGGCGCGGGCGCCCACAGGCCGAGGGTGATGCCGTTCATGCCGTGCTCGGACATGTCGAGGTGTTCGAGGTCGGCGCGGCGGCGTTGCCACTCGCGCGAGAACGCGTCGGGCGACCGGCTCATCTCCGGGTAAGGGTGGTGGTAATACAGGGCATAGTTGATGCTCTGGTCCTTCTCGAGCACAATCGGCAGGACGCGGAGGCGCACGCCGATGTCGTGGACCTTCTTCCCGCCCTCGTAGACCGTGGCGCGGCCGGCGTACACCTCCGCGGGCGTGTCGGGCGTCACAAACACGGTGGCCCAGATGCGGAAGTTCTCGCCCTTGGTCAGATCGACGGAACCCGGCAGCGGCATGAGCACATCGGGGGCACGGTAGTAGACGCCTTCGCTCGAGTAATTCGGCTTCACCCACATGTACTTCACATAGCGCACGTCGAGGGCCGCGGCCGGAATGCTCTTGCCGGTGCGCGAGTCAAGCGCCGAAAATTCGACACGCACGTCCTTCATGTCACGCAGTGGGTAGATGGTGAACTCGAGCGGCTCATACTCGCCCCAAGCCGCAAACGCGCGCGACTCGGCGTCGATCTCCTTGCGCAGCGGCACGGTGTTGGGCCAGACACAGGAGAGGTAAGTGCGGCGATAGAGCACGCAACCGCGGTCCTTCTCCTCGCCGGTGAAGGCGGGCAACGGCGTGTTGTCGACGTGCGGTTGGTGCTTCCAGGTCTCGAGGACCTTCTGGGGCAGGACGTAGATATCCTGCTCGTAGCTGGCCAGCAGTTCGGCGTGTGTCTTGTCCCAGTCGGCAACCGGGATCAGGACGAGGCCGTTGACGAGCCACTTGCTGCGCGTCGTAAAAACGAAATCCAGGGTGCCTTCCGAGACCACGTCCATGGTTACGGCGCGAGTCTCGTACGGGCCGGGGAACGTGGCGTCGATCCGGCCTTGGCCGCAGACGACGTGCGTGTCCCAGACGCGGTTCGCACCGCCGCCTTGCGGCCCTGCGGCGCCGATGACCATCCAGGCGCGGTACTTGCCGGCGGGTATGGCCACGCGCAAGGTTGCGGTGCCCTGCCCTTCGATGTGGTCCTGGCTCAGGGCGTTGGTGTAGACCTTGGGCCGGTCCTGGCGGCCGCTGTGCTCGTTGAGCTTCGGCTCGGAGTCGACCGGTGCGTCGATGGCGGCAACCGCAGGCTTGTCGACCCAACCCAAGGCCGCGCCGTCGACCCACGCCGTGTCCGGCGTCAGCGCGGTGAACCCTTCGGCGACCGGCGACTTGGCGGTGCCGCTGTCCAGTTTGACACTCTGGGCACACAGCGTGGAGGCGACAAGGGCCGCGGCGGTCAGGAGCAGCCCGGCAGTGACCCGGGACCCGGCCCGCGGAACGGTGGCGATCGGGGAAAGCCTCATCGCATTTCCTCCCATGGGTTAAGGATCAACCGGATCGCATGCGTCCGGCTGGCGATTTCCTTGCCGCCCTGGCACAGCTTCACGTCGATCTTGTACGCACCCGGCCGCCATTTCTGCCAGTACAGGCGGATTCTGGCGGACTTGCCGGTTGTCACGGTCTCGCCGCTGCCGGTGACGCCGCCCTGGTCGTCGGAAGCCGTCCAAGTCACCTTCAGCGGTTCCTTCTGCGAACCGAGGACGTTGACGGGCAACTCAAGCTCGACAAACTC
Organism: Lentisphaerae bacterium RIFOXYA12_64_32; assembly: GCA_001803235.1. Taxonomy (GTDB): domain Bacteria; phylum Verrucomicrobiota; class Lentisphaeria; order Oligosphaerales; family YB12-FULL-65-16; genus YB12-FULL-65-16. Next base: position 23,514 of record MHBL01000129.1, read on the forward strand.
GTTCGGCGAGAAGTAGAGGACGGACTTCGTCGGTTTCCCGAGCAGGTCGACCGGCATGTTCCCGAGCACCGTCGAGCGCCGCTGCACAAGTGTCGCACCGTCGAGGAGCCGGACGTTGAGCGTCTTGCCCTGGTCGCCCGGCACGACGTTAAACTCGAGCTTCAGCGTGCCGGTCTGGATCGCCAGGGCCGGCGCATCGAAGATGGCGCGCTTCTGCCCGTCGATCTCGATCTCGGCCGAGGAGAGCCGCTGCTTGTCGCCCTCGACGGCGAGCGTGCAGGCATTGGCGCCGTACATGATGTCGCCCAGGGTAAAGTCTTTCACGCCGAACGGGATGTTCAGCTTCTCGATGCCTGTCAGTTCGGCAAAGGCGTTCGTCTCGTGGAACCCCGAAACGGACGTCTGCAGGGACGTGAGATACTGCGAGGTCGTGCGCCGGGCGCGGGCGACATGGAAATACCACGGCCCCTGGAACGACTGGACCGGCAGATTGGCCAACGGCAGCCGCAGCTCGAGTGTCCACTCTTTGGCGCCGACGCGCGTCTTGATCTCGGCCTCGCTGTCGTAGCCCTTGTCCATCTTCGCGGCGCGGCCAGGCAAATATCCGTCCATGAGTGCGCCGGCAGGGTTGATGCAGAGCTGGACGTAGCGATCGACGCCCTGGGCGCAGGGCATGACCATGAACTCGATGTCATCGTCCTGCCACACGTCGCTGTCGCGTTGCGTGTGGCGCATGCTCAGCCTCTCGGCGAACGGCTCCTCGCAGACGACACCGAGGTACAGGTTGGCGCTGTCAGCGGTCAGCATGGCCCGGGTGCCGACGCGCTCGTCCGGTGGGAGTTCTGCGCCGCCGAGCAGCACGAACCGGTCCAGGACCGTCGCGGCCGTCCAGCATGCCTCGTCGAGGTTGCCGTCGATGACCGGCGCCTGGGCCGTGACGGCCAAGGCGTAGCTTTCGGCTGCAGCGGCCGGCCGTGGCAGCAAGCAAGCGAGTGCGAGCGCGGCGACGAGCAGCCACGCGTTACCCGGACCGCGTAAACGCGGTACTACAAGCCTGACCAGTTCCCCGTTCCGGCTCACGTTGGGGGGCATTCGGGTCATTCCTGTTTCCATGGTTCTTCCACCACCTTGAATTCAGCTGACTTGCGCTTGGCCTGGTCCTCGTCAAAGATCACCAGTTCGTAGTCGCCCGGCGCCAGGCTCAGCTCGGAGATGTCGCAGGGGTACACTTGGTTCCCGCGGCCGAACGGGAGCATTTCGCGGCGCACCGCGTCGGTCGCGCCCTTCTTGCGGAGGGTGAACGGAATACCGCGCTTGACCTGCTCGGGCGGGCCGACGACGGTGACATTCAGCTTCACGGACGGCTGGCCGGAGTAGACCACGGGCGTGGTCGTGGTGAACTCGGTGATCTCGCAACTCAGCGAGCGGGTGAGGCGGAAGCCGCCGAAATGGAAATCGATCACATCCTTGTCCGCGTAGTTGCTCTCGCTGACTACGAACCGGATCCGCGACACGGCGGCGGCCAGTTCGGGACGGTCCTTGAGAATCTCGGCAACCGGGATTGAGACCGTGATCCACTTGCCCGGTTCCGCGAGCTCCGGGTTCACAGTGAACGTGGGCTTGGTTTCGCCGATCTCCAGGCCGATGGGTTTGGCGGGTTGCTTCTTGCCGACGAACTGCACCTGGGCCATAAACTCGAACACGTCCCAGGCACTCCACTCCGTCTCCCATTCTTTCGGGGTGAAATGCGCCCGCGGCCAACCGATGGGATAGGCCTTCTCACCGCTTTGGTGGTCGATGCCGAAGTGCATCAACAAGACCTTGCCACCGAGCGGACACTGGAGGTCGGAGGCCTTGGTCTGGCACTCCTCGACCGGCGACCAATTGATCGGATCGCACATGCGGTCGAGCCAGCGGACTTCGCGCGTCCCCTCTTCCGTGGTGCGGGGCATGGCCTGACCGAACACGGTCGGCGCAACCGCGACCAGCGTCAGTGCCGCTGTCACCCAGACGAGACCACACCCCATGATGCTACCGGTGTTTTTGCGCATAAGCACCTCTCGGAGCAGTGTCCAGCCGACACAGAACGTCGTCACGGACGAACCGTCAACTTGCAGATAACCTCAACCCGGGTCCCTCGGCCACACAACAGATAACAATGGACCATGGCCGAGGGGGTTTGTCAAGTTGAGGGAGACGGGAAACGGTCAATGCCTCGGTCGCGACGGAAGGAGAAGGCGCCGACCGTCTGGCTCCTTGAATGACCGACCGCTGTCGACCACAATCGGTCGCCATCGACCGCGGCCGGCGAGGGCCGTGAGCCAAGGGACTGGCTCCCTGCATTGCTAACCGCGATGCACTGCCGGAAAACGGCACCAGGCGCAACCTTCACAGGCTCTCACGGCAGCGCCCCGACGCTGCCGCCATCGGCGCGGAGAGTTCGGGCCGGGCTGTCCGGCGCGAGCCGGAAATCGGCGTTGGCGGCATCGACGAACTTGGGATCGGCGAACACGGAGTGCGCGTCCAGGCCGGTGGCGCGTTGGTATTCGTCGAAGGGTTCGATCTTCTTGCCGAAGAAACGCGTCATCACGCCGGCAGTGCTGAACCAGACGTTGTAGTCCATGTCCGGCAGCGGTTTCCAGCCGCGCTCATAGCGGCTGCCCCACTCCGTGACCTGGCAGAAAATGTTGTACTTGATCTCGATGCCAGAGGTCACAGCCGTGTTGGAGTAGAACATCAGGTGGCTGCCGTTACGGTCCGGACGCTGCGCGTGCGACCAGACGATTCCGGCGTTGACACACGTGTTGTTGAGGAAGCGAATGTTCCGCGTCTCGGCGGTTTCCGGGTTGTTCCAGTACTCGAACGAGTACTCCGAATTCCAAATCACGTTGTTCCGGTACGTGATGTCGATCTCCTTCGAGTCCGGGCCACGGCCCTGGTTGGTCAGCGCGGCGTCGTAGATCTCCCAGAGCCGGCAGCCTTCGACAAGGTTGTCGTGGGCCGCCCCCCAGAACTCGATACCGTTGCCGAACCGGACCGGGCGTCCCTCAGGTGTCGTGAACTGATGTCCGCCGCCGATGTAGGCGACGTCGCAGTTGCGGATGATCAGGTGGTGCGTGTTGCCGCCGCCGAACCCGTGCGCCGCGCCGTAACGTACGCCCAGGCCGTCGTAGATGACATAACCCTTGCCGCCCTGGTTGACGACATGCCGATTCAGCGCCAGCTCGATACTGGCGTGCGCCGTAGCCGGGTTCTTCTCCAGGCAGAGCTTCACGGTGCCGGTCGCAGCGTCGTACCAGTAGTCGTACGGCTGCTTGAGGTCCTCGAGTTTCCACTTCTTCCAGCCCGTCGCCTTGCCATGGTCAAAGATGATGTTGCCGACATCGACATCGAGCGGAGCCGGCCCGCTGCACGTGATGCGGTGCAGCGTCTCCGGGGCGAAGAAGAAGCTCTGCCCAGCCGGCACCCCGCGGCCGAGATACACCGCGATACGGCCGTCCCCCGCCGTCACGATCGCGGTAAAGCGCATCACGTAGCGCCGCCACTCGGTGGTCACGGCCAGGTTCCGAGTCCCGTGCCCGGTGCCGTACTCGGAGTACGGCGGGCCCTGTTTGATCAGGCCGGCGTTCGGGATCACGAACGGCGCTGTGCCACGGGCACGGAACGCCAGTTCGTACATCTGCCCGCTCTGGACCGGAAACGGAAACAGGTTGAGCTGGATGTGGTTGCCGGCCGCACCGCTGTGCGTGCAGTCGAGCCGGTAGACGGACAACGTGCCGTCGAGCCGCTCAGCGGTCTTTGCGAACGCGATCTTCGCGTCCTTCTCGTCGTGGGCGTTCCAGTCCTTGACGGTGAAATCCACGTGCGCGCCGTTGTCCACGTAAGCGGTCTCGCGCGTGCTCCAGATGTTGGGGCCTTGCTGGGCCCAGTCGTCAGGAGACGTCTTGGCGACCGAACCGAGCAGCAACGGCTTGTCGCCTTCGCCGTAGGCGGCATACGTGACCGGCGCCGACGCGTCGCCGCTCCGCGGAATGAGCTGACCGCGCCACATCTCGCCACGCTTGAACAGCACCGTGTCACCGGGCGCCAACAGCGCCGCGTTGACCTTGGCCAGCGAGCGCCACGCCCGGGCCGGGTCGCGTCCATCCCGGTCGTCATCGCCACGCGCGGCATCGACGTAGTGGGTTGCCGGACCGGCAACAGGCCCGTTACCCGGGACAGAGCGCGGAGCACCATGACATCCCGCAACCATCAGCAGACCTCCTGTGATGAGTCCCCCGAGGACACCGGCGCCGAGGGCGCGTGAGACACGCCGACCGCGGCCACGCACACGCACTGTAGCCATGGGTATAGTGCCTCCTCCCGCGTGCTGTCGTCCCCTTTGCAGGCGATCCGCGCCGGGGCGGGACAGCAGGTTTCAGACCTCAGCAAGACATTGCGGTAATCTAGCACCTCGAACAGAGAACGGCAGGGCGGGCGTCGGGCGGATCGTAATGCGTCAGTCGCGGGCGGAGATAAGGTCGACGGTTGACCGGGGCTGGCGCCTAGAGTGGTCGGAGCGGCTCGACCAAGAGCGCCCGCAAGACCGTCAGCAGTCGCATGAACGGTCTCAAAGGGGGACGTCCCCCGAAAAAGAGAGCACTGGCCTTGGCGTAGGAGCCCGCCCAGCCCCGTGAGCAGGGACATCCGGCGCCGTGTTGCCGTCCAGCGCCAGTCTTCCCTACAGCACTACAGCAGCGAGTTTACTTCGCCGTAGATCCGCCCCCAGAACCGTACTATTTGCAGGGCAATGTAAAGGGCAATAGCCAGATAGACGAGCACCGGGAGCACCTTGGCCGCACGCTCGAGTGCCGTCTGCGCCTCGTCGCCGTACACACGCGCAATCCGTGCCGCCATGTCGTCCGGCGATCCCGCCACTTCGCCCGTTTCCATGAGCACGACGGCGACCGAACCTTTCTCGCCGCCGCTCAGAAGGGGCACGTACGCCTCCGTGAAGGAGCAGCCCTGCTCGTGCACAATGTCGGCCACCCGCAGAAAACGACCCCGCAAAAACGCATTCTTGCAGCCCAGCGCCGACACGCGCACCGCATCCGCCACCTTCAGCCCCGCCTGGAGTGAAAGCGCATAGGCGTGGAAGAACCGAGTGTAGTCCATCTTGCGAATCACGCCGCCGAGAACCGGCACGAAGAGGATACCGCGTTCCACGGCAGCCGGCCATGCGGTCCCGGGCGGAACCAGTGCCGGTCGCACCACGAAGACGAGGAACCCGAGCACGTACGGCACTCCGAGCAGAACGAGAATCGTGGCGATCGCCTGCGGCAGCGACGCGTCTCCCGTCAGCATGGAAATGAGCGGAATCAGCACCGCGGCAGCGTGGTACTGCATGGCTGGGTACATCAACCCCGAGATGAGGTGGCTGCGCAGACGTTGGAGAAGATCGAACCAATCGGCCAGCGAGCTGAAGACCACTTCGAGCCGGCCCGTCTGTTCCCCGACCGCGACCAGGTTGCGTTCGAACGGCGCGAACAGGCGCGGAAAGGTGCTCATGGCTTCCGACACGGTGATACCGCGAGAGGAGATGAGTTCACCCATCCGACGGCCGACGCGCCGGAACACACCCATGTGCCGCTGCTGCAACGCCTGCCCCCGCGGCACCCCGGCACCTTCCATCATCGCCAGGCTGCGGTAGAATTCGCATCGCGCCTTGAGCTGTCCCATCGGGTCATCTCGCTATGCAGGCGGCGACGCGGGAGCCGCCTGGGCCGGGACAACCGCGGAGGCAGGCGCCGCTTCCGTGGATGCCGCGGGTGCCGGTGCAGGCACGACCGGTGGGGCCGCCGGAACGGCCGACGTCGGCGTCGCCACAGTGCCCACGCCGACGTCGGACAGCATGACCGGCAGAAGCTTGTCCAGATGCTGTCGGATCTGGCTCTTCGCCGTCAACTCCCAGAAGGACGTTTTCGAACCACGCATCGCCAGGACGGCCACGATCCACGCCTGCGACCAGCCCGACTCAACGGCCCACGCACCCCAGCCGGCGTCCGCATTGCTGCCCCAGTAATCCCAGCGCTTGAAGTCGAACGCGCGGAACCACGCGCCTTCCAACTCGGGATGGGTCTCCGAACAGGCCTGGATGCGACAGAGGAAGCGCACCAACTTCTGCTCGGCGTCAGCGTAGAACGCGTCGCCCGTTGCCGCCGCGGCTTCGTGAAGCCCGACAAGAGCAAAGTTGGTGGTGTAGAGCAGGTCGCAGAGCGGGTCGCCGTTTTCCTGGATCAGGGGTGCTTCGGTGGTGCCGTATTCGGCATTGGACTTGGGCGGTCCGTATTGGCCCTTGCCAAGATTTCCCACCTCCTCGCGGATGGCGCCGCACGCGTCCTGGGCTGCCAGGAGTTCCTCGGCAACAGCCCGCAGCCACTCGCGGTGTTCGTCGGTGTCCTCGACGCGGACCAACCACGCCAGAGACAAGAGCATGCGCGCCCGCTCCTGCTGCATGCCATTCGTCCAGCGCCACTCGTCCGGGTACGCGACCACCATCCCGCGAATCCCGGCCTTGGCGCGGTCGAGGAACGGGGCAAACCCGGTGTGCCGGTACGCCCATAGGAAACAGGCCCAGAGCCAACTCTCGTAGTGCGGCGCGTAATTCGTCACCTCGCCGTTCCAGTAATGCTGCCAGCCGTGCTGCTGGATGGTGTTCTCCTCCAGACGGTTGCCGCGGAACCCAAGTTTGCCGGTGGTGCGCAGGTTTGCCAGAAGGCAGCGCAACAGCGGTTCGTCCCACCGCGTCTCGTTCAGCACCGCCGCTGCAGCCATGGTGCCCAGCATGCTCCGCGCATTGTCGTCTCCATAGTACACGCCGCCGTTCGCATCCTTGCTGGTCCAGCAGACAAGCCCGTAGGTCGGACTTGCGGGGTCCGCACGTGGCCCCTTGCTGAGGTCGGACGTGAAATAGATAAAGTCGTTCAGGTTGGCGGCAACCGTCTTGTCCGCATCGGCCTGACACAACTCGCCACTGAGCGCCATGGCCATCGACGTCTCGCCCATGCAGTCGTTGCGCAGCCAGTACCGCCATTTCTGTGTCCCATCCGGGTACACGAACGAACTCGCGCCCTCCAGCACACCGCAACTCCCGTCGCCGACCGGCCAATCGCGCTCGGGCCCGGGCCCGGTCCCGTCCGGCAATTCGTCCAAGAGACGCCGCGCCTCGTCCTTCCACGTAGCATCCACAAACAACCGCGCCTTCCGAAACCAGGCCGAACCACGGCGAACGGCGCGCAACTCGATGTCGGCCGGCAGCCACTCGTCCTTCCGGTAGTATGGCCGCACGGCAGGCTTCCACTTCATCAACGGGAACGTCTTGCCCGGGCAGACCCCGCCCAGGATCCACTGCCAGATCTTCTGCAACGCCTCGTATGGCGCATAACGTCCGGCGACGAACTGGCTCAGTTTCGTGGTGGACACGACGATGTCCCCGCGCGGGTGTTCGAAAAGAAGGGGCCAGACCTCTTCCGGCAAGCCGTACACGGCTCGGTCAAATCCCGCAACGCGGGCAAAGACGAGGTGCGCGGCCGGGACCTGAACCGGCAGGAAACAACAGCTATGGAATGCCATGATCTGAAGATTCGCCAACTCCGGGGCCAGCGCTTCCGAGCACACCACGGCACGTTCCCACGTGGTGCCGCGCGGTTCGCCCAGTTCAAGCCCAGGGAGCATGGCCGGAAACTCGACAAACATCCGCAACCCCTTACGGGACACCGTGTCAAACACGATCTCGTCCACGGCCGTGAGCGCGTCCGGATACCCGTCCGCCAGAACCAGGATCCCCGAACCGTTCGGCGCCCTCGCCACCGCTTCTTTCGCGGAGCTGTAACGCAGACACTCGACGCGGTTCTCCCGCAACACGCGAAAGAGATCGTTCTCCTTGGCGCAGCTCAGAATCAGAGCCATGGATGCGACTCCTCCCTGGGTCCGTTGAGGCAAGTCCGTTTCGCGATTGCCAAGACTGGAACCGCCGCCTCTGCCCTCAAGACAACGAAAATCCAAACGACTCAATCGACCGACACACCAGACGACCGACGTGTCTCTCAGAGCATGTCCAGATCAAAGTAGCGCCGCGGGTCCGGATGCACAAGCGCCAGACAACAACTTCGCGTGCACGTGGTGTGCCTGGCCAGACGCAATACTATATTACCGCGTTTCTGATTCGTGGGGCACGGAAGAGAGGCCCGGGATTTCCTGCACCGGCCGCGCTGACAGACGCAGGCCGTTCACCGTCAGACAGGGAGCGAGCATGTCGCATTTCACATGGGTCGATGGAAGCATTGTGGGGATGTACCTGCTGATCACCATGATCGCGGGAATTGCGGTCCGCAAGTACGTGGGCAAGGTTGAGCACTTCCTCGTCGCCGGTCGCGAAATGAACGTATTTCTCGGTATCGCCTCGCTGGCGGCCACAGAGTTCGGTATCGTCACCTGCATGTACACGGCCCAGGCCGGGTACACCCGCGGCTTCGCCGGTGCCATCCCAGGCATCTGTAACGCCATCGCCATGTTCGTTGTCGGCTGGACCGGGTTCTGCGTCAAGCCTCTGCGCGACTCCGGCGTCATGACCATCCCGGAGTTGTTCGAGCAGCACTACGGGAAATTCGTACGCTGGCTCGCCGGCGTGGTCATCGTGCTCGGCGGCCTGCTGAACATGGGCGTGTTCCTGCGGGTCGGCGGGCAGTTCCTCGTCGTGTGCTGCGGCATGAACCTGCGCTACCTCGAACTCGCCATGACCACACTGTTGGTCGGCGTGGCCGTCTACACGATCCTCGGCGGCATGCTCTCGGTGCTGGTCACCGATTACCTGCAATTCATCGTCATGAGCGTCGGTCTCATCGTCGTTACCTTTCTCGTGCTGGGACAAGTGGGCTGGGGGACCCTGGTTGGGACCGTGCAGACCCATTACGGCGCCGGCGGCTTCAACCCATTCATCACGCCAAGCCTTGGCTGGCCGTTCGTCCTCTCCAATCTGCTCACCAATACGGCCGCCGTGCTCACCTGGCAGACGTGCATCGCGCGTCTGCTGGCTGCCAAGGACACCAGGACCGGCCGCAAAGTCTACACCGGGACGGCGTTCTTCTTCGTCTGCCGCTGGGTCATCCCGGGCATCTGGGGCATTGCGGCGCTGGCCATGGTCGAACCGGCGGTGGTCCAGAGCATCGGCCTGCAGTTCGGCGAGAAAGACGGTTCGCTCTTTGCCATGCCCTACATGCTCAGTCAACTGGTGCCGGCAGGCATGATGGGACTGCTCGTCGCCGCCATGCTCGCTGCGGACATGTCCACGGACTCGTCCTACATGCTGACGTGGGGCAGCGTGATCTACAACGACATTCTGGCGCCGTTCCGCAAGACGCCGTGGCCGGAGAAGAAGGGACTCCTCTGGAACCGCTGCATCGTCGCCCTGATCGGCGTGTTCCTGCTGTTCTGGGGGCTGTGGTACAAGCTGGAAGGCAATCTCTGGGAGTACCTGCAGACGACCGGCACCATTTACCTGGCCAGCATGTCGACGCTGCTGATCGCCTGCTGCTACTGGAAGCGCGCCAACGACTGGGGCGCCATCGCCGCCATCGTCGTCGGCGCGGCGCTGCCCGTGCTGTCGCTGTCCCTGAACCTGTTCGTGCAAGTCCCCGTCCTCGATGCAGCCGGTCAGCAGGTGATCCAGGAGGGCAAAGCTCTCACGGAAGGCTTGGCGAAGCATTACATCGGCGACAACTTCGTGAACATCGGCACGTTCGCCCTCGTCGCCGTGGCCATGGTTGTCGGTTCTCTGCTCAAGCCGCAACCCAAGTCTTCATCCCGGCCAGCGGCGTAGGGCGGTACGCCAAAGCGAGGAGAAGTCCATGTTCGACCCAACGATCATCGCCGAACACTGGTTTTGGTGGTTGACCACCATGACCTGCCTGGTGTGGTACTCGACCGTCACAATCTACGTCGCCATCCGTGGCGCCACGGACATCAAGCAAATGTTCCAGCGCCTGCAGGCCCTCGCCGACGAGCAGCAACCGCCCAAGGCGTAGGCCGGACCCAACGGACCAAACGGACGGAGCCGACTGTTCCTATCCCCATGCTCCGTGCTCCATGCTCCGTGCTCCATTCACACCCCCCCATACGCATTCAGCCCGCCATCGACCACGATCGTGGCGCCGTGCACAAAGCGCGCGGCATCCGACAGCAGCCACAGTGACGGCCCGACCAAATCCTCCGGTTCACCGAACCGTCCCAGAGGCGTGTGGTCCAGAATGCGCCGACCGCGCTCCGTCAACTCACCCGTACCCGGTTCAGTCAGGAGGAACCGGTTCTGCTCGGTCTGGAAGAACCCCGGCACCAAGGCGTTGACACGGATTTCCTTTGAATACTCCTGCGCCATGTGCACCGCCAACCACTGCGTAAAGTTCACCACAGCCGCTTTGCCGGCCGAGTAGACGACGCTGCGCGTCAACGGCCGCACGGCGCCCATGGATGCGATGTTCAAAATGTTCCCATTTCCCTGGGCCACCATCACACGCCCGAAGGCCTGACACGGAAAGAACGTGCCGAGGAAATTCAGGTCCATGACCTGTCGAACCGCCTCTTCCGGCAGGTCAAAGAAGGCGCGATCCGGCGCGGTTGTGGCTTCGGGGCGTGCGCCGCCGGCCCCGTTAACGAGTATGTCCACACGGCCGAACCGGTCCATGACGTTACCCACCAAGCGATCCTGCGACGCCTTGCGAAGTACATCCGCTTCAAAAGCCCGAGCATCGCCTCCCGCGGCGCGGATGGCGCTGGCGGTTGCCTCCGCCCGCTCCGGATGCCGATGCCCGACGAGCGCCACTCGGGCGCCGGCTCGCGCCAACCCCTCGGCGATCGCCTTACACAATACGCCGCTGCCCCCCGTAACCACCGCGACGCGATCTGTGAAAGAAAAGGTTGTATCCACCATGACCTCCGCTGTCTCAGACAACAGAACCTTTGCGACGTCGCGCCCTGACCCGCATCACCGTCACCACCATATGAGACGAGCCCTGAATCGCAAGCCCAGAAACTCGCCTCTTTGCCAGTCGGTCCCGGACGATTGCCGCCGCCGCACCTTGGGGAATCGGTCGGCGCAACGGGTTTCCGCCCCCCCCCCGCCGCCAGTAAGCCCCACCGGCCACGGGAGCCTCTCCGCAACGCCGGTTCGCAGGTTCGGCCCAGGGCTGTTTCAAGATCCGGTATTCGCGAACGTGGCGCGGCGGTGAGTACCCCCGGCGTGTCCCGATGCCGGGGGAGGTGCGGTCTGAGGACAGGCCGCACCCACTTGGGCATGTGCAGAGACGTGGCCTCCGATGAGGCGGTGCCGGATCTTGAAACCGCCCTGGGTTCGGCCCCGTTGGCTTTGGACTCCGTCGTACGGGACGTTAGATTGTCGTCTAAGGAACCGCGTGCGCATGAAGCACGATTCACCCCCAGTGCCAGGCCTCGAACCGGCGGTGTTTGCCCGGCTCGACCGCCAGTACCGCAAACGCTGGCGCGTCAGCCTGTATGGTGTGCGCCCCGACGGCACGCTCGCCTGCGGCAAACTCCCCTGCCGCGCCGACAACGATTCAATCTGCAACCAGACTCGCGCCCTTGCCCTGCAGGAAGCTCTGCGCTGGGGTGATCCGACCATCGTGTTCTGTCCCGCCGGGCGTCTTCTGTGGGCCGTACCGATGATGCACAACGCGCGGATCGTCGGCGGCCTTGTCGCCAGTGTCGCCGAGGCCCAGGTCTTCCCTGACGGCCAGAGCCCTGTCCGCATGGACCTGCGCCGCGCCGCCGCGGAACTGCGCGTTCTGGCCGAACGCGAGAACCTCACCAACGCCGCGGCACTCGCGCTGAGCCGCCTCCAGTGCCTGGCCGAACAACAGCGCGCCCACGCCATCCATGCGTCCAAGGCGTATCGCCACCACGGGATCCGGGCCCTGTATCTGAGAGAGGAACCATCCCTGTTCTCAGCGATCCGCGCCGGGGACCGCGGCGAAGCCCGGGCCATCCTAAACCGCATCCTCCTGGTCATTCATCAGCACGCGGGCGACCGGCTCGACCTGGTCAAGAGTATTTTCATGGAGCTCATCGTCAGCATGTGCCGCACCGCCGTGGAAGCTGGCGGCGACCCAGAGGAACTGCTCGGCGCCAATTTCGCCAGCTTTGCCGAACTCTCACAACTCCGCAACGAGACGGATGTGGCTCACTGGCTGGCAAGGACCCTCGAACAACTGATGGACGCCATCCACCGACATCGCCAACGTACCACCGGCGCCGTCCTGCTCAGCGCCCTGGCTTACATCGAGAAGCACATCGCGGCCCCCATATCCAGAGACGATGTCGCCCATGCCGTGTATCTGTCGCCTTCCCATTTCTCGTTCCTCATCCACAAAGAGTCCGGGACCACGTTCACCGACCTCCTCAACCGCGCTCGCACGGACCGCGCCGCCGAACTGCTCGGTCAGCGCCGCCTCTCCATCCGCGAAGTGGCGAGTCAGACAGGCTTTGACGACCCAAGCTATTTCACCAAAGTGTTCAAACGCTACCGCCACCAGACGCCATTACAGTATCGTCGCCATCTCAGCCTGCCCGCCGTTGCGGCCGAACGCGACGGCGACACCCCGGAGCCCTGACAATGGGGCAAACAGGTATTGGGGGCGTCAGGCTGTGAGCCCCCGGCCCAACAGCGGGTGAGACGCACCCAGCGCTCAGCGCCCGCCCCGAGACTGAACCACTTCTAAGTTTCCTCTAAGCTGCCTTTAAGCAACTCCCGCTATTGTGCGCGAGTTTCACTGACACTCTACGAAAATCGAGGGCAGCGCACCGTTGAACGGTGGGGATCAGACCTTATGCTAATACGAAACGACTGGGGCTGGCTGGCTGACCTGCAATGGCACGCCGGATCCCAACTCGCTCAGTCTTGCGGGGAAGCCCAATTGAAAGGCCGTCGGTGAGGCAAGCATTTCTTCCATTTTCGCGGCCGTCGATATCGGAGTCCGAGATTACGGCCGTCGGCGAGGTGTTGCGTTCGGGCTGGATTACGACCGGGACGAAGTGTGTCGAGTTCGAGCGCCGAATGTGCGAATACACCGGCGCCAGGGAGGCGGTCGCCGTCTGCTCCGCAACGGGCGGCATGCACGTGGTCCTGCGCGCCCTCGGCATCGGCCCCGGCGCCGAGGTCATTACTCCAAGCCTGACCTGGGTTTCGACGGTTAATCTCATCGTCCTCGCCGGCGCCACGCCGGTGTTCGCCGATGTGGACCGCGATACACTCATGGTCAACATCGACAGCGTACGGGAGAAGATCACCCGCCGCACACGCCTGATCATCCCGGTCCACTTTGCCGGCGCAGCCGCCGACATGGACCCGCTCCGTGAACTGGCCGCCGACAGGAACCTGGCGCTCGTTGAGGACGCCGCTCACGCCCTGGGCACCGAGTACCGCGGCCAGCGCGTCGGCAAAACGGGCACCACGATCCTGTCGTTCCATCCGATCAAGAATATTACCACCGGCGAGGGCGGTATGGTATGCTCCGACGACCCCGGGTTGGTCGAACACGTGAAGCGCCTTAAGTTTCACGGACTCGGGGTGGACGCGTTCGACCGCCAGACCCTGGGCCGTTCGCCGCAGGCCGAGGTCATCGAACCCGGCTACAAGTATAATCTCACCGACATTTCCGCGGTACTCGGGCTCGGACAACTGACGCGCGTCGACGAGTTCAACCGCCAGCGGACACTTCTGGCGCAGCACTACCGCGAACGCCTGGCCGAGGTCGCCGAAGTGCTGCCGCTCCACGACCCCGCGTACCCGGTCCGCCATGCCTGGCACCTGTTCATTGTGAGGTTGGACATCGACAAGGCACGCATGACCCGCGACGAGTTCATGGCCGCGCTCAAGGCGCAGAACATCGGGACTGGCCTGCACTTCCGGGCCGTACATCTCCAGAAGTATTACCGTGACAACCTGGGGTGCCGGCGCGGCACGCTGCCGAACACCGAGTGGAACTCGGACCGCATCTGCTCGTTGCCGCTGTTCCCCGACATGACTACCGATGATGTGGACCAAGTGGTCGAGGCCATTAAGACCGTGCTGAAGAGGTAACCACAGCCCATGACGGACGCGGCGGACAAAATTCAGACAGGCCCGGTTTCGTTTTCTGTCGTCATTCCCGTCTATAACGAGCAGGCGACGCTGGGAGAATTGGTGCGACGCTGCTTGGACGCCTGCGAGAAAACAGCCGTTCCCTTCGAGATCCTCCTCGTCGACGACGGCAGCCGCGACGAGTCCGCCAACCTGATCAACGCGGCCACGGCGGCAAACCCGGGCCGCGTCGTGGGCGTACTGCTGAACCGCAACTACGGCCAACACGCGGCGGTGATGGCTGGCCTGGCCCAGTCCCGAGGCGATATGGTGATCACGCTGGACGCGGACCTGCAGAACCCCCCGGAGGAAATCCCCCATCTCGTGGCCAAAATACAGGAAGGCTACGACGTGGTCGGCAGCGTGAGGATGGATCGCCAGGACACGTTGTTCCGCCGCCTGGCATCCGCCGTGATCAACAAGGCTGTTCAGAAGACCACGGGGGTCATGATGCACGACTACGGCTGCATGTTGCGCGCCTACCGCCGCCACGTGGTCGATGCGATGTTGGAATGCGACGAACGCAGCACGTTCATCCCGGTGCTGGCCAACAGCTTTGCGCGCCGCACCACGGAAGTCGAGGTGCGCCACGCCGAACGCGCCGCCGGCGAGTCCAAGTACAGCATCTGGAAACTCATCAGCCTGCAGTTCGACTTGCTCACTTGCATGACTACCCTGCCGCTGCGGGTCCTGACCGTGCTCGGCGCCATCATTTCCCTGGGTGGCGTTGGCTTCGGCCTGCTGCTGTTCGTTCTGCGCCTTATCCACGGCCCGGAATGGGCGGCGCAGGGCGTGTTCACCTTGTTCGCCATTCTGTTCTTCTTTGTCGGTGCCCAGTTCATGGCCCTCGGCCTGCTGGGTGAGTATGTCGGACGGATCTACCACGATGTTCGGGCTCGGCCACGGTACTTCGTCGAACGGATCGTCGGCGCCACGGCCCTTGCGACGCGGCCCGTCGCGCCGGACGTGCATCAGGACCGGTAGTACCCCCGCGCCGGCCATCACCTGCGAAAGGTCATTTCATGCGAGCGGTTGTTCTGGCATACCACAACATCGGGCGCGTTGGGATCGAAGCATTGCTCCGCCACGGCTTCGAAATCGCCGCCGTCTTCACGCACCGGGACGATCCCGCGGAAAACCTGTGGTTTGGGTCCGTCGCAGAACTGGCAGCAAGCAGGGACCTGCCTGTGTTCGCGCCGGCAGATATCAACCACCCGTTGTGGGTACAACGGATCCGCGACCTGAAACCGGACATCCTCTTCTCGTTCTACTATCGCGACATGGTCAAGAAACCGCTCCTGGCCATTCCTCCGTCGGGCTGCCTCAATCTGCACGGGTCACTGCTGCCGAAGTACCGGGGCCGCTGCCCCATCAACTGGGTCCTGGTGCACGGCGAAAAGGAAACCGGTGTCACGCTGCACTATATGACGCCGAAACCGGACGACGGTGACATCGTGGCCCAGGCACGTATCCCGATCGATGACGCCGACACGGCCCGGTCCCTTAACGAGAAGGCGACCGCTGCTGCCGCCACGATGCTCGACAGCATTCTGCCCAAAGTCCGCGACGGCAAGGCCCCCCGCACGCCGCAGGACCACGCCCGGGCCACTTACTTCGGAGGCCGGCGCCCGGCCGATGGCGAAATCGACTGGAAGAAGAGCGCCACCGAGGTCCGCAACCTCATCCGGGCCGTGACCCGACCCTACCCGGGGGCCTTCAGTCACATTGGCGACACCAAGTACCTGTTCTGGAGCGCCACCCAAGTTCCCAGCACGACTGCCGACGCATCACCCGGCACCGTTCTGTCGGCCGATCCGCTGGTGATTGCCTGCGGTCGCGATGCACTGCACATCGACTACGCGCAGACCGAGAACGGCGTCTACATGCGGGGTGCCCAACTGGCTCAGGAGATGAACATCGTTGCCGGAATGCGCCTTGGCTCGAACGCCAGCCGTCGCGCTGAAGCAACGCGCCGGCGCAGCATCCTGATCCTCGGCGTCAACGGCTTCATCGGCAATGCGCTGACCGAACGTTTGCTGGCCAGCGGCAAGTACGACGTGCACGGCATGGACCTGCGCTCGAATCATGTTCAACGTTTCCTGGGGCAACCCGGGTTCCACTTCGACGAGTGCGACATCTCCATCCACCGTGAGTGGCTCGAATACCACATCCGTAAGTGTGACATCGTCATGCCGTTGATCGCCATCGCCACCCCCATCGAGTACACGCGAAACCCGTTGCGCGTCTTCGAACTCGACTTCGAGGAAAACCTTCGGGTGGTTCGCTACTGTGTGCGCTACGGCAAACGCATCATCTTCCCCTCCACGTCAGAAGTGTACGGGATGTGCGATGAATCGGAGTTTGACGAGGACAACTCCAAGCTGATTCTCGGCCCGATCCGCATGCAGCGGTGGATCTACTCGTGCAGCAAGCAACTCCTCGACCGGGTGATCTGGGCCTACGGCCAACAGCAGGGCCTGAAGTTCACCCTTTTCCGCCCCTTCAACTGGGTGGGGCCGCGACTCGACAGCCTCAAGGCCGCACGGATTGGCAGTTCCCGTGCCATCACCCAACTCATCCTCAATCTAGTTGAAGGAACGCCCATCCTGCTCATCGACGGCGGCAGCCAGAAACGTTGCTTCACCGATGTCACCGACGGGGTCGAATGCCTCTACCGAATTGTCGAAAACGCCACTGGCGTCTGCGACGGACAGATCATCAATATCGGCAATCCGGACAATGAAGCGAGCATTCGCGAACTGGCCCAGATGCTGGTCGCGAAATTCGATGCGCACCCGCTCCGCGCCAAGTTCCCTCCGTTCGCCGGCTATCGCGAGGTCGAGAGTCGCTCTTACTACGGCGCCGGCTATCAGGATGTGCAGAATCGCAAACCCAGTATTCGCAACGCACGGCGCCTTGTGGGATGGAGCCCGACGGTCGGCATGGAGAAGTCCGTCGAACAAACCCTGGACTTCTTCCTCCGCGACGCCGTAACCTCCGGCGAGTTCCGGGTGGACGCGGATGAGACCGAGTGACATAGCCGCGGACCGGTTGCCGTTAACGGGCAGAGAGAGGTGTCAGGTTTCGCGAAAGAGATCCGGCAGGCAGGCCGCCAGACGAATCACCTGGTCTCACAACTCTGATACATGAAACCCGCACACTCAACGGTCAGGCCCAACCCGTTTAGGAACCCCAACCCGTGAAGGTCGGCCTTCGCATTGACGTAGACACTTACCGCGGGACTCGCCAAGGCGTACCGCGACTCTGTGACCGGCTTGCGAAGCACGGGGTTTGCGCCACGTTCTTCTTCTCGGTCGGCCCGGACAACATGGGGCGCCATATCTGGCGGCTTCTTCGCCCCGCGTTCTTGATGAAGATGCTCCGATCCAAAGCCGGAAGCCTCTACGGCTGGGACATCCTGCTCCGCGGAACGTTCTGGCCCGGCCCAAACATCGGGGAGAAGTGTGCCGACGTGATTCGCGCAACCGCAAACGCCGGACATGAGGTGGGGTTGCACGCCTGGGACCACCACGCCTGGCAAGCCCGCCTCGACACGATGGACGGTGTCGCCATCCGCCGAAACCTGACACGAGGTACGGAGTCGCTGACCCGAATCATGGATCGTCCCCCAACCTGCTCCGCCGCTCCATCCTGGAAGTGCAACGACACGGTGCTGCGCGAACAACTGGCGCACCCGTTTGCTTTCAACAGCGACTGCCGCGGGAGTTCAGTCTTCCTGCCGGTTGTGGACGGGCATGCCCTTCCCCGACCGCAGGTCCCCGTCACCCTGCCGACATACGATGAGGTGATCGGGCGGAATGGCGTCTCGGACGCGAACTACAACGAGTTCCTGTTCGCCAGACTCAGACCTGATTCGCTGAATGTTCTGACGATCCATGCCGAGGTGGAGGGGCTGGCACGCGAAACACTGTTCGAGGAATTCATCCGCCTCTGTGCCGCGAAAAATGTGGTGTTCGTACCGCTGGGCAACCTGGTGACGGACGGCCCTCCCCCGGTCCAGGCACCGATGGTTCGCGGCTCCGTGCCTGGCCGTGACGGCTGGGTCGCCTGTCAAGGCGCGGCCTGAGAACCGAAAGATCGTCGTGAACCGCGGCGATGATGCCGCATCGAGTCCAATGCGCAAGACCTACATCGCCCTAATCAGCGCCTATGCCCTGGTGTATCTGTTGCCCCTTGGGGTACGCCCGCTCATGGCTCCCGACGAGGTGCGGTACGCGGAAATCCCACGCGAAATGCTAACCTCCGGCGACTGGGTGGTTCCACACTTGGCCGGCGTACGCTACTTCGAAAAACCCGTCCTCGGCTATTGGCTCAGCGCCATGGCGATGAAGCTCTTTGGTGAAAACGCATTCGCGGTTCGGCTCCCGTCCGCGCTTGCCGCCGGCCTCTCCGCCCTGACCGTCTTCCTGCTGGTGCGACGCTTCGGCGGCGGCGAAATCACGGCCCCTGTCGCCGCAACCGTGCTTCTATCGTCCGGCATGTTCCTGGCCATCGGCACGTTCGCCATCCTGGACAGCGCCCTGACGTTCTTCCTGACAGCCGCCATCGCGCTGTTCTTCGCCGCAGACTGTGCGGTGACACGTACAGCCAGGAACGGCCTGCTGGCCCTGTTCGGCATCTGTTGCGGGCTGGCCTTCCTCGTCAAGGGCTTTCTCGCGTTTGCCGTCCCGGTTGCAGTGATCGTGCCATACATGGTATGGGAGCGGCGCTGGAAGGAACTGTTCCGCATGGCGTGGGTGCCCATGCTCGCCGCCCTAATCGTGGCACTGCCTTGGGGCATTCTGATTCACCAACGGGAACCCGACTTCTGGGGATACTTCTTCTGGCACGAACATATCCGCCGTTTCTTCTCGCATACGCGGGCCCAGCACGCAAAACCGTTCTGGTACTTCCTGCCGATGCTCGCAGCCGGAGTCTTGCCGTGGACCTTGCTCCTGCCTGCCGCAGCAATCGGCCTGCGGTCCACGGATCTGCGGGACCGACTCACACGGTACGCGCTGTGCTGGTTTGCTTTTCCCTTCCTCTTCTTCTCCACCTGCAGCGGCAAGATCGCAACATACATTCTGCCGTGCTTTCCGCCCCTGGCTATCCTGTGCAGCATCGGTCTTCAACGCTACTATGCTGCGGGCCGCAACCGGGCTTTCACGGTCGGGGCCAGCGTTTTTGCGACGGGAATAGGGATCGCCAGTGCAGGGCTGGCTCTAGTGCAGATCCTCGACCTCGGAGAACTCGCTGTCTACCGTCCGGACGAAACATGGAAATGGGTGCTGGCCGTGGCCGCAGGTTTGGCGTGTTCCCTCTGCGTCGCGCATGCCGCACGGGCGAACTCATCATCGTGGAATACGAGGGCGACACTCATCGGCGCCGGGGGGGGACTTCTGTTTCTGGTCATGCCCGCGGTGCTACCGGCCGTGGTCATCGATCGCCGGGCGCCAGGTCCGTTCCTGCTCCAGATCGCCGATCGAATCACTCCTGATACCATCGTGGTCGCCGACAAACCCATGATCCAGCCAGCCTGCTGGTTCTTTCGCAGAACGGATGTCCACCAGACCGACGACTCCGGCGAACTCGGACACGGCTTGGCATATCCCGACGCCAAGTGGAGACTTCTGCCGGAAAGCGCGATTGGGGAAATGCTGGCGAACTCGGCAAGACGCATTCGTATCGCCATCATTGTGGATGGCGAGGACTATCCCCAGGCGCGACTCCAACTTCCCCCCCCGACGTTCGAACACATCGGCCCGCGCTATGTCTATGCAGAGTTCGAGGGCGGAGGAAACTTGCCGCCTGAACGGGCCAACGGACAGCAACAGTAAATCCCAATCTGCGCGGGTAAACACCGGCTTCCGCGCGCCGTCTGCCAGCTTGCCTGGCAGGGGCGACAGTTACGCCGGCTATACTGCCACCACGCAAGACATTCCTCTCTTTTCCCCGGGAGACGACGCATTCCCGGCGTACCATGTTAAGATCGGGTCGCGCGTCGGCAGCCCCATTCGCCTGCCGCACGAGGCGGCAGGTGGTCTCAGAACTACCGACACAGGCCGAACCCTCGCCTCACCGTGCCTCCAAGGCGGCCCAGATCATGGCGCAGTAGCTTCCCGTGGGCACGTACTCAGGCACACTGTTGCCCGTGCCCAGCGCGTAACTGCCCGCGGCGGCAGTCAAGTCCAACATCGCCTTGGACCGGCGGTACACTTCGTCCGGCGACGCCCGGCACACGAAGTCGACATCAATCCCGCCCAGCAACGCGATCCTCCGCCCATACTTGCGATAGGCGTCCTCAACCGGCTCAATGGCGTCCTCGAACGAATGCTTGCCGTCGTACTCCATCGCGTCGGTGATGTCCTGCATGATCTCCGCAGCGTTGCCGCAGGAGTGCAGGATCGCCGGCTTGCCGTGATGGTGAATGGCCTGGACGATTTTCACGTGCCACGGGAACACGTATTCACGCATCGCCTGGGGCGCCAGCATCGGCTGTGTCTTGAATCCCCAGTCGTCATTTGAAATACAGGCGCCGACACTCTCGAAGCCCCCCGCAATCTCGTAGTGCCGAACCAACCGCGAACCGACCGCATCGAATACGGCATGCGCCAGCCCCGGATCATCGGCGAGCATGAAACAAAGCCGCTCGTACCCAACCAAGGCAATCACATTCTCCAACACCCCGCCCGGGCCACAAACGACAACCTTCATACCGTCCGGCAGCAACTCCTGAATCCACTTGAGTTGCGAGTAGTTGCACGTGTCCGGGTCTTTCCATGGACACTTCTCGAAACTCGCCCAGTCGGCAATGACCCCACCTTCATTGATCGACACGGTCTTCTCGCGCGGCCGCTCGCCACGCGGAAACGCAAACTCCGGCGGGCGGTACGTGACGTAGTCGTACCCCGCCTGACGGAAAGCACCGATCAGGCACTGAACATCGGTCCGCTCCACACCCGGCTTCACCGTTACCCCCGACAACCGTTGGTAAAGCGGATAGTTCAGAAAGAACTCGAACAGGGTCGCCCGGTTGGGTCTCATGTGCTTCAACACCTTCTGCAGATTCCCGAAATCCGGACTGGGAGAATGGGCCAGGACCCGCTCAAGGTAGGTCTTTGTTGACATTTTCGCGCCTCGCTCCGTATAGAGTGTAAGACCGCCAAACCACGGCTATATTCACAGTAGAATCTAGGTGTTTTGAGGTGACCTGTCACTTGCAGAAAACGCCTAATATGTATCCGAATCGCCGCCAGCAATCAGGGGTTACCCAGATGCCCTGGGGCATGATTTCAGGAACAACACACGCCCGGAGGGACTGAAGCGTGAAAAGAGGGCTCCCGCCTCCCTTGTCAGTACGCCCGTACCACGTCCTGTGCTTGATCTGTGGCTGCGCCGAAGAACGGGACACCGGTCCCCGCAAGCGTGGCGCCCGGCGGTTTCTGAAGGCCATTCGCCAGTTCCCCGACCGTCCCATCCGGCTGGTGTGCAACGCTGGAGACGTCTTTGCCTACCAGGACCCCGGTGCAAGCACTGACACCCCCGAGGGGCCCGACTACAATCTGAAGCGCGATATGGACATCCTGCGGCGTCTCAACCTTATGCCCGGCGCAGTGGTCCCGGCCAGACTCCTCCTTCAACTCGTCCTCAAGACGATCCCGACCGTCACGGGCATATGCGCCGTGCCCGGCCACCCCGCGCCGCCCTGGCACGGTTGCCCAAGGGCGACGTCCGGCAGTTACGAGGACCGCTGTCGGAACGGCATCGAAGCCTATATCCCGCGCCGTCCCGCAGACGTCATGCAGGCCGAAAAGCGACAGTCCATGGCGGCACTGTCGTGCGCCAAGGGCGTAACCATACGGCCGCACATCCTGCTCTGCGCCGTCTGCCAGTACGGCAACGGTGTACACCCGCCGTTCGCCGAGGACAATCTCCCGGAGTTCCTCGAGCGGATCCTGACCCAGACCCCGGACATCCCCGTGACCATGGTGCGCGGCGCTGACTGGGCAATGTGCGCCCCCTGCCCCTCTAGGGTCCCGGCGTTGAATGCCTGCGTCACTGGCCACTTCAACTCCGGCGGCCTCTACAACGAACTGAAGGACCTCAACGTGCTGCAAGCCCTCGGTCTAACCTACGGTACAACGATGAACGCCAGAGACCTCTTCCGCCTGATCTTCGACAAGATCCCGCGTGGCTACGGTGTTTGCGCCCTGCCCCAGCAGGACATCCCCGAAACGTCCGTCTGGCGCGACGCCTGCGGCAAGACCCAAGGCCCCTACGGCTACGAGAAAGGCCGGGAACTGCTCCTCGAACGGCTGAAATAGCGGCAGCACCGAGAGGAAGCCACCCCCCACATAGGCGCCAAGACAAGCCCTCATTGGACCATCCCGCCGGGGTCGTTGCCAGGCACCATCCAACGGGACACCAACATGCGCGACACAACGCCGCAGATGCCGGGCCTGGGGCCGGACATGGAACTGCTGTGCCTCCTGCGCCCCTACGTGCGGCACTGCGGTGACTCGCACCGACCGGCCTGGAAACTGGCCCGGCGACGCCTCCTCGACTATCTGTTGGTCTACATCGCCGAGGGCCGTGGACGATTCCAAGTTGGACCTTGCGTGTACGACGCCGAACCTAACGATCTGTTCTGGATCCCGCCGGACACCGACCACGAAATGGAGGGGTTCCCGCCTCTGATGGCCTGCCCCTATGTCCACTTCGACCTGATCTATCGCCCAGACGTCGCACACTGGGACTTCTCCATCCCCGGAGGAATGACGGACCTCGAGGAACTGCGGCCGCTGATGCACCCGGAGATGCCGGCGCCCCGGCTTCAGACGCTGCGCGGAAGGATACGGACGCACACAAACCGCCGTGCTGGGGACCTGATCCGCGAAATCTGTGTCGAAGCAGCCCGTGGCCAGCCCTACGCCGGCCTCCGCATGTCCGGGTTGATCCTGCAGATCGTGGCGGAAGTTCTGCGGGGCCAGGAAGGCCTTCCCACGGACTGCACGGAGCACATCCCCGTGCTCGAAAAGGCGGCAGACTACATCTCGTCACACTGTGCCGAACCACTCTACATGGACGCCGTTGCGCGTCGGTTCCGACTCTCCCCCAGCTATTTCCGCGAATTGTTCGCCCGGCATTTCGGCAGTTCGCCCCGCGCGTACCTGCGCCGGGCGCGCATCCGCCTCGCGAAACACCTCATGGTCGGTTCGACGTTCGACCAGTCGGAGATTGCGCTGCGCACCGGTTTTTCGAGCGTGCACAGCCTCTCGCGGGCCTTCCGCGCCGAGGAAGGCATCCCGCCGAGTCGCTACCGCAGTTGCGGAACAGCTCGCACCCGCACGGAGGTCCGCAAAACCGCCTACAGCCACTGAGGTGGAGGCGCCGCCGAAGGGAGAGGAGACGACAGGTGCGGGTAGATGCGCCATCACGGAGAGCCAGCGTGCCCGGGCCGGGATGCGATCGCGCGCGGTGGCTCGGCGCGTCCCGCGCCGAAGTGGGGTACGCCGGCCGGCTCCGTCCGGCGACATGTCCGCCAGAGCCAAAGCGACGGCGGAAGTCGTTCGCGCGAAGACGGATCCCCCGCCGAGGGCCTCGGGCCGGAACGGCCCCGAACACCCTGCCGCGGTCCCGGAGGTCCCGCGCCACGGCCCGCCGCCGCGGACAAAAGCGAGGGGGCGCACCGTGGCGCCCCTTGCACGGATAGATCCAAAAGGAGAAACGGTCGGATGAAGCACTCACTGATCCTGGTGTCGCTGCTTGGCTGCGTGTCGAGCTTGGCGCAGGATGCACCGGTCGTCGTCTATGGAGATGCCACGCAGAACGCCTTTCTCCCCGCACTGGCGGAACTCGGCCTGAACCACAACGTCCTGCCCCTGGCGAACCTGGCCGCCGGGACGCAACCCGCTTGCGCCGTGCTCATCGTGGCCGAAGCGTATCCCAAGCCGCTCGAGTTGGACACCGCTGCCTGGCAGACGGTCTTGGCGTACCTGAACCGCGGCACATCGGTCTACGCCGAGTATGCCCGGGTTCCGACCCTGCAGACAGGCGGCATCGAGACGCCGCGCTACGAGCGCATTTTCGTCACGGACTCAGGCGCCGCCCTGGGTTTTCCGGCCCTGACGCTCTTCGAAGAGCACGAGTCCAGCCGCATGCCGCTCGTACCGCCGGCCGGGGCCAATGTCCTGCTGGCCTACGGGCGGCTTGCCGGCTTTGACAGGGCCGTCTTCGGCCCGCCGAAGGACAGCATCCCGGCATTGCTGCGCCTGCCACAGGGGCAGGCGCAGTTGTTCTTCGCCACCACGGCGCTGAGCAACGCCGTCCGCGGCCGCTATGTGCCGAGTGACGCCTGGCGGAAGCTCATGCGGCAAGTGGTCCTCGAGTTGCTTCCCGCCAACCTCCGCAGCGTGACTGAATCGCAATATGTCGGCCTGCGTGCGTGGTCGGAACCGCGCGAATGGGTGCCGCCGGAGCAACCGCTCTCTCTTGCGGTCGAAGCCGCCGACGGCACGGAAGTCCGGGCCGCCACGGAACAGGTCGGCGACATCCCACTGCAGGCCACCGGGCCCGGTCGTTGGCGTTCAGCCCCAGTGCAGTTCCCCGTCGGCAACCACACCGTCCATGTCACGGCGCGCCGCAGCGGACGCGAGCAGACGGCAGGCGTCACGATCAGCGTCTCTCCGCGCGAAGAACGCTACCGCGAAACGCTGCGCCACAACACGGACTGGTTCCGCAATGCCGGTATGCTTGTTACTCCGGACGGGACCCGCGGCGTCCGCGAAGGATTGTCCTCGCCCATTGCACCGGACGGTTCGCAGGGCGTCGCAAGCTGTGTCCGCGTCGATTGCGTCAGTGAGTCCGCACTGGTGTTCTTCCTCTACGGACTGCTCAACAAGGACGAAGCCTGGAAGCAGATCGGCCGGAACATGATGAACGCGGTCACCGAACGCTACCAGGTCACCTCGACGGACACTTGGTACTACGGCGACTGGCAGTCCCGCAACGACTACGATCCCGACGGTACCACGTACGTGTTCGTTGACGACTCCGGCGCCGCCATGACCATGTGCTTTCTGTTCTACCATTTCACGTTGGATCCACAGTACCTCCTCCCCGCCCTGCGCGGCGCCGAGTACTTCCGCCGCATCGCCAGCGACAGCACGGGCCAGATCGGCGGCCTGCGCCACCGCAACTACGAAGGCAGCGGCCCGCTCGGCGAGCCGTGGGCCAAGTCCCGGACACGCGACTGCCGCACACCTGTGCCGCATGTCATGAGTTGGGCCCAGGCCGGATTGCTCTACGCGTATGCCGTCACAGGCGACCGCCAGTACTACGACATCGCCGAGAAGAGCATCCGCTATGCCATGGAGCACTACACGGATTGGCACCTCGTCACCAGCCGCAGTTGCGAACACGCCCGCATGCTCTTCCCCCTCGCCCTGCTGTACCGCTGCCAACCCACGCCGGAGGTCAAGGGCTGGATCGACACGGTGGCCAGCTACATCCGTTCCAGGCAGGACGCGTGCGGCGCCATCCAGGAGTGGGACGGCTGCACGCCCACGAGCAACGAGACGTTCGGCACCGGCGAAACCTCGATCTTCCAGGTGAACGGCGACCCGGTCACGGACCAACTCTACGACACGGGCTTTGCGCTCATGCACCTGTGGATTGCGCACCGCATCACGGGCGACCCCGAACTGCGCCGCGCCTTCGAACAACTCGGGGATTACCTGTCGCGCATTCAGATCCGCTCGGATAGCAAGTTCCTCGACGGCACCTGGTTACGGTCCTTCGACTACCGGCGCTGGGAGTACTTCGGCAGCAGCGCCGACGTCGGATGGGGCCCGTACTGCGTCGAGACCGGCTGGTGTTGTGCCCCCATCGACCTCGGCCTGCTGTTCTACCTCCGAAACTACGATCCGGCCCCGGCCATGACCGAACCGCCGCGGGACCTCAACATCAAGTTGCTGCACAAACGCGTCAAGCGGGAATTCGATGCTGTGGAAAACGCCCTGAGCCAACCGCCGCCGACCAACGTCACGGGGCTGCGCACCGCCGCAACCGGCGGCACCTACGTCGACCTCGCCTGGGACCCGCCCGTGGGAGACGGGATCGTCTTCTACAAAGTCTACCGTGGGGACCAGGCGGGTATCACCCCAACCCCGAAAGCCGCCGCGGTGATCACCCGAGACCCTGCCTGCCTCTTCCCTGACCTCAAGCCCGACACACCCTACTGGTTCCGCGTCGTTGCGGAGAACGGTTGCGGGCAGACCAGCGCCCCCTCAGAGGAAGTTTCCGCCCGCACCGGTTCCGCCTCGCTGGCACGCGGCAAGCACTACACGAAATCCGTCCCGCCTCACCCGGGACACCCGGACAAGGGCGATACTCTGTCCACCGATGGCGTTTATGGGCACGAGTACGCGGACGGGCTTTCCTACGGTT
Source organism: Lentisphaerae bacterium RIFOXYA12_64_32 (assembly GCA_001803235.1). Lineage (GTDB taxonomy): Bacteria > Verrucomicrobiota > Lentisphaeria > Oligosphaerales > YB12-FULL-65-16 > YB12-FULL-65-16. The sequence continues at coordinate 50,128 of MHBL01000129.1, forward strand.
ACGCACTGCCCCAACTCGACGCCGGCATCGATCTGGAAATCGTCCTGGACCTGGAGACACCACAGCGTGTGTCACGCGCCATGCACCAGGCCTGCGGCGCACCCGGGTACAAGCCGGACCTTATGGCAATTGACACCAGTCTTGACGGCAAAACATGGCAACCGCAAGGCGTGGCGAGCAAGCAGCGGTCCGGGTTTCTCGTGCGGGACTTCCCGCTCCACGACACGCGTTACATCAAGTTCCGCTTCCGCAAGACCCGCACCGGCGCCGGCGACGACTGGCTCTTCATTGGGGAACTCGAGGTGTTCTGACACGCATGGCGACGGGGCTGTTTGCCCCTTGCGTGCGGCAACAAGTCTACGGATCTGTCGGATCAGGCCGATCCGTCAGATCGGTCTGATTGTCCTGCCCCCAATGCTACTAAGGTTCTCCCGCGCTGCGTGTCCGTCGTGCTCGGCAGACCCGTTGGCACCGCGACGGACCGTGGCCACCGTCAGCGGCATGTGGAGTGCGGCGGCAGAGGGCGAGTGAGCGCCCGGCGACGCCGCTTTGGCTGGAGCACGTTGCGCGGGCGATGCGCCTCAGCCAAAGCGGTGTCGCGCCGCCCGTGGCGGACTTGCCACCGCGCTCCATAGGGTG
>MHBL01000130.1 GCA_001803235.1 Lentisphaerae bacterium RIFOXYA12_64_32
ACCACTCTAGGCGCCAGCCCCGGTCAACCGTCGACCTTATCTCCACCCGCGACTGACGCAGCACGCCACGCCCACGGTTCGGCCTTGACAGATGTTTCGCCGCGTGATATGGTTATTTGCCTTAAGCGTTTTAGTTACACCGCTTCGGGCTGGAAACACGTTTTACATGCGAACCATCCTCAACCTCATCAACCTCAACGGCACCTGGGATTTCGTCGCGGACCTGGACCCGCGCTACCACGACACGCCCGGCTACATCCGCACCTTTGTCAGTCCGGACTCGAACCGCCGGCACTGGCATAAGGTCACGGTCCCCGGCGTCTGGCAGAAGTACGGCGAGCGCTACGACCTGTTCGAGGGCGTGGGCTGGTTCGCGCGCGAGTTCGACGCCGGCGAACTCGCCGGCATGACCCTGGCGCGGTTGCGGTTCGGCGCGGTCAACTACGCCTGCCGCGTCTACCTGAACGGCACGGATGTCGGCCGGCACGAGACCGGTTACACCGAGTTCACGGTCGCCGTGACCGCGACACTCAAGCCTGGCCGCAACCTGCTGGTGGTCCGCGTCGACAACCGCGCCGGCAGCACCGTCTGGCCGGCCGTCATGGGTTACTTCAACTACGGCGGCATCCATCGCGACGTGAGCCTGGAGATCACCGCCGGCCAGGCTTTGGACGGGGTCAAGCTGGAAGCCGTGCCAGCCGAGAACGGTTGGCAACTCAACGTATCCGGGCGGGTGGCGGGGGCGCCACATGATCCGTCTGATCGGTCCGATCCGACCGGTCACTTGCTCGTCCGCGTCAGCAGCGGCGACGGGCTCTCCTGGGAGGACACCGTTGGCGGCGACGGCACCCTGAGCGTGTGCGTGCCGTTCATGGACACACCCGCCTGGTCGCCGGAGAACCCGTTCCTCGTACCCATCGCGGTCGAGCTGCTCGACGGGGCACGGCGCGTGATCGACCGGCAGGAGTTCGCCTTCGGCTTCCGCACCCTCGCCATGCGCGACGGCCGGGTGCAACTGAACGGCCGGCCGATCACGCTCAAAGGCGTCTGTTACGTGTACGATTCGCCGGTCCACGGCCTGGTCATGACCGACGAACAGATCGCCACCGACGTCGCGCTCATCAAGGCGGCCGGCTGCAATGCCGTGCGCTGTCACTACCCCATGGACGAACGGTTCTACGCCGCCTGTGACCGCACCGGCATCCTGGTGTGGATCGAGCCCATGGTCTACTGCTACCATCCCCACAAAGACCAAAGCAACACGCTGTTCGCCAATCCCCATGCAACCGGGTTGGCCTGCCAGATCATCCGCGAGATGGTCGCGACCGCCCGCAACCACGTCAGCGTATCGCTTTACGGCATCGGCAACGAATGCAATACCGAGCACCCGGAAGCCGCACCGTTCTTCACCGCCCTGGCCAAGACCGCGCGCGAAGAGGACCCGACCCGGCTCCTGTCCTACGCCGCGCTGTACGGCAACGTCGGCCCGCTCGCGGAACTGGTCGACGTGCTCGGCATCAATTCGTACTTCGGCTGGTACGGCAAGATTGAGGGCCGCATCGTGCCGGAGGGTGCCGCGGCACCGCCGCACATGGACGGCCGTGAACCCATCGACCTGTCGGGCATGCGCAAGATGCTCGACGGTGTACTCAAGGACCGCCAGAACCGGCTCGCCCTGCTGCTGACCGAGTTCGGCGCCGACTCGATTCCCGGCGTCCACTCCGCCAGTCGCGACCTGTGGTCCGAGGAATATCATGCCGACCTGCTGGCGCAAATCCTTGCCCTGACCCGCGACTACCCGCAGATCGTCGGAACCTTCCCCTTCTGTTTCGCGGACTACCGCGACCCGTCGAAACCCAGCAACAGCGGCTGGGACGAGCTCAACCTGAAAGGCCTGGTCACCTACGAGCGGCGCCGCAAAGCGGCATTCGCCGCGGTGCAGCGCGCCTACGAAACAGCCGAAGGCCCGGTGGCGCACGGACCGCAAACATGAGTCCCATCCGTCTCATAGGTCCCATTCGTCCCACGACACTTGCTTAACCCAGCGGAGTCCACCATGGAAAAGCTCTTTGCCTCCGACACCATGACCAAGCGTGAGCGCGTGCTGGCGACGCTGCGCCACCAACCGATCGACCGCGCTGCGCTGCTCGAACAGCTCAGCTACAACCCGCGCGTCATTGCCGATTGGACCGGCAAGACGATCGCCGGGTTCGACTACACGCTGGACGACATCTGCGAAGTGTGCCGGAAGACCATGGACCTGGTCATGCCGCCGGCGACCCAGAAGCTCGGCACCAAGCGCGTGACCTCGCCCGACGGCTGGGTGCACCAGTACGACAACTGGACCGTGTGGACCGTGTCGCGCCCGTTCACCGACGAAGAGGGCGGCCGCGACTGGCTCGTCAAGCGCATCCGTTCGCTGCAACAGGCGCGCGTCGACGTGGCGAAGGAACGGCAGTCCCACCGCGACTACATGCGCGGGCTGCAAGCCAAACTCGGCGACACGCAGATTTTCGCCTACCCGATCGATACTGGGCTGTGCGGAGCCTACGGCGACGGCGGGATGGGCCTGGAGATCTTCTCGTACTTCTACGCCGCGTGGCCGGACACTTTCCGCGACTACATGGCCGCGAGCATGAACCACCGTTTGCAGCGCCTGCACGCCATCGCCGACGAGTACGTCGCCGTCTCGCCGGTCGTGCTGATCGCCGAGGATTTCGCGACCAAGCAGGGCCCGATATTCGGCCCGGCGTTTCTGCACGAGTTCCACTACCCGAACATCAAGCGTCTCGCCGACGCCTGGCACGAACACGGCGTCATTGCGCTCTACCACAGCGACGGCAACTGGCGCAAGGTCATCCCGGACCTGATCGCGACCGGCGTCGACGGCTTCTACTGCCTCGAGCCGAACTGCGGCATGGACGTGGTCGAGTTCAAACAGACCTGGCCGCAGATGGTCTGGGCCGGCGGCGTGGATGGCGTCGACCTGCTCGAACGCGGCACGCCCGAGCAGGTGAAGCGCGAAGTGCACCGCCACATCCGCGAGACGAACGTGCTGGCGACCGGCGGCATGTTCGTGGCCAGTTCGAGCGAGATCAACCCGCCCATCCCGCCGGAGAACTTCCGCGCCATGGTCGAGGCGGTGGGGGAGTTGCGAAATCCGCACTTTCCCAAGGCAAGTTGATCCGGCAAGCACGAGAATCCGCAGCAAAATCATGAATGGCAAAATCATGGGGACTGCAACTTCCGCCGGAAAAGTCTTGCCTACTGTCGCTTCTTGCCCTGCATTCCCGACCGTTCCGTTCGGTAGGGCTGGCGGCAAAGACCGGACCACCACCGCGAATGCGGAGTTCGAGGCATGGCTCCCGTCCCGCGAGCACATGGTGGCGGACTCGCCCTGTTCGCCGTCGTCTCCGCACAGGTTCTGAACCGAATTGGATTCCACATCAGTCCCGCAAGACCGCGCGAGGAAAGGCCGGCATGAACGCCACGGAAAACCATGAACACGGGCCCCGTGCACAGGTTCTCATTGACGATTGGCAACTGCAATCCTCGTACCTGTTGGACGCGACGGGCGATGCGGTCTCGTCCCTTTCCTTCGACGCGCGGGGATGGCACCCGACCCGCGTGCCGGCAACGGTCCTGAGCGCGCTGGTCAAGGACCGCACCTACCCGGACCCGCGCTGCGCTCTGGACACGTACAGGATCCCGGACGCCTCGGATGAGTTCAACGAACAGCACGACCTGACCCAGTTCAGCCATCTGCCCGGGAAGCGGAACCCCTGGCGCGACCCCTGGTGGTACCGCACCGAGTTTCAGATGCCGTCACTCGCGCCCGACCGCCACGTCTGGCTGACCCTGAACTGCCTGAACTACCGCGCCGAGGTCTGGGTCAATGGTGCGAAGATCGCAGACCGCGAGCAATTGGTCGGGATGTTCCAGCGTTTCCGCCTCGACATCACGGGTCACGTCACACCCGGCCGCAACATCCTCGCCATCCTCGTCTACCCCGTCGACCACCCCGGCGTGCCGGACACGCAACTGGAGGTGTTCGGCAAGGTGCGCGGCTTCCACAAGGACATCTGCAACGATGTAACTGAGGTCATGAGCATTGGTTACGACTGCTTCCCAACCGTGCCGGACCGCAACCTGGGGTTGATCCAGGAGGTCACGCTCGACGTCACCGGGCCCATCGACCTCAGGCACCCGTTCGTCAAGTGCAGCCTCGCGCTCCCCGAGTTGAACCCGGCCCGGCTCACGGTCTCGGCGGAACTGGTCAATGCCACGTCGGCGCCGGTCCGTGGCGTGCTCGAAGGGACCATCACCGCACCCGACACTGGCGCCGTCGTAGCCACCTTCAGTCGTCCCGTCAACCTTCTGAGTTACGAAACGCAGTGGGTCACGCTCACCGCGACCGATGCCGCCGCACTCGTCATCAAGGATCCGAAGTTGTGGTGGCCCAACACCTACGGCGCCCAGCCCCTGTACAACCTGACGCTGCGCGTCGTCGTGGTTGGCTCCGCGTCCGCCGAGGCCCAAACCCGGTTCGGCGTCCGCCGTATCGACCGCGAGCTGTACGAGCGCGACGGCGCGCACACGTTCCGGCTCTGCGTCAACGGCCAGCGCATCTTCCAGCGCGGCGGCTATGTCCAGCCGGAAATGATGTTCGACTGGGACCCGCAACGCGTCGAGGCCGAGCTGCGGTACCTGGCGGAGGCGAACCTCAACTACGTCGTCTTTGAGGACATCCCCAACCCGCCGGACTGGTACCTGGACATCTGCGACCGGCTTGGGCTGTTGTTCTGGAACTGCTTCTACGACTGCTACTGGCTGCAGTACAACCGCCCGTGGAACGTCGACCTGCAGGTGCTGGAAGACTGCACCGTGGACCTGGTCAAGCGCTACCGCAACCACCCGTCGCTGGTGATCTACATGTCCCAGAACGAAGGCGAAACGCGCGAAGACGTCTACGAGATGTGGCGACGCACCGTGCTGGCGCTGGACGACACACGCTTCCTCGTGCCCTCCGGTTCGTTCCCGCACTACCGCACCCAGTTTCCGGAGTGGTTCCGCAAGGACCTGCCGGTTGGCATGAACGACTACTATCCGAAGACCTACAGTTGGCAGTTGCCGTGGGTCTACTACCACCTCGTGCGCGAACAGCGCAACTGGATGTTCATGATCGAGAGCTGCGCGGCGTCGCTGCCGCCGCTCGAGAGCCTGGTCCGGTTCATTCCGCAGTTGCGCGACCTGCCGCCCAACCCCGGCAACGACCCGCAGTACCCGCTCGACAAGACCTGGGCGCACTACGGCGCCAATACATACTACGAGTGGTTCGACCGTGGCCTGCGCCTGCTCTACGGCGAGCCGAAGGATGTGCGCGACTACGTCTGGAAAGCGCACCTGGTGACCTACGACCAGCACCGCGCCTTCTTCGAAGCCGTACACCACCGCATGTGGGACATCACCAGCGGCTTCGGGCACTGGAAACTCAACAGCGCCTTCCCGGACGTGCAGTGGCAGGTGTACGACTGGTTCCTGCGCCCCATGGTGAGCCTGTTCGCGATCCGCAAGGCCTGCGCGCGGCTCGCGGTGCAACTCTGTCCCCTCGACGGGATGATCTCGGTCGTCAACAGCGGTCTGGCGCCCGTCGCCGGACTGACCGTGCAAGCGACCGTCTACGACCTGCATCTGAAGGTCTTGCACCGCCAGTCGAGCGCCGCGGACGTGCCCGCCAACATTTGCCGCGACGCATTCGTCCTGCCGCGCCCAACCTCGGCGGCAGAAACACCGGTGTACTTCGTGAAACTGGAACTGCGCGACGCCGGCGGCGTGCTCGTCGCCGACAACTTCTACTGGCTCTCGCCGCGCCTCGACGATTACCAGATCGTTTTCACCGATGACATGAAGAAGTTCCCCGCGAACAAGCCACTGGCTGTCCCGCGCCAGACGCCATGCTTCCCCGAGTTGGCGGAACTGCCGCAAGCCACGCTCAACGTCTCGGGAGAAACGCTGCCGCCGACGCCACCGAACGCAAATCCGGTCGTTCGAGTGAAACTGTCCAATCCCGGCACGGGCCTGGCCTTCTTCACCCGAGTGCGCATGGTGCGGGCGGCCGACGGCGAGGAGATCCTGCCCGTCTTCTGGAGTGACAACTACTTCTCATTGCTACCGGGCGAGAGTAAAGTTCTCACGGCGGAACTACCCGCCGGCACAGCCACCGCGCTGCAGGTGGCCGTCGACGGCTGGAACGTGACGCCAGCCGTGGCCGCATTGGCATAGTTGAACCACGACGTTGCGTCTCTGGTCCCTGAGGGCCGTGTCGCCGCCTGGCGGAAACGGACGAGCCGCGGGGAAACGCGTCCCCACCCGCAGCGACCGTCCGACGCCGCCACGCTCTGCACCCAGGCCGCAGGCACCCCGCGCGCTCGCTGAAGACTCGCGCCCACTTCCGCCTGAAAGGCGGTACTCAGACGCCAGACACCGCCGCCACTCCCACGCCTGAGTCCCGGCTTCAGCCCGCGGGGCCGCGCGTCGCCGACCGCACCGCCCGCCTGACGCCGCCACACGCCGCAGCCACGCCACGCACACCCGGTCCCATTGGCGGCGAAGATGCCCCAGCTTGCGACGTTCGCAAGGCCCGAAACAGCTACGCCCCTCAGGCAAGACGGAACGCTGACGCACCGTCACGGGGAGGCCATGTTTCCACGGCCGACGTGCCGCCCACCCCAGGCCAGGCGCACTTGACAAGGCCCCGTGCGCGGGGTATCTTAACTTAAGCGCTTTAGTTGAACGGCGTAACGGCGAACGGACCACAATGACTGCCGGGATCGCCGGACGCGAGGAGCCGAAACCATGTCGCACCGCGACGGACGACGGATGTTCACGTTGATCGAGCTCTTGGTCGTCGTCGCCATCATTGCCATTCTGGCCTCCATGCTGCTGCCCGCCCTGCACACGGCCAAGGACAAGGCCAAACTCGGCCTGTGCACCGGCAACATGAAGCAGTGCATCGTGGCGCTCCAGGGGTACGGGGACGATTACGACACGGAGGTGCCGGTCGTGCGCTACGTGGGGGTGGGTTGGTCACCGTGGAACGGGTGGCTCCAGTTTTTGCTCGATGGTAAGTATATGGAAAACGTCGTGTATGCTGGGACCTGTCCCGCCCTGCCCGAATTCCCGGCCGCGTCGTCGATCCGGAGCGGGTGGCACTACGGAATCAACTACAGTGGCTACTACCGCGGCACGCCCGGGGTCGGTACGGTCGTGTATTCGGCGTTCGACGGCACCTACGACTGGCGGCTCTACCGTTTCCGGTCGGTCCGGAACCCCTCGGAACTCGTCTATGGCGCCGACTCGATCGACGGCTGGGCGCTGGTTAACCTGGGCAAGTACTACCAGGTGGCGGAGTTCACTTTGGGTGGCGCGCCGGCCTCGGACCGCGTGTGGGCCATTCATCACGACCGGGCCAACACGTTCTACATTGACGGTCACACGACCACACTCGGACGTGGGGAACTGCGCACCCTCGTCGCCCCGTCCATGGCTATTTTCCCATGACGCGGTGACGGCTCACCAGCAAGAGAGGGACCCGAACATGGCCGAACGTCCCCGGTTTGCAGTCGAAGGCCACGAGGACGAAGTCTACCACGAGCGCCGGCGAGGGCCGCGCGGGAACGAGCCCGAGTACTTCGCCTTCTTTGACCAATCCTGGACCTTCAACCGGACGCTGCGCTGGGTGACGACGGACGACGGCGCCCTGCTCTGCTACGAAGCGTGCGGCAGACTGCCGCTCACCGGTGAGACCCGCGCATCGGACTGGTTCTCCGAACCGGCGAACACGATCCGCCACGACGGGACCGCGATGGTTTTCGAAAAACGCTCAGCGCGCCAACGGGACGCGGTGGTGCTGCCAGGCATGCAGGTGAACCTGGAGCAGCACCCGGTCCTCGAGATCGCGGTCGCCGACGCCACGGCTGACTGGCAGGTCTGCGTCCTGGTGAAGGGCCGCAGCGGTCCGCCGCTGCTGGCGAGCGACTGGATGCGCGGCCCCGGCTCGGTCAGGCTCGATATCGCGGACGCCTGGCGGCGCAAAGGCTACACGTTGCGCTTCGCCGAACTGCACCTGGCCGTGGGGGTGTGGACGGCGCAGGCCGCAACCCAGGCGACCCTGTCCATGACCGCCGCATTCCCTGGAAACACGGCCGTGGTGCCGTGCCTGCCAGTCGTCCGGACACGGAAGACCGCGGCCGCCACGGGGGTTCCAGTCGCCGCGGTTGTAGTGGACGCCACCGGCGCCCTGCTCTCCGCGGGCCAAGTCGCTCTGACTGCCGATTGCGACGGTCGTGCCATCCGGCTGGAGGAACGTGACGGGCTCTGGACCGGGCGACTCGCCGTCTCACAGCCAGGCGACCACACGGTCGCGTGGCGCCTGGCCGGCAAACCCGACACCTGCACGACTCTGCCGGTCCGCGTCTCAGACGGCAAGTTCCTCGCCTACGATTCGGCCAGGCGCTCCCTTGTCCGCAACGCGCGGGCCCTGGGCCCCGTGACCGGTTCTTACGTCGGGACGATCCCGTTCCGGCAGGTTGGCGATCCGGAAGAACGCCTGGTCCAAGGTCAGGAGGCATGGGACGCCTGGGACCGGACTACACCGGCGGGCGAACACTGGCACTATTGGGAGGCGCTGACCGAAGCGGAGATCGAACAGCGGCTCGCATATCTGGCGGCAAACGGGTGGGACCTGCTCCACCTCAGCCAAGGCTGGGCCGTGTGGGAGAAACTGGACGCGGGCGGCCACCTGGCGCCGCACGGCGCCGAGCAACTGGCGCTGCTGCTGCGAGTTGCGGCACGACACCAGCTCTCGCTGCTGATGGCGCTCTCGCACTACCCTTACGGCACCGTGGCCGCCCCTAGCAGCAACGCCTACACACCCGTGCTGCGCCAGTACCTGGAGGCGGGCTTCCGGGATGAGGACTGGAAAGATCCTTCAGCCCCGTTCACTCAACTCTTCCATAATTACCTAGCCGAGTTCGTCACGGTGTTCCGCGACGAGACGGCGCTCGGCGCCACGTCCACGTCCGGCGAAGGCGACCATGTCGCACTGCAAGGTCGCGTCAACGACACGATGAACTTCGTCACGGCCCTTGACCCGAACCACGTCTTCCTCTGCGAGCCCATCATTCGCCTGACCAAGCTTCCGCACGAACTCAGCCAGGGCTTCGAGCCGCGGCTCAAGGGCAGCCGCGTGTACTGGGCCGGCACGGACCTGTACCCGGAGACAGACCTCGCCATCGAGTACAAGATGCTCCAGCTCGGCGACTACTTCATGGGCGAAGGCAGTTGGCCGTGCCCGCCGCTCTACGCCAAGTTCATGGGCCTCGAGGAGACTTGGGCCGGCACGCCGCGGTACCGCATCCGGGTCCGCGACACGTTCTACATCGGCCTGGTCCACCGTTCGCCGATCATGTTGACGTGGGACGAGTTGTGCACCGAGGACGAACATCTCATCCTGCACCAAGCCCGCGAGCTTGTCGACTGGTCGCAGCCGTTCGAGGAACCCCGCATCGCGATCCGCGTGAACTCGGCGAACCTCAGCGATCCCGAGCGCCGGCGTGTGTTGGGCCAGTACGAGAACTGGTTCTCGGCCCGGTCGCTCATGGCTCGATACCTGGTCGAGGACAGTGCGGCACCCGCCGGAACGTTCGTCGTGGATGCACGCCTGCCCTACGAGGATCCCGAACTCCCTGCCGCGTTCCTGGCGGACCGGCCGTTGCGGACGTCGCGCGGCTACCGCGCCTGCTGGCTCCGGTCGGCCGACCGCCACACCCTCGTCGCGTACATCTTCAACACCGCGAATCATGCACTGATCGAGAGCGGCAACAAGCACTTGGCCGGACGCTGGCACCGCACGCCCGAGCCGGTCGCCTGCCGAATGGAGCTTTGCTCACAGCCAGCCGGTTCGTCCCGGACACGCCTCTACGACCTGACAACGCGACGGGGCGTGAGGGAGTGCCTGGCAGCGCCGGGCGAGGTGTTCGACATGGCCCCGACAGCGCACGACTTCCTCATCGTGGTCGTTCCTGGTCCGACCGCATGACCGCACGGCTGGGACGGCGCAGCCCGCCAAGTCAGGCACAACGGCAGAAGGTGCAGATGAACCCGACGGCGATAGCGATGTCCACGAAGCGGCAAGCTCCAGCGCAACCGGCGCGCTGCCTGGGAACCCATTCCCCAAGGCTACGGACGGTGTACGCGGCAGCGTGCGCAGCACTGTGCGCGTGCGCCATGGCAGCGACGTCCATGGGGGCGGAACCGGTGTTGGGCCAGTGGATATTCGGCACGGGCCAGGGCGACATCGTTCCCGACGCCAGTGGCGCCGGACATGACGCGCGGCTTGGCAACGGTGTGCGCTGGGCGCAAGCCGGTGACAGGCACGCTCTCGATTTCGACGGGCAAAGCGGGGCGGTGGACTGCGGCGACGACGCGCGCCTGAACCCGGTCGACGCGGTCACTGTCGAGGCGTGGGTGCTTCCGCGCAGCTTCGGCCAGGGCGACTACGGTCGAATCGTCGACCGTGGCGTGTACAGCCTCATGATGCACGCCGGGCACGGCTGGGGCCTGGCGTTCACGGTCCAGGACGAACGGGGCGAGCCGCATTCCAGCGCGTTGGGCGAGCCCGTCCCACTCCGGCACTGGTACCACGTAGTCGGGACGTTTGACGGGCAGGTTCAGAAACTGTTCGTGAACGGCATCGAGGGCAGCGTGAAGGCCGAGTGGAGCGGCAAGCTCCGGGCGTCGTCGGGGCGCCTGCTCATCGGCAATATCGGAACCGCCAGCGCGTCCGCGGCACCGGGCACTCGGGCCTTCGATGGACTCATCGACGAGGTCGCCGTGTTTGGCCGCGCCCTTACCCAGGACGAGATTGCGGCGCGTTACGACCAGGGCAGACCGCGGCGGGGTCACCAGGAGGACGCCACTGAAACGGCGACGGCACACACGCTGCTCCGCGAGACCTTCGCTGCCGGCGACGCGTCCCTGGCGCGCTGGGCGTTCGAGCGCAAGTCCGGCACCTGCGCTTTCAGCCTGACGCGAGTGAGCAGACTTCTGGACGCCTATGCCGCCTACGTCGACTTCCGCCAGACCGGTTCCTGGACCTTTCTGAGCAAGGACACGGTGGCGCTCACGGCGGGCGCGCAGTACACCCTGTCGGCCCGCGTCCGGCGCAATCTCGGGTATGGCACGATCCGTCTGATCGCAGCGTCCGGCAACACCGCAACCCCCGTCGTCGTGGCAGAAACCGAGGTGCTGAACCGCAACAACACGCCGCACGACGTGTCGGTCGTGTTCCAGGCCGCCGCTGACACACAGGTCCGGGTCGGGGTCGACGCCCGCGGGTACTCGGAACTCTGGATCGAGAGTATCCGGCTGCAACAGAATGTCCCGCCCCTGCCGCCCTACACCACCGGCCTGCTGCTGCCGGCGCACTCGCCCACAGCCCAGGCGCGCTACCGCACCGGTGTGTTCCTCGAGGCGGAAGACATCGTGGCCGCGCCGGACGCCATCGCGACCGACGACGTGGATGGCGACGCGCGCTGGGCTGCCTGCCGCCTCGACCCGAAGAACAACCCGTGGCTGTTCTCGGACGACACGGTCATCAAGTCGGACACTCTCGCCGCCGACGACGGCGGCAACCTGCCGCCGCTGCAACTGGCTGCAACCGGCCTGGTGCCCGGCCCGTACGAGGTTATCCTGTCCGACCCGCAGCGCGACGCGGCAGTGTCCATGGACGGCCAGACCTGGCGCCGGATCACGGGCGGCGCCGGCGAGATCAAGCTGGGCCTGATCGACGTCTCGGAGCGTCTGTCAGTCTGGGTCGCGCATCGCGTCCGCACCGCGGCGAACCCCGGCCCGATCTATGTCGACTACCTCCGGCTCATGCCCGTCTACGACGCCGCGCGCGGCATGGAGAGGCCCGTCGCCCTCCCCGCCACGCCCACACCCCCGGCGGTGCAGCGCACCGCGCTGCGGCTCTTCCAGACCCGCGCCGTGGCACGGCGGCAGGAGTGGGTCACGGCGGGTGTCCCCTTTGCGCGCGGCGCCTTCCGCCCGGAACACGGGTTCCGCGTTGCCAATGTCGCGCATCTCACCACCCAGCCGTTGGTGCTGTGGCCGGACGGCAGCGTGAAGTGGCTCCGGCTCCAGTTCCAGGCTGACTGCGATGCGGCCGGGGCGGAATTCCCGGTCGAGTTCGGCCGCGACGTGCCGGGCGCCGCAACCCCAGCCGCTCCCCCTGCCACAGCGCAGTCATTCCGCTGCGGCCAGATCGAGGTCTCGTATCGCGACGGAATCTGGGACCGACTGACCCTCGACGGCAAGCCGCTGCTCTCGCAGCCACTCGCGGTACGACTGCGGACCGCTACCGGGCTGCACTGCGACCGGCTCCGCGTCGAGTCGGCGGCGCCTGTCTCCCAAGGCGTCCGACCGGGCGTATCCGTCAAGGGGCACCTTCTGGCGGCCGACGGGAATCCTGCGCCGCTCGCATTCCAGGCCGTATTGACCGAGACCGCACCGCAGACGCTGTTGCTGCGCTTCTCGGTGCTGAACGAATCCGACGAACGCTATGCACCCGAGAAAGGCTGCAGTCCGGCGCTGCCCCTAACTGAGTTTGCACTTATCGTCGATGGCATCCAGGTCGTGCCAAGCGCGGTTCAGTGGCCGACGACCGCGCTGCCGTTCGACGGCGCGGCGCAGACACTCTCACAGACCGGGACCGGCGCGTGCGTTGCGGAGTTCAAGGGCGCATGGGACCTGCGCGCCGGGGCTACGGTGGCAGCGACCGGCGAGCGCACCGACGGCTGGCTCGACCTGCGCGGTGCCGGGACTGGTCTCGCGCTCGGCGTCCACGAATTTGTCGAGCGCTGCCCGCGGAGCATCACCGTTCGGAAGAGCGACAATGGCCTGGCGATCGAGGTCGGCGTCTGGCCTGCCGCCGGCGAGCGGGTGTTCCGTTTCGCGCAAGGTACGCGCCTGACGACAGAGATCGCCCTCGTGCCGCATGACGGCACCCTGACACCGCCCGACCGCGATGCACGCCTGGCGTCCGTGCTCGATCCTCTCGGGGCTGCACTGCCGCCGGCGCACTACTGCCAGACCGGCGTGTTCGGGCCCGTCACTGAGAGGCACGACCCGCGCTTCGAGCCCTATTACGCCAGCGCGGCGCACACGCTCAACACCCTGCGCGCGAAACAGATGAAATACGGTATCGAGGACTGGGGCGACTACTTTGCCCCCTGCGGTTACGTGCAGACCGATACCAAGCTGTGGACGAACATGGAGTGGAACTACATGGCCGCGCTGGTCGTCGAGTTCGTGCGCACCGGCGCCCCGGAGTTCTGGCGTGCGGCACAGCAGGCCGCACGCCACTTTGTCGACGCCGACATCGTGCACTGCTCGTCAACGCCGGCCTGGGTCGGCGGCTCCTATGTGCACACGGGCGATACCTGTGAAGGGCACCAGGTCGATCCGCCCAACTTCGCGCACGCCGGCTGGCCGGAAGGCGTGCTGTGGGTCTACTACATGGCGGGCGACGAGCGGCTCCGTGAGGCCTCGGGCGGCCTGGCCGACTACGTGGTCCGCAACATGCCGCCCGACGGACCGTATCAGGCACAGCCTCCGTTCAGCATGTGGAACCTCACGCGCCAGACGGGCAACCCGCTCCTGACCTTGGTCTCAGTCCACGAACTGACGCGCGATCCCATGCACCTCCGGAACCTGAACCGCCTGGTGGACTACGCCGTGCGCGTGCAGGACCCGAAGCTGGGCTGCTGGTCCGTGCCCCGCTATGAGGACCCCGCCTACCACCACCCCAGCCTGCACTGGGGCGCCATGCTGCTCCGCGGCCTGCACCTGTACTGGCAGATGACCGGTGACGAGCGTGTTGCCCATTCGTTTCGACGCCTCGGCGACTTCTGCATCGAGCGCCACGCGCCCGAGACGCGGCGCGACCTGAAGTCAGACTCCTGGATCCGGACCGATTTCACGTACGTAGCCGAGGCGTGCGCTATTGCCTCGCTGTTCGCCGCCGATCCCAAGCCGATTCTGGACAAAGGTCTGACCGCGTTTCGCGCCAGATACCCGGTGACCCCGCCCCAGGCATTTGGCGCCCGCGGTGCGCCCGGGGTCCTGATCGGCGCCTGCCGTCTCGCCGGCGCGGTTGCGGCGGCGGAGGCCGCGGCGCATCAGCCCGGGGCTCCCGGATCCACAACGCCGTGATGGCATTGGGCGTGGGAACGAGTAGGGTGTTCAGTGTTCAGCGTTCAGTGTTCGGTGTTCGGAGGGTCTGTATCCAATGCCCCGCAAACTGATCTGGCCCAACCACGGCGATCTGGCGATCAAGAAGACTCCCACTGTGATGCGGGAAGAATACCTCGACTTCATGACCTTCCGCCGCAACGACCGGCCACTGTTCACCGAGATCTTCGGCCCCATCGTCGGCCTCAAGGAAGAGTGGCTGGAGCAGGGCGCCACTCCCGCGGAACTGGATTTCTCAGCCTTCCGCTACCGCTGCCCGGCACTGGGCAGCATCCCGGTGAACACCGGCCAGACAGGGGGACTATGCAAGCCCTGCGTCCTGGAGGAAACCGAGGAGTACGTGCTGTCCCGGGACAGCCTGGGCAGAAAAATGCGCCTGTGCAAAGGCGTCGCGACCATCCCGCTGCCCGAGAGCGGCCATCCCGTGAAGAACATGGACGACTGGCTCCGGATCCGCCACATGTTCGAGTTCGCCGAAGCCCGCCTGGCAGGCGACTGGGAAGCCGCCGCCAAGGCCCATCTGGCTGCGGGGCGGGCAACCGTCGCAGGCATTCCTGGCGGGTTCGATCTGCCCCGGCAACTCATGGGCGAAGAGAACCTGTGCCTGGCGTACTACGAGCAGCCGGAACTCATTCATGACATGCTCACGACGGTCGGTGACACGGCGGTCCGCGTCCTCGACACGGTATCGCGAACCGTGACGGTCGACATACTCAGCGTGCACGAAGACATGGCCGGCAAGTCCGGGCCCCTGGCCGGGCCCAAACAGGTACAGGAGTTCATCCACCCATACTACCGCCGCGTGTGGGACCTGCTGGCGGGGCGGGGGGCGCGCGTGTTTGACCAGGACAGCGACGGCGACATGAACGCCGTGATCCCCGCTTTCGTCGATGCCGGGATCAACTGCATGCACCCCATGGAACCGGCCGCCAACATGGACATCGTCAAAATCCGCCAGCGCTACGGCACACGCCTGGCTTTCTACGGCGGCATTGACAAGCACGTGCTGCGCCGGAGCAATGCGGAGATCGCAGCGGAACTGGAGTACAAGATCCCACCCATCGTTGCCACGGGCGGATGCATGCTCGGGCTCGATCACCGCATCACGAACGGCACGCCGCTGGCGAACTACCGGTTCTACATCGGCAAGGCCTGGGAGATTCTGGAACGCGAGGCGGGCGCATGATGAGAGAGGTGTCGGGTTTCAGGTGTCAGGTTTCAGGCACGGAGAGGTCTGCCTGATCCGTCTGATCGGTCGGATCTGTCCGATCAGTCTGATCGACTGCTCCCCCGGCACCCGGTACCCGGACACCTGACACCTGACACCTGACACCTGACACCTGACACCTGACACCTGACACCTGACACCTTCACCCAGACAACACACCATGAGCAAGAGCATGTCCGAGTCTGCGGCCCGACGTCTGTTCGCCCTTGACGGCGCATCGTGCCTGCTCGATGAGCAGCACCTCGGCATCATCAACGGCTTGCTCTCCACGAATGTGACCTATCGCGATGTGCTCTCGTGCCGCGGCCTGTTTGCACCGCCGTTCGTCAGTTCGGACTTCCGCCTCGAAACACGACTGTTCGGCGAAAAGGTCCGGACGCAGAAATACACCTGGTTTCCCACCGAAGTCCGCCGGACCGGTGTGATCCACGGCGTCAAAGTCTCCAGCACCACCGTCCTGGCCGTTGGACGACGCGCACTGCTGCTCACCGCCCAACTCGAGAACCGGACCGGCAAACCTGTACACGTCCCGGTTCAGTTCAACATCCTGGGCGGCCTGGACATCAACACGCGCTGGGAGTTTTCCCAGCCCGCATCGAGCAGCGCGACCCAGGTTCGCGTCAGCGGTCAACGCCTGGTCAAGCGCAATGACTCCGGCGCCATCGTGCTGGGAACGTCGATGGCAGCGTCGACGTGGCAAGGGCATTGCAGCCACTGGGAAGGCGAGTTGCGCCTCCCGGCTGGTGCGACGCGCGAACTGCACCTCGCGCTCGCCATTGGTCCGGAAACCGAAGCCGTCCGCGACGTCGAGGCAATCCTGCGCGACCCCGGTGACGTCGTGGCGGCGGCGCGACGGGACCTGGCCAACCGGGTCCGCAACCTGTTCGACAAGCTGCCGACGCTCCACGCCAAAGATGCGCGCCTGACGAAGTTCTACAACCGTTCCCTGGTCCACTTTCTCCTGAACCGCTGGGACGTGCCGGAGTTCAAGCTCCACCCGTACTACTCGACCGGATCGGTCATGGGCGGCTGTGTGGCGTCGTACCTCTGGGACTTCGGCAACAACTGGGGCTTCTTCCCCCTCTATGACCCCGAGGCGTTGCGCGAGCATGTGAAAGCGTTTCTCAGCATCGACCTGACCCGGCACTTCGCCTTTCTGCCGCTGGCCGGCGAGGCGTTCGGACCCTGGTACTACATCAACCAGGAGAAGATCATCTTCCTGGTCTACCACTACGTGCTGCACACCGGCGACGTCGCCTTCCTGCATGAGCGCGTCGACGGCACCAGCGCAACGATCATCGAGCACGTGATCCGCCAGGCCTTGGTCGGTGACGACCTGACCAAGGCTGCGACCTTGACGGATTACGGCGACGGCAATCACCACCTCGAACTGCGCCGGGAATACCGGTACGACCACGTCCTGCCCGACATGAACGGCCGCCGCTGCGCCTGCTTTCTGGCGGCACACACGCTGTGCCAACTGGCAGGGAAAAGTCCCGCCGTGGACTTCCCGGCACGCGCACAAGCTTTGAAGCGCTTGCTCCGCCGCACGCTCTGGAGCGCGAAAGACCGTTGGTTCCACTGGCAGGATGCAAAGGGGCGCAAGGAGTTGCGCTACACGATTCAGATGTTCAAGATGATCGGCGGTCCGGCGCTCGACCGGGACCAGGAGCAAGGCTTGCTCAGCCACCTGAACGAGCGCGAGTTTCTATCCGAGTACGGGATCCACAGCATGTCCAAACTCGACCCAGCGTTCGATCAGGTCGACATCGACAACGGCGGCGGCGGGTGCTGCTCCTGCTTCCCCGGCCCGATCATACACAAACTCTACCGCGCCGGCTATCCACAACTCGCCGAGGACGTTCTCCGCCGCATCCTCTGGTGGGGCGAGCGCCTGCCCTATTGGTCCGACTCGCTGGTCGCCAACCAGATGGACTACCGCAAAGACACGCCACTGCAGAACGCCATCGGCTCCATCTCCGCGGCCCAGTCGCTGGTGTTCGGCATGCTCGGCGTCCACGTCGAACCGGACGGGAAGGTTCGGGTCGCCCCGAACCCATCTTCCTTTTCACCGGAGATCGAGCTCACTGGGCTGCGGCTCCGCGGCCGGCAGTTCGACATCCGGACGACGAAGTCGCGGTTCGAGGTGACGGTGGACGGGCGCAAGGTCTCGGCCAAACGCGGTGGGCAAGTCCGCGTGTAGCGCACTCTCCCCCAAGCTGTTGTGCGGGGACGAAGACATGGGACGGGGGCGTGTGAGTCCAGGTTTCGGGTTTCAGCCAAGAACGATCGTTCACAGATCGCAGTCAGACGTCCACCATGCAACCTGTTTCCCTGACACCTGAAACCTGACACCTGAAACCGTGCTGAAAGAAGACGGGAGAACACCCATGCAGAAGACAGCGGCACTGATGTTGGTGGCTGGCACGGCAATCCTGAGCGGGTGCGGTGGAGGCGGGCCAGGACCGCTCGCGAATGGGCAACCTGGCGGCCCCGACGTGCGCGACATCAGGCTGAGTGCCGGCACCGTGCCGTGCTGCGAACGCATCGAAGTGACGTTCGCGCTCACGGCGGAGTTCGCGAATGCCTTCGATCCCAGGGAGATCCAGGTCGATGGCGTCTTCCGCAGCCCGAAAGGCAAGGACGTCATCATGCCGGCCTTCCTCTACCAAGACTGCGAGCGTTCGCTGGTTGAGGGCCAGGAGCAGGTCAAGGCGGTCGGCGTACCGTCCTGGAAGGTGCGTTTCTCGCCGACCGTGCCCGGGGCGTGGCAGATCCGGATCAAGGCCCGCGACAAGACCGGCGAATCCATGACCCGGCCGTTGACGTTCACCGCCACGCCGTCACAGGCGCACGGGTACATCCGCCGTGCCGCGGGGACGAACTACTTCCGTTACGACGACGGCACGCCCTTCTTCCCCATCGGCGAGAACCTCGCCTGGACCAACAAGCGCGGCACGTACAACTTCGACGACTGGCTGCCGGCAGCCGGCCAGGCCGGAATGAATTTCGCCCGCATCTGGCTGCAGTGGAACGAGTACCTCAGCATCGAGCACAAAGGCACCGGTGCCGGCCGCTATGACCTGGCCAACGCCTGGCGCATGGACCACGTGCTTGACACGGCGCGGCAGAACGGCATCCACGTCCTGTTCACCTGCGACTCGCCCGAACCGTATCAGAAGGAGCACTACTGGCTGGGCAAACTGACAGCCAAGCCCTGGGAGAACTGCCCGCACAACGCCGTCAACGGCGGCCCACTGAAGGATCCCGCCGAGTTCTACACCACGGAGGAAGGGCATCGCCTGATCCGCCAGCGCCTGCGCTACATCGTGGCGCGCTGGGGCTGGGACCCGAACATCTTCTGCTGGGAACTGTGGAACGAACTGAGTTGCTTCCCCGGCTGGGAGAAACTGGTTCCGGAGATCGCCAAGTGGCACGTCGAGATGGCTGGCGTCCTGCGCGAGCTGGACCCGAATCGGCACCTTGTCACGACGTCGTTTTCCAACACCTATGGCCATGAGGACATCTGGAAGCTCCCGGAACTGGACTTCGTGCAATCCCATTCATACGGCGTGTTGCGCATGGGCAGAGATCTGCCGCGGTATTCCCGCGACATGATGCAACGCTACGGGCGGCCACACCTCTTCGGCGAGTTCGGGCCGCCGTTGCGGGCGGAGTACATGGACTTGCGCCAACTCGATCCGGACGGTGTCCACCTGCACAACGCCATCTGGTCTACAGCCCTCTGCGGCACGGCCGGCACTGCACTGAGCTGGTGGTGGGACAACTACGTGCACCCGAACAACCTCTACCGGCTGTACACTCCCTTGGCACGCTTCTGCCGGGACGTGCCATGGACAACCGCGGACTTCAAACCCGCGCAAGCCAGTCTCTCCTGCATCGTCCCACCCGAACCGGCCCCCCCGCAGGACCTCACGCTCGAGTGCAAGGATGGGCCGCAGGTAGTCGGGACCCTGGTCATTGATTCTGCGGACCCGCCGGACGGTCTCGGCCGTTTCTACCTCTACGGCCGGGCTCAGAAGGATCAGCAGAATCCCATCACGATCGAACTGAATCGAGCCGAACCCGGACCGTTGGTCCTGCGTATCGGCCGGGTGTGGATACACGGAATCCTCAACATCAAACTGGACGGCACGCAACTCCTGTGTCAGGAATTCCCGGCCGGCGAAGGCAAGGGGCCGTGGGCACACTCGGAGTTCAATCAGGAATGGAAGATCTGGGGAGCTGACTACGACAAGGACGTCGTGGTGGACATCCCCGCCGGCAAGCATCAGGTGGAATTGTACAACGCCGGGGCGGATGGGATCACCATCGACCGCCTGACCCTGCCACGGTATGCCGCCTACCCTGGGCCCAAGATCAACGGCGTTGGCCTGGTAGGCAAGCATCTGGCACTGCTATGGCTGCAGAACCGGGACTATGACATCAAGGCGATTGTCGAAAAGCGCGAGGCCGTCCCGATTGCAGGCGCCCGAGTCATGCTGCAAGGCATCCCAGCCGGTGCCTGTACAGTCGAGTGGTGGGATACCGCGACAGGAGTTGCCTCACCTCCGGTCCGGATGCAGGCCACAGACACCGGGTTGCCAATCGATTTGCCGGTGCTATCCTCCAGTGTGGCGTGCAAGGTCCGGTGGTAGGCTCACGCGAGTCTCGGGCCAAGAGGGCCTGCGCGTCAACATAAGGGCTGATCCGATGCGTTCACCTGCGTCGTCACTGAGCGGGGGCGCAAGGCTTGTAGTCCCGCGTTTACGCGGTCCGGGGTACGCGCGGCCACGTGGCAGCAAGACCGCCTGAAGGCGGGACTACGAACCGGGACGGCACCCGTTTGCACGGCACCCACGCGTCCGAAGGCGACGCCAGGTTGGCGCGCATGCAAAGAGGGGCATTCGGTATGACTGTCCGCGCTATCGTGCTGGGGTTTCTGGGCGTCGTTGCCATCTGCTTCCTGAATTACATCAACGACAACATCCTGAAGCAGACGTTCCTGCTCGGCAACTACCTGCCGGTAGCGGTGTACGGGGCCGTCATCGTGCTGGTCGTCGCGATCAACCCGCTCCTGGCCCGGGTGCACCGGCGCCTGATGCTGAGCGGGCGCGAGATCGCGCTGGTGCTGGCCATCGTGCTGGCTGCCTGCTGCATTCCGGGCGACAGCCTGCTGCGCTGCTTCACCACCTCGCTGGTACTGCCGCATCACTTCAACCGGCTCAACCCCGGTTGGCGTGAGAAGCAAGTCCTGGCCGACATGCCGCCACATATGCTCGCGGACGTGAGCGTCAACGAGGACAAAGTCCTCAACGGCTTCGTCCAAGGCCTGGGCGAGACGGACCGGCACATCCGCTTCTTCGACGTGCCCTGGGAAGCCTGGGCTCGTCCCCTGCTGTTCTGGCTGCCGCTGTTGCTGAGTCTCTGGTTCGGACTGACCGCGCTGGCCGTGGTCATTCATCGGCAGTGGTCAGAACATGAACTGCTACCCTACCCGCTGGCGGACTTCGCCAACTCGCTCCTGCCCGAGGAAGGCCAGACCCTCAGCCCGATGCTGCGCGACCGCCTGTTCTGGATCGCTACCGGGGCCATCTTCCTCCTGCACTTCAACAACTTCCTGTACACCTGTTTTCCGGAGGTGCTCATCCCGATCCGCCGCCAGTTCGACTTCACCGCCCTGACCTCAAGCGTGCCGTTCCTGCAGGAAGGCGGCGGCCGGTCGCTGATGATGCCGACCGTGTTCTTCACGGTGATCGGATTCGCCTACCTCGTCCCGAGCGACGTCTCGTTCTCGCTCGCCATCGGCCCGGTGCTCTGGTGCATCACGGTCGGCTTCCTGGCCAAGTACGGGCTCAGCCTGACGTCTTCGCTCGAAGGCGCCAGCGGCTACATCGACGTCAAGCCGCAGACGTTCCTGCTGTTCGGCGCCAACCTGGCCGTGTTCGGCGTCATCCTCTACTGCGGCCGCAAGCACTACCTGGACGTCGCCCGCCGCGCCTGCGGATTGCGCCCGACCGCGCCAGCCACAGCCTTGGCCGAACCCGAACCGCCTGAAGGGCATGTCGAACTAGTGAGGCAGCAGGCCTTCCAGAGTGGCGGGAGCGGCTCGCTCCCGCATGCCGGACCGAGCCGGTCCGGCCACGTTGGGCGTGGTTGCGCATCTGAGGTGGTTAAATCGACACGCACTGAAGGCGGAACTACGCCCCCGAACGCCGCACCCGCGCAGCGCCCGGCTGGTAGTTCCGCGTTCACGCGGTCTGAGGGCGTCGCCACCCCCGCCACCACCGGCGAGGTCTGGGCGGCGCGGTTGTTCGTCCTCTGCATGGCGCTGTTCTGGGTGCAGATGGTCGCGATCGGGCTGGACTGGCAACTGGCCATGCTCTACATGGGCGTGGTCATTGTCTTCTACGTCGTGGTCAGCCGCGTGCTGGCCGAGACCGGACTGTTCTACTGCCAGCCGTTCTTCTTCCCGTGCGTGGCCATCTGGGGCGTGATGGGTTCACAGGCGCTCGGGCCGCAGGCGTTGCTGATCATGTTCATGCTCACGACCGTGATCATGATCGACCCGCGCGAGTCGATCATGCCGCTGATGACCAACTCGCTCAAGCTCCTGGAGCGGCGCCAGATCAACCTGCCGCGCGGCGCCTGGCTCTTCGCCCTGGCGCTGATCGTCGGCTTGTGCGTCGCCATCCCCACGGCACTCTACTTCCAGTACGACCTCGGCTACGCCAAGTGGGACGTCTGGGGCAGCGCCATGGTGCCGCAGATGGCCTGCAAGAACGCCGTCAGCGTGCAGGAGAAACTCACCGCCATGGGCGCACTGGAACAGGCGCGGAACCTGCACGGCTGGGCGCGGTTCGGCCACATGGCGCCGAACCATTTCTGCATGAGCGCGCTGGCCGCCGGGTTCGCCGTCACACTGCTGGTCTACGTGGCACGGCTGCGCCTGACCTGGTGGCCGCTGCACCCGGTGCTGTTCCTCACCTGGCCGACGTACCCATCCTCGCTCATGTGGGGGTCGTTCCTCATCGGCTGGCTGGTGAAGACGCTCATCGTCAAGTACGGCGGGGTGAACACGTACCAGAAGCTGCGGCCGATCTTCTACGGCCTGATCGCCGGCGAGGTCTTCGGCGCCTTTGTCCCGACCGTGATCGGCGCGGTCTACTACTGGATCACCGGCGAACCGCCCGGCGCATTCCGCGTCCTGCCGACGTGAACCGGGCGGCAACCGCCGGACGTCTGGCCGTCCGCCATGGGCGGACTGTTTCGGCAGAGCATATTCGAGGCACTCGGCCCCATCGAACGCAATCGACTGCTGCCGACTGCAATCGACCGCGATCGATGGCGCGTTGCGGTCCCGCTGCGGCAGGCGTGCCCGACCCGACACCTGAGACCTGAACACTCGCCCTCGCGCAGAAGGCGACAAGAGGACCCAACATGCTCCACATTCACTGCGGCGACAGCTCGGGCGACGCGCTCCGGAAGGCGGGGGGCACCGGGGTCAGGCCTTGGTATTTGCAATTCGTGAAGTCGTAACTGATTATCAACGACGATGTTGTAGATTCACCCCTGCAGGTGACCCACTTTTTCGTCGGGCTTCCAGGCGTGGGATTCGGCAACTCGGCGTGCCCGCCGAATCGCTCGCGGGTGCCTGGATTCGTCCGAGCACTCCGTCGCGGCAAGCAGGGGCGCGTGGACGGGGCCGAGACCGGCGCGCCTGGCGCCAATGAGAAGGTCTGTCACCATGTCAAATTTCATTCAGAGACTTCTGTTCATCGCCATTCTCGCGGCCTGGTGTGTAGGCCGTGCGGCCGAGCGTGAGGGGACGGTGCCGGAGTTCGGCGCTGGCGCGGCTGGGACAGTCGTGGACCGGACCACGGCCGGCAAGGCCGGGATACCGTACCACGTCTACTTTCCGACGTCGTACACCGGCAAGAGCGATCTCCCGCTGCTCGTCGCGTTCAGTCCGGGCGGGGACGGCATGGGCATGCTGAACGCGATGAAGGGCTCCGCGGAGAAGGTCGGGTGGATCCTGGTCGGCTGCGACCGGCTGAGCAACGATACGGAGAGCACGCGCGCGGACCTGGCGATGGAGAAGGAGGTGGTGGACGAGGTCCTGGCCAAGGTCCCGCACGACGCGCAGCGGCTGTACCTGGCCGGGTTCTCCGGCGGCGCCATGCGCGCGTACAGCATGTCGTTCCGCCGCACGGAGCGCATCGCCGGGATCATTGCGTACGGCGGGTGGCTGGGCGGGGCGGAGACCGCGGACGAGAAGTTCTGCAAGTACATGTCGGTGGCGATAGTCAACGGCCGGCGCGACAACAACGCGAGCAGTTGGGCTGAGAAGGACGCCAAGGTGCTGGAGAAGCGGCGCTGTCACGTCAGGCTGTTCGCGTTCGATGGCGGGCACGAGCTGGCACCCGCCGCGGTGACGGACGAAGTCGTGACCTGGCTCGAGGAGGAATGGCAGGAGTTCGGGGCCAAGAAGGGGGCGGCCGGCGGAAGGAGCGGCGGTTCACGCGCGCCCTCGACGCGGCCGAAACCCCGGGACGCGCGGTGAATGCTGAATGCTGAAGTGAGACGGGGAGGCGAAGTTGCTCCGCCACGTGCCATTCGTGTTGTGAGGGCGGGGCGCGGGGATGGTGTCTTGCCCGGCGGACTACCGCCGGGACTGCGACACCACTACAAGCGGCGGCGTTGCCGGTGTCTACCCGCGTGAGGTCGGATTTGCCCGCACGGTCGAGATTGGAAAGGCAGTGAGTGACGCGCATGAGGAGTCAAGCAGACGGCTGCATGGTGCTGGCGGCTGTTGCCTTGCTCTCTCTGGCGCCGGTGGCGTCCTTTGGCGCCGGGAAGGCCCGCGCGTTGGCGTCGGACCCGAAGACCTGCGAACCGACGCGGATCACGGCCCTGCAGGTCTGCGCGCTGATGAACCACGGCCCGGCCCTGGCTGTGGCGCGGGAGATTGCCTCGGGCACGGACAGCGCCTGCCTGCGGGTCTCCGCCATCGCCGCGGTGGGTCAACTGGGCGACGCGTCGGACGTGGCCCTGCTCGAACGCCACGCCACCAGCAGGGACACCCGCATCCGCACGGCCGCCGCCGCGGCCCTGGAGCGATTGCGAAGTAAGACAGCAAGGGGCGCTGCCCCTTGAACCCCGCCAAAGGGACTCGTCCCTTTGGAATCCCGTGGGCTTTCCGGCGGTTGCGCGCCAGGCCACTGGCGCGCAACCGCCGGAAAGCCGATGGGGACTCCAGGGCTCGCGCGGCGGACCGGCAGTGGCTCGGCGCGTCTCGCGCCGAAGTGGAGTGCTTCGGACGCTCCGCGGCCGAGCATCTCGGGCCGGGACGGCCCGAGGTACCCTGCCGCGGTCCCCGAGGTCCCGCGCCACCGGGGACTCCACCACTGGGCACTGGGGAACTATGACCGTGTACCTTTCATCAAAGACAACGTTCGCGCGACGCATGTTCCGATTCGTGTGGAGTGCGGTTTCTCTCGGCGTGGTGCTGTCGGCTGCCGCAGGGCCGAAGGTGGAACTGGTCGGCGCGGTAAGTGCCGACTTCGGCCAGTACCCGGCGCGACAGAAACAGGAGGCGCGGTTCAAACTCCACAACGGTGGCGACGCGCCGTTCGAGATTACACGCCTGCGCAAGACCTGCGGCTGTTTCGAGGTGAGATGCGAACCGATGCAGGTGCCGCCGGGCCAGGATGCGACCGTCTGTGTCTCGGTGTTGCCGGATTCGATCCACCAGGCGTTCACGCGGTCGGTGTTTGTCGAGACCTCGGACCCGGCCGCTTCGTGCCTGCGACTGGACATCTCCGGGCACGCCGTGCCTCTCGTCGATATCAAGCCGAGTGCGAAGTTCGCGATCGGCTCGATCCCCTCCAGTACCCCATGGCGGCAGGACTTCGCACTGGTGCCCAGTGAGACCGGCGTCGAGTTCGGGCCGCCCGAGGTGACCGGCACGCACCCGCTGACCGTCGCACTGACACAGGGCCCAACTCAGCCCGGTCAGTACCGTCTCCGCGTGGCGGTCAGAGCGATCCCGCTCGCGCCCGGCCTGTTCCGGTGCTTCATCACCGTCCCGGTGCTGAAGCCTGACGGGACCCAGCCTATCGAGATACTGGTCTACGGCACAGTCCTCGCCGCGCCACCCGGCAGGTAGGCACGGGGACGCGTCCTATGCCTGTTCGGCGGCAAGCAGTTCTACGGCCGAGACCGTGCCCGCAACCTGGCCTCTCACTCCCTAACCCGGCGTAGCCGGAACCAAGACGCAGGCAGGAGGTGGGAGGTTCGGAGGCGGGCGGGGGGGACGCCCACGGTACTTCGGAGAGACACGGGAGTCGGGGTCCGTCAGAAAGGTAACCAGAAAACACGAGTTTGGAGTCGTACGGTCCCGCACGCCTCAGGTCGGTTCGCCCGCGCTGCCGAACGGTGACGCGAGCACCGGCTGGCCGCGCGTCTCAGTCACCAGCAGCGCCGCGCCCACCGAGATCAGGCATAGCACCAGCAGCGCCGCGAACACGACCGTGTACGCCGCGGCCGGATAGACCGTCGCGCCGGCTGCGGTCACCACGGCCACGCTGCGGTAGGAGTCCAGGACCAGGCCGGCCGCGTTCGCCAGGATGGCCACGGCCACATAAGCGGCGAAATTGTGCATGGCCACGGACTGCGCGACCGCGTTCGGGTCGTTCAACTCCTTCACGGTCGCCACGCCCGCAGCGGAGGCCAACCCGATCAGCGGCAGCATGATGTAGCAGACGAGGAACACCCATCCGGACGCACGGCAGACCACACCGAGACAGAGCAGGCTTGTCGCCGCCACCAGCACCAGCGTCGTCGCCACGATCGGCGGTTTGCGCCGGTTTCGGGTGAGCCGCAGCAGGGGTCCGCCACTGAACACAGCCAGGGCGCAGACGACCATCATCGCCAAGGTGAAGCTGGCGGCGGCCGCGGAGGACAGCCCGGCGACGTCCTGGAGAAATTTCTTGCCCAGCACCGTTTGGATGACAAAGTACACCGAAAAGTTGATCGCGCCGTTGACGAAGAGCGGCCAGTTGCGCCGGTTCCGCAAGACGCGCAGATACGGCGCCAGGACATGCCCTGACACGGGCGGCCTGCGGTGCAGCGGCACCCCGCGCACCACCACCGCACAGAAGAACAGGGCAACGAATGTCAGCACCGCAGCGCCGAACAGCGCGGGGCGCCAGCCCACCGCGGCGCTCACACGCTCGAACGGCAGCGTCCCCGCCACCCCGCCGGCATAGCCGATAAAGAACACCGAACCCAGGACCGTCGTGAAATGCCGCGGCGCAACCAGCGCATCCACTTCCTTGATCGTGCTGAGGTACATGAAACTCGCACCCAGCCCCGTCAGGGCCCGGCTCAGGTACAGCATTTCCGGCGAGTGCGACAGGGGGAACGCCAGGGCACCGAGCGCCATCAGCACGCCTCCGGTCAACAGTGTCCGCCGGCCGCCGAACCGGTCTGCCGCAATACCCACGACAAGCTGCATGCTGGCATAGATGTAGAAGAACATCGACCCGAGCGCGGTGACGGCAGCCGCGGAGAGCCCCATGTCATGCTGGATCTCGTTGAAGACCGTCCCGGGGACCGCGACTCGCTGGAAGAACGAGAAGAAGTACACCAGCGACATGCTGAGGATCAGCAAGGTCACACGGCGTTGGCTTATAGCCACGCCAGAAGGGGCCGGGGCCTCGCCAGAGGTTTCTGCGAAGGAGCTTGCCATCGGTCGTCCTGTCGCCACTCATCCTCTACAGTTGAGACGACAACATAGCCGTGCTTCAGGTTGGGAACAATGCTGGAACATAACCCACCGGTAATGCGTCAGCGTCCCCCGGGCGGCAGACGGCCCGGTCATGTGTGGATGTTACTCGCGTCCGTCCGCGCCGCCACGGTCCTTGCGGCCGTGGGACCAGCCCGGTGGCGGCGCAAAGCGCCCCGTGAGTAACATGGGAATGGTGGCTGGAAACGCGCGGCAACGGACATCCGGCCGTTATGTGACGCGTCACATAACGGACAGACATGCACCCGCCACTCCCATGAAACTGAAGGAAACTGAAGGCGCCCAGAGCCCGCGAGGACGCGGGCTCTGGAAGCGTCGTTGCCAGTTTCCCCTTGGTATGACCGGGCGGTCTACCGCCCGGGGGGCGCTGACGCATTGCCACCGAGCAGACGAGCAGACCGCGCAGGTTGAAACCGAACACGCTGGCATTACATTAGCGCTCTTCGGTTAAGTGCTTGCTCTGGGCAGGGTTGAGCACACTTCCATGGCCGCTGGCTGGCCAAGTCCGAACGCGTCGTGTTTCAACCAAGGATGGGGTTACCGTGGACTTTTCGCAGCGATGCCCTTGTGGCCAGCTTTCTTTTGCGGATGTGGGCCGTACCGTGCAGGTCGTCGGGTGGGCGGACGCTCTCCGCGACCACGGCCTGCTGCTCTTCGTGCATCTCCGTGACCGCACCGGGATTGTGCAGGTCGTCTTCGCGGAACTCCGGGACCAGGCGACCGACCTGCGCCAGGAGTACTGCATCGCGGTCACCGGCAAGGTGGTCCAACGCGCGCCCGGGACGGAAAACCCCGCCCTGGGCACCGGCCGGATCGAGGTCATGGCTGAGACACTGGAGATCATCAGCCGCTCGAAAACACTGCCGTTTGCCATTTCGGAAAAGGCCATGCTGGCCGGCGCCAGCGTGACGGCCGAGGCAGGTGTCAGCGAGGACCGGCGTCTGGAGTACCGTTACCTCGACCTGCGCCGGCCGTCCATGCAGCAGATCTTCTTCCAGCGCCATCGTATCATCAAGACGGTGCGCGACTACCTGGACAGCCAGGGGTTCGTCGAGGTCGAGACCCCGGTCCTGACCAAGAGCACGCCGGAAGGCGCCCGCGACTACCTCGTCCCAAGCCGCATCCATCACGGCCGTTTCTATGCCCTGCCCCAATCGCCGCAGTTGTTCAAGCAGCTTCTCATGGTCAGCGGTTTCGAACGTT
The DNA here is from genome assembly GCA_001803235.1 of Lentisphaerae bacterium RIFOXYA12_64_32. Classification (GTDB taxonomy): domain Bacteria; phylum Verrucomicrobiota; class Lentisphaeria; order Oligosphaerales; family YB12-FULL-65-16; genus YB12-FULL-65-16. Next base: position 28,554 of record MHBL01000130.1, read on the forward strand.
ACTTCCAGGTTGTGAAGTGCTACCGCGACGAGGACCTGCGGCCCAACCGGCAGCCGGAGTTCACGCAACTGGACTTGGAGGCCTCGTTCATCGACGAGGAGTTCATCTACAGCCTGCTCGAGGAAGCGACCGTGCGCATGTTCGCGGTCGGCGGCGTCGAACTGCCGCGCCCGTTCCCGCGCATGACCTACCAAGAGGCCATGGACTCGACCGGTTCGGACCGGCCCGACCTGCGGTTCGGACTGCGTTTCATCGAGGCCACGGACCTGTTCAAGAGCACGAACTACGGCGTGTTCCGGCGCATTGTGGACGGCGGCGGCCACATCAAGGGCGTCAACGTCAAGGGCCAATCCGAAGCGCTCAGCAAGAACGTGCTGCAGAACGAGTACGCCAAGGAGATCGTCCCGAGCTTTGGCGGCAAGGGCATGACCTGGATGCGCGTGGTTGGCGGACGGCTCGAGTCGAACATCGTGCAGTTCTTCAGCGACGAGGAACAGCGCCAGATCCTGGACCGCTTCCAAGGCGAGACCGGCGACGTCATCCTCATGATCGCGGACATTTCGTACAAAGTCGTGACCACGGTGCTGGGCAAGCTCAGGCTGCACTTGGCTGAGCGCCTGGGCCTGATCCCGAAGGACGTCTTCTGCCCGACGTGGGTCACCGAGTTCCCGCTGTTCGACGAGAGCGACGAGGGCATCTCCTCGACGCACCACCCGTTCACCGCTCCGGACCGCACAGACTTCGACCCGACCGACAAGAGCGCGTTGCTGCAACTGCGCTCGCGCGCCTACGACCTGGTCATGAACGGCGAGGAGCTCGGCGGCGGCAGCATCCGTATCCACAACATGGACACTCAGCGCAAGATCTTTGAGGCCCTGGGGCTCTCAGACACGGACGTAAAGGAGAAGTTCGGATTCTTCCTCGAAGCGCTGGAGTACGGGACGCCGCCGCACGGCGGCCTGGCACTCGGCATGGACCGCGTCACCGCCATGATCCTCGGCGTCGACTCGATCCGCGAGGTAATTGCGTTCCCGAAGAACCGCAGCGCCGTTTGCCCGCTCACCGACGCGCCGTCGGCCGTCACTCGCAAGCAACTCCAGGAACTCGGCCTGCAGCAACCGGCCAAGAAGCCGGCGCCTCAACCGCCGCCAGCGCCAAAGGCGCCGTAGATCGCCTGCCAGGCATCACCGCGCCAAGCCCACGTCCAGGACAAGCTGAATTGCCGCACCCAACGCCCGCGCCACAGCCTATGGCGTGCGGCGCCATAGACTGAACCCCATCGCCAGGCTCAGGGTCCGCATGCCGTCCGCCGGGTGCGCGGGCGGTGCAAGAGAGCGGGAGTCCAGGCAACCGAGTCGGTTGGCTACGAGGCATTGCCGTTGGCCGCGACGCCGCGTCGATTCGCGTCAGACTCCAGCAACCACGCCTGCCACCGCGCGACCTGCTTGGCCAGCGACTCGGCGATGGCCGTCAGCATACGTTCGCAGTCGGGGGGCAGCGGTTTCTGCGGTGCATCATGTTCGGCGCAGATCACGGCCAGGCAGTCGTCAAGACCGTGCGGTTCCTTCTGGACCACGATGGGAACGCAGACCCAGGTTCGCTGCGGCAACCCGGTCGACGGGTCGGTCTGCTTGGTCCCGTCGATGATCACCATCTTCCCGTCATACGTCAACAGCGCTTCGACGACAGCCTCGCTGATCGCCACCGTCTCCTCGCCTTTCAGCTCCGCCCGCTTCCGCACAGACCAGGAGTACATGGGCTTCAGCGCCAGAGACACATCCTGCCCTTCGCCCTCCAGCCGGACCCGAAAGAAGATTCCACGGTCCGCGCCGGTTGCTTCCATGAGGAACCTGACGGCCAGAGCGCAGACGTTGCGAAAGAATCCGGCCGTCTCGACGTCAATCAGAGAGTCAAGAATCTGGACGTAGGGCGAGGAGGGCGCCTGAACCGGCGCCCCCCTCGCGCCAACAGCCGGCTTGGGTTTCTCGACGAGGAACACGTACGACGTCCCCCCCACGGTAAGCCGGTCTCCGCCCTGCAGCATGCGGTCCATGGTGATGCCCCGCTCGTTGACAACCACCGTCCTGCCGGGCACATGCACGGCGCTGAACATGGAACCATTCATGTGCTTCAGGCAGACCGCCGCATTGCCGACGGAGGGCGCCCCCACCGCCTGCCCTTCCGGGGCCGGGACGTAGTAGTCGCACTCGCCATCGAATCCGATGACATAGTCACGCGGGCGCAGGGGCAAGACGCTGGACCGACCATCCGGCGAGGTGTGGACGAGCCGGGCAACGATCAGGCTGCAGCCGCAACCGGGACAGATGAACTCGTCGGACCGACTGGGCGAGCAGCAGTACGAACACAACATCAACGAGCCGGTCCCGGCAGTGGGGGAGGGAGTGGGTTCCGCCATAGTTCACTCAACAGGATTTCTGCGTTCGGGCCGTGCTCCGACAGATCCCGCACCAGAAGACACCCGGAACGGGGTGTCGCAGAACGGCCCACTGTCGTCAAGAATCCAAGGTGCGCACCATGTCGCGGACGTACCAGAAGAGCACCGGTTTTCCGGCCGGTGGTCATCCGAGCTCCACCTTCACGATTGAGCTTGGGCACGGACCCACCCGCGCCGGGGGCACAATGCCCCGATCTACGTCGCTCCATGGTCCTTTGCAGTGCGCATGAGGCTGGCCTGCGCAAGAATCTCTGAAAGTACTCCCGAGTCGACGCGACTGCAAGTCGCGGCCGTGTCGGGGCAGGGCTGTTTCAAGATTCGTGACCGTCGCGTGCGGTGAGTACCCCCGGCGTGTCCCCACGCCGGGGGGGGCGGCCTGAGGACAGGCCGCCCCTACTTGGTGTGCGCAGAGGCGTGGCCTTCCGAGGCGCGGCACCGGATCTTGAAACAGCCCTGGTGTCGGGGTGGTAATGCGTCAGCGCCCCCCGGGCGGCAGACCGCCCGATCATGTGTGGGCGTTACTCCCTAT
>MHBL01000131.1 GCA_001803235.1 Lentisphaerae bacterium RIFOXYA12_64_32
AGCACTGATGGACAAGCCCCCACAACCGGGTCATATTCATCCCGACCCCGGCGCGGGACCCACCCCGGGACGCAACCACACCATGCGAAAAGCCAACCGCCAACAACCCCCAACGCCCCTCCCGCCCCCGGCACACACAGCCCCACAACAAACCAATGTGCCACGCCAGAGTCACACGGGGTGTAGTCAGCGAGCTACTCTTTCTCGTCCGGTGCGACCCGAGTCGGTATTGAATAGGCCCCGGGCTGGCAACTGTTTGTCACCGGTCGACACGAGGTCCCAGGGTGACGCTGTCGCTCTGCCCTGGGCTGATATATGTTGCCCTTTCAGGGTAAGTCGATGGTCGCCTCGCGGCGGGCCTGATTCTGCGGGGTTCGCTGGCGCTGTTCTCGGCACCGAACTTGCTTTTGGTCCGCCGGCAGACATTGTTTCGGATCGATGTGGATTCATGGTTGCTCGGGGTGTGATGCGATCGTCCATGCGAAGGAGGAGAGGAAGAGAATGCGGAGAAACAACGTCAGACTGTTGATTCTGGGGTTGGCGTGGGGTGTGTGGGCGCAGGCGTTGCCGGTGCCGAACGCGTCGTTCGAGAACGGCGACCCGGGGCCGGCCGGGTGGACGCTCTCGGAAGGGACGGGCAAGTGGGCCACGGACGGCGGTTCGGACGGGACGCACGCGATCGCGGTCACGGGCACGGGCGAGGACTCTAACTACTGGCGGTCCGAGGCGTTGCCGTTCAAGCCGGGCACGGTGTATCGCGTCGACTTCGATGCGTCTTCGCCGGACGGCAGCGGCGGCACGCCGATCACCGGCCCGGCGTTCTGTAACCGCGACATCGGCCAGGCGGGCAAGGACTGGACGGCGTACTCGTCGATCTTCGTGACGCCGCGCACGGTCAGCCCGGACGAGGCGTGGCTGCGCTTCGGTCAGTGGTCCGTGAAGGGGACCGTCAGGTTCGATAACATCCGTCTGACCGAGGTGCAGGCGGTGCACCGCTCGAGCGGAGACCTGGTGCTGGGCGAGGGGGAGCGGCTCGAAGGCAACAGCTACACATTCGCGGCGCCGTTCAACACGCAGTCGCGGAACCACAGCCGGGCGCTCGAGTCGGCGCAGTGCGGGTTCAACTCGAACCGCTGGGTGTTTGGGGCGGGCAGCGATGTGGTCTATCGGCACCGCATCGGCAGTCGTCAGCAGACGGCTGCGGCCATCGAGGCGACCGTGGGCTACCACGCCGGCGGCGAACTGGTGCTGGAGGTCAGTCGCGACGGCGCCCAGTGGCGGCAGATCGGGACACAGGGCGAGAAAGGCACGCGCACCTGCGCCGTGCCGGCGGACCTGCTCCCGGCGTCGGACGTCTGGGTGCGGCTGCGCGCCCAGGCCAAGGCGAAGGTTGGCCAGAACTCCGACCCGGGTTCGTTTCAGATCCACGGCTATGAGTACCGGGCCACGCTGGACGGTGCGGCGGCGGAGGCGGCCGGCAAGACGTGGTACATCGTGGTGACCGGCGCCGACCCGAATCTGGACGTGGCGCTGGACGGATTGGGCGCGGGCATTCCCGGCGCTGACAACGTGGTTACGGCGCAGGTGACGAACCGGTCGCAGCGCGAGCTGAAGCTGCAGCCGGTCGTGATTCTGCAGCAGGGCAGTCGGCAGGCGGAGAGCCGCGGCGCCGCGGTGACCCTCGCCGCAGGTGCGGCGCAACGCTTCGAGTGCGCGTACCGGATTCCGTCGTCCGGGGCTTGGACCGTGCGGGTCGAGTTGGGCGGCGACAGCGCTTACCGCGGCCAGTTCGAGCTGGACGTGCCGGCGTACTACGAGACCGCCTATGGCGAGCTGCTGCCGGCGACCTCCGGCAAGGCGGCGCTGTGGTGGGCCAGTTCCGGGTGGAAGATCCCGCGGCAGCGGCCGCTGCCCGAGGCCAAGAGCAACGCCATCCTCATCCGCACGGCACGCAACGAAGTCGAGGCGGCGCAGTTCGTGCTGCGTCCGGCCGAGGCGATTCGCGGACTCCGCATCGTGACCGAGGCGTTGACCGGACCGGAAGGCGGTGTGATTCCTGCCGACCGCGTCGAGGTCCTGCGCGTCGGGTACGTGCCCGTGCGGCAGCCGACGGACGACACGGGCGTGGCCGCGGACTGGCCCGACCCGCTGCCGCCGCTCAAAGTGCCCCTGGACTTGAAGGCGGGCGAGAACCAGCCGTTCTGGCTCCGCGTCAAGGCACCGCTCGGGATCCCGGCCGGGCTCTACACCGGCAACATCCGGCTCGAGGCGACGGACTACCGCGAGACCGTGCCGCTGCAGGTCGAGGTCTACGGGTTCGACCTGCCGCGGCGTATGACGTGCCAGACGGCGTTCGGGTTCTCACCCGGCAACGTCTGGCGGTATCAGAAGATCACGGACCCGGACCAGCGACGAGCCGTGCTGGACAAGTACCTGCGCAACTACAGCGACCACCACATTTCCGTCTACAACCCCGCGCCGCTGGACCCGTTCAGCATTACCTGGCCGAGTGCCGGCGCCTGGAACGGCGGCACGCGCGACCAGACCGAGAAGCACGCCGGCCGCTCGTCGTTGCTGGTCAAGGACGACAGCGCGACGGGCAATGCCTCGGCGGCGTTCGGGAAGCGTATTGCCATTCCGGAGAAGGGGTTGCGGCTGCACTTCTGGTACAAGACGGCGCAACCCGGGCACACGTTCATCGTGACGTTCGGGCATTCCGATGCGGGTGGTTCGTGGATGTCCGGCCGCAACAACGACATGGTGCTGGAGGGCAACGGCCAGTGGCAGGAGTTCGACCGCACTGTCACCGCGTTCCCGGAGGGTGCGAAGAGCGTCAACCTGACCTTGTGGGCCACGCTCTGGCACGAGAACGGTACTCCCACCGGCGCGGTCTGGTACGACGACGCGTCATTGACGGACGCTGGGACCGGCCAGGAACTGCTCGAGGGCGGCGATTTCGAGCCGATCGACGTGGCCGCGATCCAGCCGGTCTTCGACTGGACGGCGTGGGACCAGGCCATGGACAAGGCGGTCACCGAGTATGGCTTCAACACGTTCCGAATGCCGCTGCAGGGCATGGGTGGCGGCACGTTCTACTCGCGCGATGAGCCCAGCCTGCTCGGGTACACGGAGAACACGCCGGAGTACAAGGCCGCGTTCCGCGCCTATGCGCAGGGCATCCAGGAACACCTGCGGGAAAAGGGCTTCCTCGACGAGGCCTTCATCTACTGGTTCGACGAACCGGACCCGAAGGATTACGAGTTCGTCATGAACGGGTTCCGGCGGCTGAAGGAGAACGCGCCGGACCTGCGACGCATGCTCACCGAGCAGGTCGAGGAGGGACTGGTCGGCGGGCCGAACCTGTGGTGTCCTCTCACCCCGGAGTTCGCCAACATGGAGAAAGTCGAGGCGCGGCGCCAGGCGGGCGACCAGTTCTGGTGGTACATCTGCTGCGGTCCCAAGGCGCCGTACTGCACCGAGTTCATCGATCACCCGGGCACGGAGCTGCGCGTCTGGCTGTGGCAGACCTGGCAGCGCCAGGTCGAGGGTATTCTTATCTGGGAGAGCAACTACTGGACCAGTTCGTCGGCGTATCCGGACCCGAAGCAGCTCCAGAACCCGTACGACGACCCGATGAGCTGGGTCTGCGGCTACGGCACGCCGGCCGGGACCAAGTCGCCGTGGGGCAACGGCGACGGCCGTTTCCTCTACCCGCCCGAAGCCGCCGGCAGCGGCGTGCAGGCCGAGACCGTGCTGGACGGTCCGGTGGACAGCCAGCGCTGGGAAATGCTGCGCGACGGCATCGAGGACTACGAGTACTTCGCCATCCTGCAGCGGTTGCTGGCGGCCAAGCGTGACCGCCTCGCCGCCGGCGAGATCGAGCGCTACGAGGCGTTGCTCAAGGTTCCGGACGCCATTTCCACGGACCTGACCCATTTCACCACGGACCCCGCACCGGTCGAGCAGCGTCGCGCCGAGGTGGCCCGGGGGATCATGGACCTCATGCAGCGCCCGTGAGGAGGCCTGGACGCACCCGCTGCCGTTTGACACTCGTAGAAGACGCTGGGGGGGCGTCGCGGTATGGAGCGCGGTGGCAAGTCCGCCACGGGCGGCGCGACACCGCTTTGGCTGAGACGCATTGCCCGCGCGATGCACGACAGCCAAAGCGGCGTCGACGTCCTGCTCTGCCGCAGGACTCTGCCGCCGCACTCCACAGGGCGTGGCACGTACGCCAGGTGTGGGAGTCCAGGTTGTCAGGATCGCGAGCTTGATGCGGTGAGGCCTTGGCCACGGGGCCATTGTTCAGGCTGCAGGCTGCTATCGGACTGTCGTATCGCAGGCGTTTCCCTACAGTCTACAGCCTATCCACCTACAGCCTCTGTGTTCGTTCACCGATACTTCTCGAGCGTTTCGAGCATGGCCATGACGTTGGCCATCGGGGTCGGCGCCACGACCTGGTTGCTGACGCCGCACAGGCAGCCTCCCAGTTCCAGGGCGATTTCTGCGTTCTCGCGTGTCTCGGCGACCACCCGCTCGCGCGTGCCGTTGTGCAACGTCGCACTGCTGATGTTGCCGAAGCAGGTGAGGTTCGGGTATTTGGTGCGCAGCTTGCGCAGGTCCATGCCGGCGTCGTGATCGATTTCGTAGAACGCGTCGGTGCCCGAGGCGCCGAACAGGTCGTCGGCGATCGGCCACAGGTTGCCGTCGCTGGCGAACCCCGCGTACTTGCCGCAGCGGTGCGCCGTCTCGCTCATCTTTTTCAGGCGCGGCAGCATCATCTCGTGGAAGATGCGCGGCGAGTAGAGCGGCCCGTTATTGCCACAGAAATCGCCGCCGCCCAGGATGTAGGGCAGGGGCAAGTCTTTCAGCGCTTCGATCTGCCGGCAGGCGACCGTGCACTGGTAGTCCAGGTGCCGTTCGACCAGGTCGGGGCGCAGCAGCGTCGCTTCGAGCCACAGCGGGTCGCGCGGAATGCACAGCCCGTAGCCGGGCGCCGGGATGGCGTAGTCCGGGCCGAAGTACTCGACCGCTCCGAGCTGCTCGCGGTACGACTCCTTTGTCGGGCGGTAGTTCGCCAGGCTCTTTTCGGCGGACGCGACGGACGCTTCGAGGTCATCGACCGTCTGCGGCACGTGGCTTTTCCGCTCGTCGATGACCTGGTACAGTTCCGTCTCCGGGTCCATCTGCCGCACGACGTAGTCGCCGTCGGGGTTGCCGTAGAGGAACGTGTAGGTGTCGATCTTGCGGGCGGGCTTCTCGGTCATGCGCCAGTAACTGATGCGGATCAGGTCGTTGCGGATGATCTTGGCCAGGTCATACGAGTCGCGGCGTGTGCGTTCGACATACTCGGCGTGCGCCGCCGGTCCGTCCCAGAGCGCGACCGACTCGCGCCACTGGTTGATGCCGCCGCCCACGTACGCGTCGCGGCCGAGCAGGTCACTGCCGATCTTCGACGACCAGCCGGTGTGGTAGGTCGCGATCTTGTCGATGCGCTGCTTGCGGAATGCGGCTTCAACCCGAGCCGCAGGGGTGAGGGCTGCCGTCTTGCTCATGGTGTCATCCCTTTTCTGAACGACCAGATACGGTCGGCGTGGACTTGGTGCTTACTTGTACTTTAGCACGCGTCGCCTCATAGAAGCTCTTGGCAATACTCGGGAAAAAGTTGGCAAAAAATACGGGAACCCATAGGTTCCGCATTCAGTGGCGCGGGACCTCCGGGACCGCAGCAGGGTGCCTCGGGGACGTCTCGGCCCGAAGTCCTCAACCGGGTGGGTCTCCGTCTTCGCGCGAGCAGCTTCCGCCGTCGCTTTGGCTCTGGCGCACATGTCGCCGCACAGAGCCGGCCGAGGCACCCCCGCTTCGGCGCGGGACGCGCCGAGCCACAGTGCGCCCCGTCCGGCGCTGTGCGCTGGCAGAGACCAGCCCCATCGTGCATATTAGCCTCATACGACCCATCGATGCGGGAACGGGAACCAACCGACGGAGGACTTGGCCCATGGTGAAACTGCTCAACACTCCCACTGTGAAACTCGGCATTGTCGGCGTGTCGCGAAACTGTTTTCCGGCGGCGCTCACCGGCAAGCGTCTCGGCGTGCTGATGAAGTGCCTGGCCGGGCTCGGCGTCAGGGCGCAGCGCTGCTCGGTGATTATCGAGACTGAGGACCACGCCGTGGCCGCGCTGGCCGAACTGGCGCAGAAGGGCTGCAATGCGGCCGTCGTTTACCTCGGCAATTTCGGTCCGGAAGGCCCGACGACGTTGTTTGCGCAGCGCTTCCCCGGTCCGGTCATGGCCTGTGCTGCGGCCGAGGAGGACAAGCAGGTGCTGGCCGCGGACCGCGGCGATGCCCTGTGCGGCATGCTGAACGTCGGCTACAACCTGAATCTGCGCCGGCTGCGCGTGTACGTGCCGCAGGCGCCCGTGGGCTTGCCCGCGGCGCTGGCGCCGAAAATCGCGGCGTTCCAGGACATCGCGCGTGTCGTCATCGGCGTGAAGAATCTGAAGATTTTCGGATTCGGCCCGCGGCCGCAGGACTTCCTCGCCTGCAACGCGCCCGTCCAGCCGCTGTACGATTTGGGTGTCGAGGTCATGGAGAACTCCGAACTCGACCTGCTCCAGCTCTTCCGCAAGGCGGCGGAGAACAAGGCGCGGGTCCGGAGGGTGGCCGGCGAGATGGCCAAGGAACTGGGGCCGAGTTGTGCCTACCCGGACCTGCTGCCGAAGCTGGCGCAGCTCGAGGTTGCGCTCACGGACTTCGCGGAGGCGAACCTGGGCGCCTGCAAGTACGCGGCGTTCGGCGACAAGTGCTGGCCGGCGTTTGAGTTCGAGTTCGGGTTCGCGCCCTGCTACGTGAACAGCCGCATGGCGGGCAAGGGTATTCCGGTCGCCTGCGAAGTGGACCTCTACGGCGCCATGAGCGAGTACATGATCCAGTGCGCGTCCCAGGAACCGGCCACGCTGCTGGACATCAACAACTCGGTGCCCGACGACGTGCTGCCGCCGCGCGCCGACCTGAAGGGCGCAACCAAGGAAGACCTGTTCATGGGCTTCCACTGCGGCAACACCTGCTCGAGCTGCATGAAGACCTGCAGCCTGAAATTCCAGCTCATCATGAACCGGCTCATGGAAAACGGGCAGGCGCCCGACATCTCGCGCGGCACGCTCGAAGGCCAGATCAAGCCGGGGCCGACCACCATGTTCCGGCTCCAGGGCACGCCGGACTGCAAGCTGCGCGCCTACATCGGCGAGGGCGAGATCCTGGACATCGATCCGTGTTCGTTCGGCGCCATCGGCATCGTGGCGGTCCCGAACTTCCTGCGCTTCTACCGGCACGTCCTGATCGCCAAGGGCTTCCCGCACCACGGCGGGTTCGGGTTCAAGAAGGTCGGCAAAACGCTGTTCGAGGCGGTCAAACTGCTCGGCGTCGAGGACATCGGCGTGCCGCTGCCCAAGAGCCTGCCGTATCCCGGCGAGAACCCGTTCGAACTGTTCGGGTGAGCGGGGGGGGAAGAACAGAACGGACGAAACGGACCCAACAGACCCAACGGACAAATCGGACCGGATGGGTGCCGACGCGCGGCGCGGCCAGCCCGGCGACTTGCCGGGCTGGCCGCAGGCTGTATTGTCTAAGGTATACGTCGTATGGGTCCTATGGGGCCCACCCGTCCCCGCCAAGGGACAATCTGTCGTTTCCGGAGGGCATCGCCATGCACCGCACGCCGCTGGTATCGCCACGCGTTTTCATTGTCGCCTTGTTCTGCTGCGTGTTGCCGCTGCGCCTGTCCGCCACCACGCCGCACGCCGTGGACGATGTCATCGCCACCAACGAAGACACGCCGATCACCTACAACGTGCTGACGAACGACTACGATGTGGACGGCGACACGGTGAAGTTCGTCGCCGTCACACAGCAACCGGCGCACGGCGCGGCCATCTCGCAGGGCAGCGGGTCAGTGATGTATGTGCCGGCGCCCAACTTCAATGGGGTCGATACCTTCGAGTACTGGGTCAATGATGGGACGATCAGCCACCGGGACGGCGCCACCGTGATCGTGTATGTCCTGGCCGCGAACGATGCGCCGACCGCCGTCGAGGACCGAGTCGCCACCAACGAGGAAACACCCATGGAAATCGCCGTCCTGGCCAACGACAGCGACACTGACGGCGACGCACTGCAGGTCTCGGCGGTCACTGACCCCACGACCGGGACGGTGCAGATCAACATCACCGGCACGGTCACCTACACGCCGCCGCTGAACTTCCTCGGGAACGTGACCTTCACCTACACGGCGACCGACGGCCATGGCGGCACGGCCACAGCCACGGTCTACGTGACCGTCTCTGACGTCAGCGACGCGCCGGTGGCGCAGAACGACACGTACACCGCCACGGAAGACACCGCTCTGACCGTATCGGCGACCACTGGCGTCCTCGCCAACGACACCGACGTGGACGGCAACCCGCTGAGTGCAGCCAAGGTTACCGACCCCGCGCACGGGACTCTGACGCTGAACGCCGACGGTTCGTTCACCTACACGCCGAGTGCGAACTACAGCGGCACGGATTCGTTCACCTACCGCGCCAGCGACGGGGTTCTCGCATCGAACACAGCCACGGCCACCATCACGGTTCCCGACGTGAACGATGCGCCGACGGTCTCGCAACCCGTTCCGGACGTGTTCGTCGAGGAAGATACCCAGTTTGTCTGGATCGACCTGAGTGCCGTGTTCGATGACAAGGAAGACGGCGGCGACGCCCTGAGTCTCGATGTGATGAGCGTCTCCAACTGGAACCTGGTGTTGGGGTACGTGGTGGGCGATCCACACCAGATGCTGCAACTCTACATCGCACCTGACGCCTCCGGCACTGCCACGATCACAGTGCGTGCGACCGATGCCGGCGACCTGCACGTTGATGACACGTTCCAAGTGACCGTCAGCCCCGTGAACGACCTGCCGGTCGCGGCGGCCGACGCGTACACGTGGATCGAGGACGGCGGCGTGTTGACGGTCGTTGCCCCCGGCGTGCTCGGCAATGACACCGACGCCGACGGGGATGTTCTGGACGCACACCTTGTCCAGGACGTGTCGCACGGAGTCTTGGCGCTGAACGGGGATGGCTCGTTCACCTACACCCCGGCGGTGGACTTCGGCGGTACAGATGGTTTCACCTACTACGCCGCCGAGGTGCGGCGAGCGCAGTCCGACCCGGTGGCCGTCGTGATCACGGTGGTCCCCGTCAACGATGCGCCCACGGTATCGGCAGCGCTTCCGGACCAGACCGTCAACGAAGACGCGGCGGCGGTCACCCTCGACCTGTTTCCGGCGTTCACGGACAAAGAAGACAGCGACGACGCCCTGACCTTCTCCGTGGTGGGCAACACCAATCCCAGTCTGGTGACGACGAGCATCACCGGCGATCCGAATCAGCTTCTGCGTCTCAGTTTCGCGGCCAACGCCTCGGGCACAGCCAACATCACAGTGCGCGCGGCCGACTCGGGCGGGGCGCGAGTCAACGACACGTTTACCGTGGATGTGACCGCGGTGAATGATGCGCCGGTGGCCAGCGATGATGCGGCGCAGACAACGGCGGAAACGGCCGTGGTCATTGACGTCCTGGCCAATGACACCCACGTCGACAACGGGCAGTCACTGACCGTTACGCCGTCAGCGCTTCCCCTGCACGGGCACGTGAGCTCGAACGGGACCTACATCACCTACCGGCCGTCGCCGTTCTTCACGGGTGAGGACAGCTTCAGCTACGAGGTCGAGGACGACGGGAATCCCGCGCTCAGCGATACGGCCACGGTGATTGTGACCGTCACCGCGCCCGCCAACACCGCGCCGGTGGCGCTTTCCGATTCATACACACTGGTTGGCGCGGTACTGGATGTGGCCTTCTCGTCTCCACTCGCGAGCGTGCTTTGGAATGACTACGATGCCGACGGGGACGGTCTGATGGCTATCCTTGGGACAGAACCCACGCACGGAACGGTGCAGTTCTATACTAATGGGACGTTCGTCTACACGCTCACTGACGCCTTCGGGGGGACTGACTCATTCACCTACACTGCCACCGACGGCCAGGAGACCTCAGAGGCCGCTATCGTCTATATCAATATCAAGACCGAGAACGCCGAACCAGTCGCTCAAGACGACAAATTCACGGCGTACAAGAATGAGACGCTTCGCGTCTCGCCCCCGGGAGTCCTGGACAACGATATTGACTTTGATGGCGACACTCTGACCGTAGTGGCCCTCGGTACCGCACCGTCCCACGGCACAGTTACACTGTACCCCGACGGGTCGTTCGTGTATGTACCCACCCTCAACTACGCGGACCCGGACACCCCCGACACGTTCACCTACACGGTGACCGATGGCAATGACACTGGCACGGCCACCGTCAGCATCACGGTCGAGGCCGCCAGGAGTCCTCGAATGCAATTCGACCTGACGTTAACCGAGGGTTGGAACCTGGTTTCCGTGCCGATCGACCCAGTAGACGGGGGCGTGGCCGTGCTGTTCGGCGAGAACGCGGGTGTCGTGTGGCAGTGGAACGGGACCGCGTTCGAGCGCGCCGAGACCATCGTCGCGAAGCAGGCGTACTGGCTGTACGCCCCGACCGGACCGGTCACAATCCCGATCGTCGGCACCGCGGTGGCGGACTCGGTCCGTGCCGTGCCCGCCGGCTGGAGCTTGGTCGGCCCGGTCACCGCCGAGCCGTTTTCGCCCGTCGCACTGCCCCGCGCCCGCGGCGCGCGCGGCGACGAGACGGTCCTGCCGGCCTGGCGCTACCAGACCAGCAGCAGGGCCTACCTGGCCGCGGGCGACGCCACTCAACTCCTGCCCGGCCTCGGCTACTGGGTCCGCACCAGTGCCCCCGCCGACCTGGAACTGGGCGAGTAGCGACCGTGGCCCGGCCAGTCTCTGGGCCGGTGTTCCTGAGTCCGCGGGCAAGGGACTGCCCGCGCCACGGCCCGTTCGCATCTCGACAGGCCTGTGGTTCCAGACCTCACCGAAGTGAGCACGCGTGTCGCGCAAGTTGAACGCCCACACTTGAGGTC
>MHBL01000132.1 GCA_001803235.1 Lentisphaerae bacterium RIFOXYA12_64_32
GCCAGCGAGTAACGTCCGCACATGATCGGGCGGTATTCCGCCCGGGAGGCACTGACGCATTACGGAAGACGCCTGCCTCGCGTTTGACATTGACTCGGCGTCCGTGTAATTTCTCTGTTCGTCGAGGGAATCGCGTTCGGGGACCGGACGGCGGGTGCCGTCCGAAGAGACATGCCTGTTCTGCTGCCTTCCCCGCGACCCGCGGGCAACCGAGCGCAGCGAAGGTTACCCTTGGAGGCACGACGTATGCCAGCAGAGAAGATGTCGCGGTCAACGTACACGTCGCGAAACGTAGGGGACTACCCGGAGTCGCTCCAGGTCATGGGGGTGTCGTACGCCAAGGTTGACGACCTGCGCTACGGCACGAACCCGCACCAGACGGGGGCGTTCTACAAGCCGCTTGGCCGGCTTTCGGTGGTCGGGGACATGGAGGTCCTGAAGACCGGCAAGGGCGGTCTGTCGCAGACCAACCTCGAGGATATCAGCTACGCGCTGAACATCTGCAAGTTCTTCGACCGCCCGGCCTGCGCGTGCATGAAGCACGTGAATCCGAGCGGTGCGGCCGTGGCGACGCCGGACGAGTCGGTGATCGACGCGTATCGCAAGGCGCGCGACAGTGATCCGCGCGCCGCGTTTGGCAGCGTGGTGGCCTTCAACGTGCCGGTGCACGCGGAAGTCGCGCACGAGGTGATGTCGACATTTGTCGAGTGCGTGGTGGCGCCGGAATTCAGCGACGAGGCGCTGCGCGTGTTCAACGATACGGAGAAGTACAAACTGAACAGCAGCATCCGCATCCTGAAATGCGGCGACCCGCGCCAGATCCCGCGTTTCGTGGGCGAGGATGTCACCGGCTACCGGACGCTGAAGGTCCTGGCCGACGGCTGTATCGTGGTGGCCGACCCGCTGCTGACCCATGTTCGCGGCCCCGAGGACCTGAAACTGGCCACAGCCGAGAGCAAGAGTGCGGGAAAGGTGAGTTGCGCCCGGACCGCCACGCCGCGCGAACTGGAAGACCTGCTGGTCGCCTGGTACATCAACATCAATGTCCGTTCGAACGGCGTCGTGATCGTGAAGAACGGTGGGACGCTCTCGGTCGGCACGGGCGAACAGGACCGGGTCGGTGCGGTTGAACAGGCGGTCTGGAAGTACCAGAACAAGTACAAGGGCCCGGAGAAGATCCAGGACTCCGTCATGGCCAGTGACGGGTTCTTCCCCTTCCCGGACGCGGTCGAGGTCGCGGCCGCCGCTGGCGTGCGGACCATGGTGGCGCCTGCCGGCTCGCTCAAGGATGCCGACGTCATCGCCCGCGCCAACGAGCTCGGAGTCGCGCTCTACCACGCCCCAGAACGTGTCTTCTCGCACCACTGAAGAGGGACGGGGGTCGGGGCGGGGGCGAGCTTGAATCCTGCCTTGACCCGCCATCGCTACTTCGACGCCTTGGGGGGGGCTTTCTTGGCGGCGGGAGCGGGTGTTGCCGTTGCGGCAGGCGTCGTCGTGGGTAGGGCGACCTTACCTACTTCCAGCACGGCATCGCGCAGCGCCGGCGCGTTGAAGTAGTCGTCCCGCTGCGGTTCCGCACCCCAGGCCGTGCGACCGTCGGCGAAAATCAGGATGGGGTACTCCAGTGCCGTGCTGTCCGCGTCCGCGGTTTCCTTGGGGGAAGGCGGGTTGCCGTCCGTGGTCGGGGGGACTTGCGGTTGGCCGCGCTCCATCGGGTAGGTGATCGCTGCGACGCAGGCGTTGGTCCCGTCCAGCCGGTCGTTCTTGGGGACCGGCGAGGCCGCGGTGCGGCGGAAGTAGTCCATCGCTTTCCAGATGCGTTCGATGGCGGCCCGGTCGGTGATCTTTGCCTCTCGGAATCCACGGGTCGGCAGCGGTCCTCCCAGCTTGGTTCCACCCGGTGCGGGGCTTGTGTCGCGGACGTAGACGCGCACGTAGGGAGCACGGGTGAAGAACGTGGTTTCCTGCTGGCGCCAAGTCATCCAGGACACGACGCGGGTGATGCAGAATGCCGCCGCCGCGGCGATGAGAAGCCCCATCGCCACCTGAACGCCACGCGAGGCCTTGCCTGTGAGGGCTGGGGTGTCGGTCATGGTACGGTTCCTCCTTTGGCCGAGCGAACAAGGTCTCAGTGTTCAGGGCGGTGCAGGGGCGGCGTACGGCACACACTCTTGATGGGTCGGATCATGCTGGCCGGTCTTCCCGGACTCCTGACACCTGAACACTCTCGCGCTCCCCCCACTGTACTCTCGGCTACCGCACCGCGCAATGGCGACGGCGGTACTCGCGCGGCCCGCTGCACCTCAAGGACAAGTGGCCGAACTGGACCGGTCCCGGACAGTTCGTCTCGGACGGCGCAAACTGCGTCGAGCAATACCAGCTCGTCCCGTGCGGGCTGATGGCCGCGCCGCTGCTCGACGTGCGAAGCTGAGCATTGCGGGCTCCGCGCCCCGCACCCGCGTCTGGAAGCCAGCGACTCACGGTCAGCCGGTGTCGATTGCAGTCGATTGCAGTCGATTGCGGTCGGCGGCCAGGCTGCACCTCGGCATCCGGCCGCAGCACACTGCCGACCGGATGCAGGGCTGTTTCAAGATCTGGCGCCGCGTCTCGGAAGGCCACACCTCCGCGCACACCTGGTAGGGGCGGCCTGTCCTCAGGCCGCCCCCCCGGCGTGGGGACACGCCGGGGGTACTCGCTGCACGCGACGGTCACGAATCTTGAAACAGCCCTGGACCGGATGTCCCCCCGCTTGACTTCGGGGCGCGTGCGGCTTTATTCTCTGACCGGTTCGAATGGGCAGGTGAGATCTCACGGACGATGCGCCGGGAACGGTCATTACGGCCGGGACTTGGCGCTCACAACGGAGAGAAAAGGCGCACACGATGAGCAAGACCAAGGTGGCGATTGTCGGCATTGGCGGGCGCGGGAGCTGGCTGGTCGAGTCAGTGGCAAAGCGCGAGGATGCGCAGTTGGTGGCGATCTGTGACCGGCACATCCGCAAGGCCGAGTACATGGTCCAGAAATGCGGCCTCACGGACGCGCGCGTTTTTGACAGTGTCGAAGCCCTGCTGGGCGGCGTGGACTGCGAGGCGGTCATGATCACCACGGGTGACGCGCACCACGCCGAGGTGGTCGTGCCTGCGCTCAAGGCCGGCAAGTTCGTGTTCTGCGAGAAGCCGCTGGAGACGACCGCGGCCAAGTGCAAGGCGATCATCGCGGCGGACAAGAAGGCGGGCGGCAAGACATTTGTCGGGTTCAATCTGCGGTACGCGCCGGTGTACGTGAAAGTGAAGCAAGTCATCGACAGCGGTGCATTGGGTGATCTGCTGACCATCCAGGCGGACGAGTTCTACGACGGCGGCCGCACCTACTTCCGGCGCTGGAACCGGTTCCGGGCCGAAGGCGGCGGCCTGTGGATCACTAAGGCGTCGCACGATTTCGACCTGCTGTACTGGTTTGCCGGCGCCCAGCCACTCGAGGTCTACGCCACGGCCCAGAAAACCTACTACACGCCCAAGTTCGAGGCGGCCATGCAGTGCCGGAACTGCAAACTGGAGGCGACCTGCCCCGACCGCGCGCCGCGCGAGGCCTCGCCGCTGGTGAAGATCCGCGAGGAGTGCGGCGGCGAACCTCACGACCTGTGCCTGTACAATGCGCCGAGCGACACCTTCGATCACGGTATCGCCACGGTCGCCTTCGAGCGCGACATCATGGCCACCTACACGTGCAACGTGGTCGCCGGGTTCTCCGACCGGCGTATCCGGGTCTCGGGAACCAAGGGGACGGTGGAAGGGTGCCTCTCCGGCAAGACCCTGACCCTCTACCGCCGCGACCCCAGCGCTCGCGAGGAAGTCCCCATTGACGTCGATCTGCGTGTCGGGCACGGCGGCGCGGACGCCGATGTGCAGACCGGCTTCTTTGCCTTCGTGCGCGGTGAGGCCGAACCGAAGTGCAGGCCGAGCGACGCCGTCGTCCCCGTCTGCATGGGCCTGGCCGCCACCCGCTCCGGCGATCTGCACCGGGTGGTGAAGATGAGCAGCTTCAAAGTGTGAAGCCCGCCGCACCCGCACGCGTGTGACGACTCTTCCCCGGTATTCCGGTCTGACCGGCTATGCCCGCGCCCGCGTCTCTGTAATGCGTCAGCACCCCCCGGGCGGGGACCGCCCGATCATACCCTGCGGGTTACTGACC
>MHBL01000133.1 GCA_001803235.1 Lentisphaerae bacterium RIFOXYA12_64_32
CGGCGTGGCGCCTAAAGTGGTCGGAGCGGCTCGCTCCGACACCCGCGGGACCGAGCCGGTCCCGCCACTTTGGCTGACCACCCCCAACCCTGCACCCGCGACTGACGCTTCACGCGACGCCACCGGCGGCGTGTTGACTGGGCGACGGCGGAGTGTACCTTCCCGGTTACCGCCTCAGAACGCAGGTCTGCGAGTCTTGAGGCTGTCCAGGGGCCCACAAGTCACAAGAGTTAGGGAAGGAGAGGCCGATGCAACCTTCAGCGTGGAGTTCCTGTGGCATCGTTGCCGCCGTAGCGGCGTTGACCGCCTGCTGCGGCTGCCGCATGGATGGCACGAATGCGAAGTCGGCGGAGGCGCCTGCGGTCAACGCTGACTTCTACGTCGCCACCAACGGTAACGACACGTGGTCCGGCAAACTGTCCGCACCGAGCCCGGACGGCACGGACGGCCCGTTCGCGACCCTCGAACGGGCGCGAGACGAGATCCGCAGACTCAGAATCGGCGGGGCGCTCAACGCGCCGGTCACGGTCTGCCTCCGCGGCGGCACGTACCGCGTCCGGAAGACCATCGAGTTCACGCCGGTAGACTCCGGCGCCGAGCAGGCGCCCGTCACTTACGTCGCCTACCCGGGCGAGAAACCGATCATCTCCGGCGGCCGGTCCGTCACCGGCTGGCAGAAAGGTGACGGCGCGCTGTGGACAGCCTCCGTGCCCGCGGTGAAAGAAGGCACGTGGTACTTCAACCAGGTCTTCGTCAACGGCGAACGTCGCACCCGCGCCCGCACCCCGAACCAAGGTTACTTGTACACCGAGGGCATTCTGGCGCCGTTCGACCACAACCACTGGGGTGATTCCGCAATGCTCGCCAAGCATGGTTTCATCTACCGCGACGGCGACATCCGCCCGTGGAAGAACCCCAAGGACGCGCTGATCGTCATCTATCACTCGTGGACCACGTCGGTTCACTTCATCACAGAGATGGACTCCGAGAAGCGCACGGTGAAACTGGCTCCACACTCAACGTGGCCGATCGGGTACTGGTGGGAGTACAACACTCGCTACCACGTGGAGAACGTCATCGAGGCCTTGGATGAACCGGGCGAGTGGTACCTGGACCGCGGCGCCGGGGTGCTGCACTACTGGCCCATGCCAGGCGAAGACATGGCCACGGCTGAAGTCGTGGCGCCTGTCGTCCAGCAGACACTCCTTTCGTTCAAGGCGGACCCCCAGATGGGGCTGTACGTCGAGCACCTCCGCTTCGACGGGCTCTCGTTCCAGCACACCGACTGCTACATCGCCCCGGACATGCCCACGGATCAGCAGGGCGCCACGGAGCGGAAACCCGTGCTGGATGCCCAAGGCCTGCGCAGCACCACGTTCGAGAACTGCGAGATCGCACACGCCGGAGAGAACGGCGTCTGGCTCGACGCCGGCTGTCAGGATAACATGTTCCGGCGCTGCCACATCCACGACCTGGGCGGCAGCGGCGTCTACATCGGTCCACGCGTCCGCGGTGACACCCCCGAAACGGCCGTACAGCGCAACACGATCGACAACTGCTTCATCCACGACGGGTCGAACCTGTTCCGCGGCAGCCAGGGCGTGTGGATCGGCAGGTCGTCGTACAATCAGGTCAGTCACAACGAGATCTCCGACTTCCATCACCTCGGCATCTCGATCGGCTACTGCTGGGGGTACGCACCGAGCACGGCCAACCACAACATCATCGAGTTCAACCACGTACACCACATCTGCAACGGTTACTTCAGTGACGGCGGCGGCATCTACACCCTCGGCGTTTCACCCGGCACGGTCATCCGCAACAACAGGGTTCACGACGTGGTGCCCACGCCGCTGATGCCCGACGGCGGCACCGGCATCTACCACGACGAGGGTTCGACCGGCATCCTCGATGAAAACAACATCGTCTACAACGTCGGCATCCCGTTCCACCAGCACTACGGCCGCGAGAACCTGGTCCGGAACAACGTCTTCGCCTTTGCGCTCCGCAGCCCGGTGACCTGCGCCCGGGCCGAAGAGCACCTGTCCTACACGTTCGAGGGCAACATCGTGCTCTCCAAACTCGGCGAAGCCACATCCGCACACTACAGCCCGCTGAAGAGCAAGACCGCCTTCAACCGCAATGTCTACTGGGATATCTCGGGCAAAAAACCATCCTTCTCGGGCGGCGACTTCGCCGCGTGGCAGGCCACCGGGCGCGACCGCGATTCCGTGATCGCCGACCCCCAGTTCTACGATGCCGCAAACCACGACTTCCGCCTCAAGCCGACCTCGCCCGCGCTGGCCATGGGGTTCAAGCCGATCGACACCAGCCAGGTCGGGCTGTACGGCGACAAGGACTGGGTCAGCGCGCCGTCGAAGGTCAAGCGCGCGCCGCTCCCGGACCTGCCGCCCCCGCCTGCCCCGCCGCCGCCGCGGCCGTTCCTGGAGGACTTCGAATCGACCGACACCGGCACACGACCCGCGACCTGCAACTGCTCGCCAGCGGACAAACCCGATCTGATCCAAGTCACCGCGGAGGTCGCCGCGGCCGGGAAGAAGTGCCTGAAGGTCACGAAGGTCGCGGGGCTGCAGTACAGTTGGCAGCCACACCTCTACGTCTCATCCAGAGCGTACAAGGCGGGGGTGGTCCGTTTTGCCTGCGACGTGAGGAACGACGCCACACAGCCGGCGGAGTTCACGGTCAGCCTGCGCGACTACAGTCCCGGCCCCGGCGAATTCCGCGACGGCCCACTGGTCACGTTCAAACCCGACGGCACGGTCGTCGCCAACGGCAAGGACATGACCAAGCTCCCGCTCGGCACGTGGGTGCACCTCGAGTTTCTGGTCGACCTTGGCGAACCCGGCATGGCCGCCACAGCGGCCAAGACGTATCGCCTGGCGCTGACGGCGACCGGCGCGCCGGAACAAGTGTTCGACGCCGTCCCGTACGCCAATCCCGCCTTCGCCCAAGTCACATGGTTCGGCTTCTCCGGCGCGGAACAACCCGGCGGCGTCTATTTCGTCGACAACCTTCGACTCGAGCCGATGCGGAAGTGAGCTGCGGGACGCTGCCATCGGGGGCGTCACGCCCCCTTCCCTACCGGTCTACGGCAGCGCCGAACCGCCTTTGCGCAGTTCACTGCGCAGGGTCGCGGGGTTGACCTGCCGCACCGGAACGCCCGCCTGCAGGGCACACCACGCCGCCACGCCCGCAGCCTCGCCTGTCTGGTTCAGGTTCACCATCACGCGGATGGCGCCGAACGCGCCCTCGTCCGCATCGATGGCACGCCCGCACAACAGCAGGTTCGGATACTCGCCGGCCAGCAAACACCGGTACGGGATCTGGTAGTAATCGGGCCCCGGAACCCCTTCCGGAAGCCAGCGCCCTGCACGACGGTTCCCACGACCGTCGTAGGTGATCTCGGAACCGTCCAGGTTCTTGAACGTGATGCCCGGTTTGTCACCCGAGTGATGCATGTCGACCGGGTACGTGCCGCAGGCAATCGCATCCTCGAAAACGCGACCGGAGAGCAGGTCCTTCTCCGTCAACCGGTGATCACAGGCAAAGCGGCGCGTTTCGCGGATGCCGATGTACGACGGCAAGCCCAGCAGAACCGGCTTCTTGTCCGTGTGTTTCCAGGCCAGATCCAGGTAGGCGCGCACCTGGCGTCGCCCCTCGATCTCGGCCCGCGTCAAGTCCTCCGCTACGGCGCAGTTGACGCGGAACACGTGAGTCTCCGCATGCATCCGCCCACCGGGGACGCCCGGCAGCGTCGTGCTCCAGCCCCAGTCTTCCTCCAGCCCGACTTCGTCGCGGTGTTTCCACATCAATTCCTGAAACGAGACGCCGACCACATTGAGAGTGCGGGCACACATCGAGGGTGGCTGGAGGTTCGGCCGAACCTGGAAAGCCAGGCCCAGCGCCGCGGCCAGGTCGCCGTCGCCCGTGGCGTCGATGAACTGCTGGGCACGGATCGCACCCCGACCCGACTTGCTCTCCACGACGATGGCTTCGAGCCGCCCGTCACGGCAGTACGGCGCGGCAAAGAAGGTGTGCAGGAACGGCGTGACTCGCGCCTCCGTGATCAGCTCGTCCAAGTCAATCTTCAATTCCTCCGTATTGAGCCGGAAGTAGGACTCCTCCTCAATCGCGTCGCGTTTGCGGAGCCGCTGGATGACCTCTTCAGTCAGACCACCGATGATCTGCCGCTTGCGGTGAACATCGTGCAGAGAATGCCAGATATTGACGAGCCCCTGCGTTGCCACGCCGCCGAAGGCATTCTGTTTCTCAACGATCGCCACTCGCGCGCCCAATCGCGCCGCACGCACCGCCGCAAATACTCCGGTGCAGCTGCCGCCGATCACACAAATGTCGGCCTCATGGATAACAGGCACATCCCGGGCGGGTTCACGAATCATATTCATTCGCACTGCTCCTGGTTACTCCAATCGCTTCCCGCAACCGTCGTCGCAATCGTCTCTTGATCACCTCCACCGTGCCAGCGCCGGTTCGATGGACGACTGCGATCACCTTGACCTCTGGGCGCTGAGGGACGATGGCGACACCGATTGCTTGTTCGTCATGGCCAAGCCAAATCGGGCGCGGCCCGACAAGCGTTCGCCACATACCCATACACGTCGTCACGGCGCACGTCCAGTCTCGGCTCTGCCGTCCCCACGCTCGAGCAATGCCGTCATGCAACGATCTGACTGATGCTCTGGCGCCCCGCTGAATTTGCATTGCCCCATCCCCGATGTTGCGGCAGGACACACCCTCCCGCCAACCGGCCCGCTGCGTCGACCACTTTTTTGGGCTTGGAGGCTTGCTTTTCGAGGCGGCGTGCTCCTATATTACACGGTCAATGGGTCCCGTCCGATTCTCACTCCGGGCAGGACGGCTCAAGGGGTACGGACCAGTCCGGGAAGGCAGGCCGCACGTCAAGATATCTCGGGTGCTCCGGGGCGAGGAATGTGGTCGCCAAGCCATCGGCAACGAGGCGGGGCGGATGTTTCAGATCGAGGGGTCGAGAAAGGCGCAGGAAAGGGAAACCATGAGAAAGACGCGATGCATGAAGTGGTTCGCCGGGGTTGTCATAGCCGCCACCTTCTGGACTGCGGGCGCTCGCGCCGCAGATCCCGTCAACACGGCATTTGTGGGAGCGGAAATCTACCTTTGGAACCGCTTGGCAGACTTTACGGAGATTTTGCAGAGCGGGGTTGCGATCGGACCGTGTATTGGCGGTGAATTTGCGATCACCAAGTACGGCACGGTTGGGGCCTACGTCGCCAATGAGCAGGGCGTTGCGTTCCCGCATTTTATTCCGCCCCTGTGGATCATCAACTATCTGGACGATCAGCAGATCTTCACGCCGCACAAAGGCCTGTACGAGACCCGCGCCTTCATCAACGACCACCGGTGGGAGAACACCCCGATGGAAGACGTCCGATTCCCGCGCGGGCCGTGGGACATCCGGGCCCAGGTCGCCGCCGGTCTGATTCACATCTCCCTGAGCGTGCAGACTATGCAGGTCTATGATTTCCTCGCTGGCCTCATCTGCTTTGACCCACTCGCGGACGACCAGGCACGTGACCCGACGGCACCGCGCCAACCGGCGCGCCAGTTGGGCCGCGGTGTCGTCAATATCGTCGCCGGGGTGGTTGAGATCCCCGTCAACATGAACCAGATCAACGAAGAAAAGGGCGGTTTTGCCGCAGTGTCCTACGGCCTGGCTCGTGGCGTGTGGCGCACCGGTGTCCGCATGGGGGTCGGCGTCCTCGAAGTGGTGACCTTCCCGATGGGCTGGGAACCGATCATCGAGCCCGAATTCCCCTTCGAGCCCACCAAGGCCACCAACTGGCGCGTTAGTCAACCCGCCTTCCGACGTCAATACTGAGTACCTGATTCCAAGGCCAAACAGAAAGGGCCGGTCCTGCAAAAGGACCGGCCTTTTCATTTTCCGCACCGCGCGGCGGTCATGCGCCATATGAAAAGCCACCTCACCGCCGCGATGGCGCTATCGAAAATCGCATAGCACCAAACGTCTACTTCCCGCACGCGGTAAGCGCCTGATCAAGGCGCCTGACTGCCAGTTCGACCTCTCGCGGTTTCACGGTCAGAGGCGGCAGCAGGCGCAACACCGTGTCCCCGGCGTTGAGCACCAGCAACCCCCGTTCTCTGGCCGCAGCCATCACCGGCGCCACCGAGTCCTGCAATTCAACCCCAACCATCAAACCGAGGCCGCGCACGTCCCGAACGGTAGCGTGCCGATCCCGCAGTTCGCCCAGACGCCGCATCAGCAACGCCCCCGAACTCCGACAGTTCTCAAGCACGTTCTCCGCGGCAAATGTCTCCAGAACCGCGATGGCCGCGGCACAGGCCAGTGGGGTGCCGCCAAAAGTCGAGGCATGTGTCCCCGGTTGAAAGACGTCCGCAAACTGGCGTTGTACTTCAAAAGCTCCAATCGGGAAACCATTCCCCAACGCTTTGGCCATGCTCATGGCATCCGGCGTCACCCCGTAACTCTGGTACGCAAACAGGTGTCCGGTCCTGCCCATCCCACACTGGACCTCGTCGAACATCAACAGCAGTCCCTGTGCATCGCACAGCGCGCGCAGGCCGCGCAAAAACTCGGGCTCTGCGGGGCGCACCCCGCCCTCCCCCTGCACCGGTTCCACCAGAATGGCGGCAGTCTCGGGGCGAATGGCAGCCTTGACCGCTTCCAGGTCATTGTAGGCGGCGTGCGAGAAACCCACCACATCAGGCTGGAAACCCTTTCTATACTTGGTCTGCCCCGTCGCGGCCAGCGTGGCCAGGGTCCGGCCGTGGAAAGAGCCTTCCATCGTAATAATGTGGTACTTACCCTTCTCCGCCCCCCAGCGCCGTGCCAGCTTGATCAGCCCTTCGTTGGCTTCAGCACCACTGTTGGCAAAGAAGACTTTCCCACCAAAACTGTTGTCCGCGATCAGTTTCGCGAGGCGTGGCTGGTGCTCGTTCAGGAACAGGTTCGAGACGTGCATCAACCGCGTCGCCTGCTGCCGAATGGCGCGGGTCACACGCGGATGACAATGCCCGAGATTGCAGACACTGATGCCCGTCCCGAAGTCGAGGTAGCGCCGACCGCCGGCATCCCACACCCATGACCCGCGCCCTCGAACCAACACCAACGACGGCGCGTAGGTCTTCAGCACGTACTCTTCCGCCACCTGTCGAAGTTCAGCCTCGCTGACGGTTTCCATATCTCCTTGCTTCCTTACGCTTGCCGTCAGAGTCAGTCACAGCCTGCGTTCTGACGGACTTCTCCACGCCATGCGGCGAAATTAAGCCTATTACAGAGGACGAATTCCGGAGTTTGCCTCCGGAGGTTGGCTTGCACCCGCACACGCCAAGCCGGGGCAAGTTGGACAGGACCAAGGTCACCCGCCCCCAGCGACCCGCCGCACGATCTCGCGGTCGAAATAGTTGATGGACATCCCCGCGTCCACCACCAGCGTCTGAGCATTGATGCCGCTCGAACGCGGACTGAGCAGGAACGCGGCCGTGTTGGCAACCTCTTCCGTGCTCAGAGCACGCTTGCGCGGAATCACTTTCTCCGCATAGAGATACGAATCCACGTATCCCGGTATACCGGCCGATGACGAGGTCTTCAGCAATCCCGACCCCACCGCGTTGACCCTGACGCAGGTGTCCGCACTGAGGGACTTGCTCAGAAACACCACTGCCGAGTCAAGCGCCGCCTTGATCGGCCCCATGTACCCGTAATTCTCGGCCGCCATCCGTGTGGTGGAAATGGAAATGGTCACCACGGAGGCATCCGGGGCGAACAGCGGCTTCAGGCTCTTGACCACGTTCACCAGCGAGAAGCAGGAGATGTCCATGGCCTGCAGGAAGTCCTCCTTCACCGTCTCGTGGAATGGTCCAAAACCGTTGCTGTAGTTGGCATAGGCGATGGAGTGCACCACCCCGTCAATACGGTCAACATGCTTCCGCAACGCCGTGGGCAAGCCATCCATCTGGTCTTGTCGGGTCACATCGCAGGCCAGCACCGGCGCGTCCCCAACCAGGCGCGACACCGCCGCCTGCATGCCGGCGTCACGCACAACGTGCACCAAGTTCGCCCCAACTTCGGTCAACACCCGCGTCACGGCATACGCGACGCTGTGCCGGTTGGCCACACCGAACACCACAATGTTCTTGCCTGTTAGTCCGAGGAAATCCATGTCGATACCATACCCGCCCACTTAAGCGGGCTCAACTCGGACGCCCTGTTTTTGGTAATGCGTCAGCGCCCCCCGGACGGCGGCACACGCAGTCCTTTGCCCCGGCAAATCCACGCCCCGCAGCAGCCCGGTCGAAAACGGAGTCCACATTCGAGTTGACAAAGGCCCGTCCCCTACGTATAATTAGCAGCAGATGAGCGAGAAGAAGCACAACTCGGACCTTTTCTCGACCACCGCGGACCTGACGCAGATCCACGTGCCGCCGCTTTCGTCGACGTCTGGGCCCATTCCACCGCCACGGCGCGATGAACGGTCCCACACTCTGAAAATTTCACGCCGTGAGGTCCTCAAGGGGGTCGTCTCCAAGCAACGTGCCTACCTCGAAGCGATGGGCGTGCCCGGCTTTGAGAATCGCGTCTTTGAGCTGGATACCAATGAAGCGGTTATGGGACGTAGTGCCGAGTGCAATGTCCATCTGCCGCTGCCCAACGTGTCCCGGGTTCATGCCCGTGTCTACTTGGTCAACGAAGAGTATCATGTTGAGGACATGAACAGCACCAACGGCACTTTTGTCAACGGTGTACGTATCAGTCGTTGCGCCCTCCGCAACAACGACCTCATCGAGGTCGGCGAAGCCAAAATGCTCTTTGTGGAAGCGAAAGTCCGCGAATAGTATGGGCCCTTCCCTCTTCGACGACACCATGGAAATCAGCTTCTGGGGGACACGAGGCTCCATCTCCACCCCAGGCCGAACCACGGAAAAGTACGGCGGCAATACGCCCTGCGTTTCCGTGCGTTCCGCAAACACCTTCATCATCCTCGACGCCGGCACCGGCATCCGCAATTTCGGTCACGAGCTGGTTCAGAAATACCGCAACAACTTCAATGAAGCCAGCCTGAACCTGTTTCTGAGTCACACCCACTGGGACCACATCCAGGGGTTGCCGTTCTTCGATCCGCTGTACATCCCCGGGGTGCACCTCTCCGTCTACGGAAGTCCGGGCAAGCGCGGGCTCCTCGAGCAGATCCTGCGCGGCCAGATGGATATGGACTACTTCCCCGTGCAGATGTCCGCCCTGTCAGCCGAGTTGATCATCCGTGAGATGGACAAGGAACTCATCGAAATTATCCCCTTCCGAATCGACTGGCAGGAGCAGATCTACCACCCCGGCGGGTCCGTGCGCTTTGGCATCAATCTCGGCAAGAAACGCCTGGTGTACGCGACCGATGTCGAGTTGAACAAGTGCTTCGTGGAAAACCCGACCCCGGAGCAAAAAGGGCACCAGCGCGCCTACATGAAGTTCATCGAAGGCGCCGATATGCTGATCGCCGACGGACAGTACACGGCCGAGGAATACGTCAAGACGAAGAACTACGGACACACCACCATCCCGCTGCTGGCCGACATCGCCTACCGGTGCCGCGTCAAGCAGTTGGCGGTGTTCCACCACAACCCGCCGCACACGGACAACAACATCGATGAGCTCTGGCAGGACTATCACGCCCGGTTCATGACCGCCGACCCGCCGATGAACGTGTTCTGGGCTAGAGAAGGTCAGGCCATTCCGCTCTGATGCGCCCGCCAGCACTTTTCTCCGCCCCCCCCACCCCCACTCCCCGCCACACGCTGTCCGCTCTCTCTCCATGCCTCCGCTACTCAACCCGTCATCCCCTGCCGGTATCACTCCAACCCAGCCAGCCACCGTTCGGCGTCAATGGCGGCGCCACAGCCCATGCCGGCCGCCGTCACCGCCTGGCGGTACACGTGGTCCGCGCAGTCGCCGGCCACGAACACACCGTCCACACGGGTGAGGCTCCGGCCCGGGTCACGACGCAGGATGTACCCGCCCTCCAGGGCCAATTTGCCGTCAAACAACTCCGTGTTCGGAATGTGCCCCGCAGCCACGAATATCCCCCCGGCCTCGACCGTGCGTTGCACACCGGTCGCCACATCCTTCAACACCACACCGGTCACCTTGTCCTGCTTCACGTCCAGAATCTCCTCAATAACGGAGTTCCAGATGAACTCGATCTTCGGGTTTCGCTTCGCGCGGTCCTGCATGATCTTCGAGGCGCGGAGCTTGTCACGCCGGTGCACCAAACTGACCTTCGAGCCGAAGTGCGTGAGAAACATCGCTTCCTCCAGTGCCGAGTCACCACCCCCGACCACCAGGATGGGCACGTCGCGAAAAAACGCCCCGTCGCACGTGGCGCAGTACGAAACACCCTTGTTCTTCAGTGCTGTCTCTGATGGAATCCCCAGTTCGCGCGGCCGCGCTCCCGTGGCCACGATCAGCGCTCGCGCCTCCAGCGTCGAACCATCCCCCAGAGTGAGCCGCTGCGGCCCGCCGTCACGCAACTCGACCGCCGTGACCACGTCCTGCCGGATCCGGGTCCCGAACCGTTCCGCCTGTTCACGCAGCGCTTCCATCAGGTCGAACCCGAGTATACCCTTGGGGAACCCCGGGTAGTTCTCAACCTCGGTCGTCTGCGTAAGCTGGCCGCCCGGCAGGTTCCCGGCGACCACCAGAGGCGCCAGGTCTGCCCGCGCCGCGTAGATGGCCGCCGTCAACCCGGCAGGCCCCGTACCCATGATGACGAGTCGCTCCATGATTCCACTCCACCGTTCGCCGCTGAGCGGCATCAGACCTCACCCATCGTCCGGGACTTTCGAGCGCGAAAACAAGTCGAGAGTACATGAGTAACGAGCGTGCGGTCCACAGCGAACCACACGCTCGTTATCAAACCCAGCCAACCGCCCTGAGCCGGCGCATTCGGGCTCTCGCCCCTGTCACCGCCGACATCGAGCCGCAAACCTACTTCGGCATCGGCACCCAGACCGCCCCTTGCCGGGACGACTCGACGACCGTCTCGATGAACCGCATGCCGCGCACGCCGTCATCCACCGTCGGGAAGTCCAGCATCAGCGGGTTCGGGGTCTCGCCGGCGATCTTGCAGCGCATGGTGTCGCACGCATTCACAAACACGTTGGCAAACGCCTCGAGGTAGCCCTCTGGGTGCCCGGCCGGAATGCGTGTGCCACGGGCAGCCGCAGGGCTCTTCTTGGCCACGTAGCCGTTGCCCCGACGCCAGACTTCCACCGGCGCATCGATCCGGTTCACATACACGTAGTTCGGGTGCTCCTGATGCCACTCCAAGGCACCGTCGCGACCGTAAACCCAGATCGCCAGGCCGTTCTCCTCGCCAATCGAAATCTGACTGGCAAACAGCAGTCCCTTGGCGCCGCCTTCGTACCGCACCAGGCAGTTGCCGTCGTCATCCAGCCGCCGTCCCTCGACGAAGGTCGTCAGGTCGGCGCAGATCTCCTTGACCTTCAAACCGCTGACGTACTCGGCCAGATTCTCGGCGTGCGTGCCAATGTCACCCATGCACCCAGCCGCACCGCTCTGCTTCGGATCCGTCCGCCACGAGGCCTGCATCTGGCCGTCCTTCTCGATCGGCCGAATCAGCCACCCCTGCGGGTACTGAACCACGATCTTGTAGATCTTACCAAGGTCGCCGCCGCGCACCATGTCACGTGCCAGCTTCACCATCGGATACCCGGTGTAGATGTGGCACAGGGCAAAAACCAGGCCGCTCTTGTCGACAACCTTCTTCAGTTCCAGGGCCTCGGCCACATTCATGGTCATCGGCTTTTCGCAGATGACATGGAATCCATTCTCCAGGAACGCCTTGGCAATGGGGAAATGCCAGTTGTTCGGCGTCGTGATCGAAACAAAGTCAATCCGCTTCTCGCGCGGCAGGGCCAACTCGCCCTTGATCATCTCGTCGTACGTCCCATACGTACGCTTCGGATCCAGGTACTGCTGCGCGCCCATCTGCTTGGACTTGTCGGGGTTGATGTCAAACGCACCCGCCACCAACTCCATCTGACCGTCCATGCGCGCCGCCTTGCGGTGCACTTCCCCAATGAAGGCGCCCGGACCGCCACCCACCATGCCAAACCGCAGCTTCCGCTTGAAGACCTCGTGATTCTTGTCGCCCATGGTCTCTCTCCTTCCGTGTGTTGCGACCCGCCGCTCTGCGGCGAGTCCTCCCGTGTAACATTATCTCTTACGGTGAAGTCCCCCGCATCAAACCCCAAGCTTCGGACAACGTAGACTGTCGCTCCTGTCCCGCTGGTACAACACCCCCCGAACGGGGGACGCAATCCACCATACTACGGCAGGCCAATTCTGCAACCCTCCCCGCACGGCCGCCGGCGGCACCCGCCCCAACCGCACGCCGGCCCTCAATCCAGCCGTAAAACCAAGGTCGCAGCGTCACCCACCGATACATCTACCTCGCGGACCTGTTTCCACACACGCCCACAGAGAACCGAGGTGGCGTCGCACGTCCGCGGGAACCGGACCAGACCGCTGAACCCGCGCCCAGCGTGAACGGTCAGCAGCACCCCGCAGCTATCCACGGCGCAGTCCTGCTCCACATAGACATGGCACCCCGCCTCTCTGGCGACCGAACGAATGAACTCAGGCGGCAGCGGAGCGACGGAGGAGTAGAACGAATGGTATCCATCCGGGTGGTGAACCGTAGCTGCTACCACCACGCCACCCGCCGTCCGGGCGAGATGCCGGACGCCCACCCCCGGCACCACCTCAAGCATCGGAAGCCGCCATCCCGTCACCCGGAACTGCCCTCCGAAAGACGTCTCTACGATCATCTCCGCATCAGCGCCAACCGAAGACTGTCGCACCTCAAACCCCACGATCTCGGCGACCCGCCCGAGGCTGAACCCAGGCGACTTGACGCCAGGCGCGTAGAGCCACAGCGCGGATCGCCCAGCCAGGCGTTTCCGCAGGACCGCCCTCTCCTCGTCGGAGATGAAAAAACTGGCCGGGAAGATCAGCAACCTGTAGTCGGGCGCCTTGCCCTCCAGCACATCGGCGAACCGGATGAAATCGACTGGAAGCCCGCTCCGGCGCACCGCGCAGCCCATGTCAACCAACAGATGGCGATGCCAGTCGGCCTTCGATGACGCGTGGTAGTAGAATCTCTCGTCGATCACGAACGCCATCTCGGCTCTCTGAACGGTACCTCGCCGGCGCACATCGTCCAGAACTGAGTTGATTCGAGTCACGGTCGCCAGTATCTCCGGTGAATCGAACCAGCCGCCAAACAGGTCCATCCACCACAACTGCGTTCCGGCACATATCGAACGGCTGAAGTCCCGCCACATCACGGCGTCCGTCTGCTCCTGACTCGACGCACGGCCGCAACCGGCGTCGGGCGCGGACAGATGCGTGCGGATATCGCACTCATTGATCCAGACCTTCCCGCACAGGGCGACGGACTTCTCCGCGGTGAACGACATCCCCGGATCGCCGGGGGCCCGGTGCACGTAACTGTTCGGGGCAGCCAAAAAATCCACGTGGGGCGACTCCAAGACTCTCCCAATGGCCACATGCCCGGACTCGGATGCCGTGGCCAAGCCAGCAAAATAGCCGTAGAATCCACCCGCCAGAATTTGCCGTCCAGCTTTATCCTTCAAGGACTTGCAGAAGGAAATCAGGTGGTCGGCATTCACTTCAGACACGAATTCCTCGTAGTCGATCACAATCCGGTGCTCGGGCCGGGTCCGGAACAGCTCCTCGAAACTGGCAATACCTCCCTTTCTCTCGTCTGGGCTGGGAAGCCTGAACTCCCGAAGGGCAACATCGCGCCTCCACGCCTGGGACAACGCCGCCTCAGAACCGTACTTTCTCAGTCCCCAGTCGCGAAACGCCTTCTTCGCGGCCGGACCGTAGTCGGCGAACTTGCCCGCCCAGGAACCCCACACCATGGACTCGGCGGAAACCCCATACCCGATGTGATAACCGATGACGCGCTTGGCGTGCGGCCCTGACTGAATGTGATCGACAAGGGCCAGTAGTGCCTGCGAGGCATCCTCGCGCCACACGCCTGACGCAAAACTCTGGTTGCAGATCAAGCCGCCCACGTTGGGACGCTTGACCTTGCCGCCGTACTGCCCCGCAGGCGAGTCGTAGCCGAGAATATCGTGCTTCGGCGTGCCCACCAACAGCGCGATCTCGTCCGGTGTCTCGGGACCGCCGTAATACACGCAGAGCTCCCCGGGATGGTCCTTCTGCCACAGCAACGGCGCATTCAGTTTCACCCTCGGCACATAAAGGATGTCGGGACACGCGTCGAAAAGCGCGTCCATGATCGTATCCGTCGCCGCGTAGTCGTACGTCCCGCTCCCCATCCAGCCGGACGGGAGTATGGAGGTGTGCACCTTGATCCCCGCATCGAGCATCTGCCGGTGGAACCGGCAGAACCGCCCCAGCTCCTCCGGCGTGTTCGCGGCGGCGCAGAAACCCGGCGGGTCGGGGAGGAACCCAAGCCTGGACCAGAACCAGATCGCGTTCTCTGAAACCGCCTGTGACATCGAACCTGCTCCCTTCGTTGCGCCTCGTTCCGGACCATAGGTCATCCGCACCGAAAAGCAACGGAACCGCCCGCAAATCACGTAATGCGTCAGTCGCGGGTGGAGGGTTGGGGGTGGCTGCCCAAAGTGGCGGGACCGG
>MHBL01000134.1 GCA_001803235.1 Lentisphaerae bacterium RIFOXYA12_64_32
GAGTTCGAAGGTTGGCTCAGCACGGTTGGCAATCGTGCGTAGAGCGCAAGGGTATAAGCCAGCCTTACTGCAAGACCGACGGGTCGAGCAGTTGCGAAAGCAGGACCTAGTGATCCAGCGGTGGAATGTGGAATCGCCGTTGCTCATCGGACAAAAGGTACTCCGGGGATAACAGGCTGATCGCGCCCAAGCGTCCATAGCGACGGCGCGGTTTGGCACCTCGATGTCGGCTCATCGCATCCTGGGGCTGAAGAAGGTCCCAAGGGTTCGGCTGTTCGCCGATTAAAGCGGTACGCGAGCTGGGTTCAGAACGTCGTGAGACAGTTCGGTCCTTATCCACTGTGGGCGCAGGAGACTTGACAGGAGCATTCCCTAGTACGAGAGGACCAGGAATGAGCGGCCGCCGGTGTTCCGGTTGTCCCGCCTTGGGGCAGTGCCGGGTAGCTGTGCCGCGACAGGATAAGCGCTGAAAGCATCTAAGCGCCAAGCCTACCTGAAGACTAGGTCTCCCACGTCGCAAGACGTCTTAAGGCTCCCGGAAGACTACCGGGTAGATAGGCCGGAAGTGTAAGATCGGTAACGATTTCAGCTAACCGGTACTAATCAGCCGTGAGGCTTGACCACCTTTTTCCCGGACCGTGAAACAATCTCCCAAAAGAGACTAAACACGGCCCGGCAAAAACCAACTAATCCAATCAACCCGGCCACTACGGCATGGACTAACCTTCACTGCAACACGTTCCTGTGCCCATTCCTTTCGGACTGGTGACCATGGCGAGGAAGTAACACCCGTTCCCATCCCGAACACGACGGTTAAGAGCCTCTGCGGCGATGATACTGCATACTTGAATGCGGGAAAGTAGCACGTTGCCAGTCCGTTTTCTTTTCTTCTACAAGTCACACCCCAGCATAACCTCGCGTGCGGGGGGTAGGTTTTATCTTCAATGCGAGGTTCGGCTATTGGAAAAAGCCTAGGACGGTGGGTAAAGTACGTAGGTGGATGCGTTCTTGGCGTGGGGAAGCCAACGGGAGCTCAAGGTATGGCCCACCTGGAGTACATCGTCAGCAACCGGATGAACGAGTTCAAACTGACCAAGACCGACTCGCTCATCGGGCGGTCTGACAGTTGCAGCCTGCAATTGCTGCACGACTCAGAGATCAGCCGCGTTCACTGCTGTGTTCAGAAGCAGCCCGACAATTCCTACGTGGTTCTCGACGAAGGCGCCAAGAACGGCACGTTCGTGAACGGGCGGCGGATCGTTAACGAAGAGTTTGGGCTCCGCGACGGGGACGAGATCCAGATTGGCAAGACGGTTCTAACGTTCCGAGACCGGCACGAAGTCCCTGCCGGAGGACGCA
Organism: Lentisphaerae bacterium RIFOXYA12_64_32; assembly: GCA_001803235.1. Taxonomy (GTDB): domain Bacteria; phylum Verrucomicrobiota; class Lentisphaeria; order Oligosphaerales; family YB12-FULL-65-16; genus YB12-FULL-65-16. The sequence continues at coordinate 1,360 of MHBL01000134.1, forward strand.
CGGATTACTTCTTCAAGGAGATTGCGAACGAGATGGAAGAGGGCAAGGGTTTCCACACGATCATGAGCGAGATCGTGGGGAAGAAGAAGTAGTCGCGGGAACGGAGCAGCGGAGGTTTTCAGTCGGGAATCGATCAGCGTTTGGGATGCACCACGGCTTCCGTTAACCCGGAAGCCGTTTTTGTTTTCGCCCCGGGTGCACGGCCAGCGCTGTCGGTCCATTCCACGGCGCAGGCATGGAAGCCTTGGCTCAGGTTCTGTGCCGCGTGCCAGATGGTCGTGTTCGACGGCAAACCGTCTTGGTGCAGGGTGGCATTGGTCCGGGCAGTGGCCCTCGTTCACGTCGATCTCGAAGCCGGTGGCCCCGCGGGAAGCGAGCGTGCTCACCGTCCGCACTGGCTCCAATATGCGCCGATCCCGGCGCAGGGCAAGGCTGTAATGTCCGCTTGACGTGGCAGTCCCGGGCGCCTATGCTTTTGCCAGGCGAGGGAACCGCCGTCGTCCGACAGATACACCGGAACGTCAGGCGCCGGCTCAACAGGCCAAACCGGGGTGCAGACAATGATTGGGCAATCCGACAAGTCGCAGTCCCGTCGTCTGCCGGTGTTTCTGGTCGGCTGCGCCGCGGTCGCCTGTTGTCTTGTGCTCCTCGTGCTGCTGGGGCACGGGCCAGGGCGGCAGGTCGTCGAATCCATCGACCGGGCAGCCGTCGACGTCATGTTCCGGTTCCGGGGCCCCGCGGAAACCACGGGCCGAGTCGTGATCGTCACCATCGACGAGAAGAGCCTCGCCGCGCTGGGCCAGTGGCCGTGGCCGCGGGACCTCACCGGGCAGCTGCTGCGACGAATCGCGGCCGACAAACCGCGCGTGATCGGGATGGATGTGCTGTTTGCCGAGCCCGACCGCACCGACCCGAAACGCGGCCCCAGCCTCGTCCGTGACCTGCTCAAAGACAAGCCCCAGGTCGAACCGGCTGAACTCGACAACGACGGCCGGCTGGCCGCGGCCATCGCGGCGGCGCCGGTGGTTCTCGGGTACGGATTCCAGTTCGAGAATGACGGTCTCCGCGACGACAATGTCCAGCCATGTCCCCGGTTCTACGTGCCTGCCGCGGAGTTGCCGGCGGCGCACGCTTGGGCGTGCCAGGCGTACCGACCGATCTGCGCCCTGCCGGTGCTGTCGGAGCAAGCGCGCTCCGAAGGCCACGGCAACCTTCTCCCGGACGGTTCGGGCATCTGTCGTGCTGTTCCTCTGTTGATCGGGTATGCGGACGTGTTCTACCCTGCACTTTCCTTTGAGATGGTCCGCGAGGGACTTGGGGGTCCCGCTGCCCTGGTGTCATCACGCCGCAGCGTCGTCGGCCTCAGGCTCGGCGAGAGGCTTATCCCGACCGATTCCCGGGGGCACTTTTACCTGAACTTCCGCGGGCCAGAGGGGAGCTTCCCTCGCGTGTCCGCGGTCGCCGTGCTGCAGGGTGAAGTCGCGGCAGGAACATTCACCGACCGCTTCGTGCTGGTAGGCGCGACGGCGGTTGGCATCGGCGATCTGGTGGCAACCCCGATGAGCGCCGCTTGTCCGGGCGTGGAAATCCACGCCACGGCCGTGGACAACATGCTGGCGGGTGACTGTATGGAGTTCGATGCCGCGGCCAATCTTGGCTACACGTTCATGACCGTCCTGCTCGCGGGTCTGGCACTCGCGGCCCTGCTCGCGTGGATGCGGCCGATTCCCGGCACGGCCATTGCGATTCTGCTCCTCGTGGGCATGGTGGTTGGCAACTACCGGTTCCTGTTCCTCAACCACCGGATCGTGGGCCTCACGTTCCCCCTGTTCTCACTGTTCCTGGTTCTGGCGGCCATCACCCTTTACAGGGGCGCAAAGAACCATCTCCCGATGGGAAGCGGTGCGACGGGCGCGGAGACGCCGCCATCAGCAGGTGGGGGGCGCGGAACCACAGGACACGAGGAGAAGACACCGTCATGAGTGAAACTGCAAATGCTCGCCAAACGACGTCGGCCACGCCCGCGGATTCGGGAGCGCCTGACCGGCCCGGCGGCGAGGTGGTCGTGTACCGGACTGAGGACGGGCACAGCCGCATCGACGTACGGCTGGACGGCGGGACCGTGTGGCTGCCCCAGTCCCTTATCGCGGAGCTATTTGAGACGACCGTTCCGAACGTCAACATACACCTGAAGAACATCTACGCCGAAGGGGAACTCCAGGCGGAGGCAACTATTAAGGAATGCTTAATGATTCGCCAGGTGGGGACGCGCCACGTGTCGCGCCGGGGGCAACCAGCGCGGGGACACGCTTGGCGCATGCGAACTACTGCTCACCGGCGAGTCGGACGAATTCCTGGTACATCCGCGGGCTGATCCAGAAATGGTGTCGGTCGCGAAGTCGGCCGACCAAGACCCTGACTGACGAGAGCAAACCGAGTTGTTTAGCTTTGAGTAGCAGCCCCAGTGTCCCGGTTAGCCGGATACCGAAGCCTTCGGCTACGGCGCGGGCATCCCTGTCGTCCATCAGGCAGAGTTTGGCGCCCAGTTCGACACCGAGCGCCACGGTTTCCGCCTCGCCCCGATGCAGAGTTCGCCTCAGTTGCTGGATCAGGACGTCGTTGGTCACCTTGTGGACCTGCACCCGACCGCCGTCCAGCGCCTCACGCCATTCCCGGTTGCGGGCAAACGCCTGGTCGACCTCGTCCCGCACGGGTTCGGGAACATGGACCTCCCGGCAGAGGGACGCCACAAGACGGAACTGGTCAAGGTGCAGAAGGTTGCTGATCGGCGTCGTGTTGCTGACGATCATGGGGCGACATCCAGGGCGTCCAGGTCTGCGACGAGCGTTCGGGGTTCGGCGTGGATGGCCACTTCGTTCTCCGCCAGGAACCGTTCGAAGCGGAGGCGGTTCATTCCCAGCAGTTCGGCACCCTGACCCGAAGTAATGATGCCTTGCTCGTAAAGGCGCACGACCAGTTTCTCCATGAGCATCTTCCTGGCCTTTCTGGGCGGAAGCTTGATCTGAGCCGCAATACCGGCGGGGATTTCGAGTGTGATGGCGTCCATGGCGTCTGTCCTCGTGTCGCACCCGTTCGGGTTCCAGGCGGCGTGCGGACCGTATCGCCATGCAGCAGGCAACTACGACCACAACCGCCTCTATGACTGACAGTAATGCTGTCCTCCCCGCTCTTCAAGATGTCCGCGCGTTTCTCCGAGTTGAAACCGGCCCGAACGCGGCATAGATTCGCGGTCTTGTCGGCCGCTGCGTGGCGGAGCGGTTGCGACGACGATCGCGATGAACGATTGCAGCGAGGCGCCGATGATTCTGGCACGCACATCCAAACCGACTCTTACGCCGTTCGGGCTCAACCACAACGACACGCTGCGGTTCACGTGTCGCGACGGGCGGGGCTGGGACATGACACTGCTGGCCACGTCGGCGGCGGTGCTCGAGCGCGAGCACGCGGCGCGGCGCGGGTACCAGGACAAAGGCCACGACAGCGGCGACATTTCCGCCTACGCGTTCGAGTGCGATCTGCGCATCAACGGCCGCGAAGAAAAGCGACCTGTGCGGGTAAATCCAGTCTCGCGGAAGTATGGCCGCAGTGGCTCGGCGCGTCCCGCGCCGAAGCAGGGTGCGCCGGCCGGCCTGTCCGGCGAAGCCGCCTGGGCGAAGTCGGATCCCCGGCCGCGGGCCTCGGGCCGGGACGGCCCCGAGCACCCTGCTGCGGTCCCGGAGGTCCCGCGCCACTGCCCGCTGCCGTGGATCGCCCCGCACAGTTGCCGAAATATCGAACCCAAGGCGGCGTTCTGCGGTTCGTACGGGCTCGCGTTGCCTTCGGAGCAGTGTTTGACGACGCTCGGTTTCCGGTCTACCCTAAGGCCCCCCAACTTAAGGACCGTCGCACCACGGGCAAAGGCTGAGGGATGAAACCTGAAACCTGAAGTGGAAACAGGCCCACCGCATGGCATTCTGGACTCTGGACCTCAGCTTTCAGCTTTCAGCCCTCAACCCTAAGTTGGGTGTCATTGCGGTCTACCCTACCGGCGTCGGAACGACAGTGGTGTTTCAAGCGGAGGATCAGGATTATGGCAAAACTGCGTGTCGGGGCGATCGGGGTCGGGGGCATGGGCAAGGCGCACCTGGACTCGATTCTGGTGCACAAGGGTGTCACGGTCCGGGCGGTGTGCGATGTCAGCACGGCGGCACTGGACGCGGTGCAGACGCCGGGCGTTCATAAGTATACCGACTGGCGCGAGTTGATCGCAAAGGAGGAACTTGACCTCGTCGCCGTCTGTCTGCCGCACCACCTCTATCCACCGGTCGTGATCGCGGCGCTCAAAGCCGGACTGCACGTCTACAAGGACAAGCCGTTCGCCAAAGACCTGGCGGACGCGCGGAAGATGCTTGCGGCTGCGAAGAAGCACCAACGCCGGCTTTTTGTCGGTGCGCAGCGCAAGTTCTCGCCGTCGTTCCTGAAAGCCTTGGACATCCTGAAGTCGGGCAAGCTCGGGAAGATCCATTTTGTCCGCGGCGCGATCCACTACTACTGGACGCCGGTGTTCGAGGACGCCATGCGCTGGCGCGGCCAGGCCAAGGAGTCCGGCGGCATTGCGATCATCGATTCGGGCTACCACATCCTGGACGCGGTCATGGCGTTTTGCGGCACGCCTCGGAGCGTGTTTGCCTCGACTGGGTCATTGCGTGCGGCCGCGAAAGGCACGTACGACATCGACGACAAGGCGGCGCTGGTTCTGGACTTCCCGGACGGCGCGCTGGGGTCGATGACGATCAGTTTCGCCACCGTGCCGGGCGAGTTCCGCGTCGTGCTGCACGGGCAGGCGGGGACGTTGGACATCACGCCGGCGGCGATGAACCTGTACCAGGCCGACAAACTGGTCGAGACGATCACGGTCGACGACGCGAAGGTCAACACCCTGGCGGCGCAGTTTGCGCACTGCGTCAAAGCGCTGCGTGCCGGCAAGCCGTCGCTGTGCGACCCGGACCGGGCGCTGGAAGTGCAGAAGGTCATCGAGGCCGCGTACCGCTCCGACGCGGCCGGCGAAGTGGTGCGGGTGCGGTGAGGGGTGATGTTGGGAGAAAGGCAAGGGGAAGGGGTAAGAGTGCTGATGAGTGTTCGGTGTTCAGGGACGCCTCCCCCTCGACACCCGACACTCGTCCCACAAACCACGGAGTCTGAACCAACGATCGACCAACCGGAACAGGTGTCAAACGGAGACCAGGACTTGACAGCAGCGTTCGGCAGCCAAGGTACAGCTATCTTGCCATGGCCGACGCGACGGGCTAGATTGGCTCATGGAGACCTCGAACCATGAACATCGAGCTTGAATGTGAAGAAGACGGTCGGTGGATTGCTGAAGTGATCGGGTTGCCTGGAACCATGGTCTATGGCCAGACCCGGGCAGAGGCCTTGGCCAAGGTCGAAGCGCTCGCACTTCGTGTCCTGGCCGATCGCGTCGAGCACGGCGAGCCAGTCCCTGAACTCGACGACGTGTTCGCGGTTCCTGCATGAGCCTGTGGCCATCCAAGAAAGCTCGACTGGTGTTGGCCGCCCTGCTCCGGATAGGCTGGCGTATCAAGCGCCAGGTGAAGGGCTCACACCGCCTTCTCGAACGCCCCGGATGGCCGGACTGCACGTTTGCCTTTCACGACGGCGAAGAGATAGGCCCGAGGATGATGGTTCGCATTGCTCGGCGAACCGGCCTCACACCCGATGACCTGTGAATGACTGTCGCCGAACGGTGCCTTCCGCGGTCGGAGTCCCGCCGCATAGGCCGAGCGTTATGGTACGGGTGTCTTTCGGCGGTCGCGACGGGCGAGGGTCGGGAGTGACACGCGTTCCCTTTGCAGGAGGTTGACGGAGATGAGTTTCTCGTTTGTTCCGAGTGGCAGTGTCACCACGCCGCGCGGGTTCCTGGCGGCGGGTGTGACGGCAGGTCTGAAGAAGAGCGGCGCACCGGACCTGGCGTTGCTGGTCAGCGAGACGCCGGCGGTGGCCGCGGGTGCGTTTACGGCCAATGCGTTCTGTGCCGCGCCGGTGCAGTACGACCGGGCGGTGATCGCGGTCGGAAAGCCGGTCCGGGCGGTGATCATTAACAGCGGCAATGCCAATGCGTGCACGGGCGCCGCAGGGCTGCGCGACACGAAAGCCACTGCCGTGTTCGTCGCTCGGCGCCTGGGTGTGAAGCCGAGCGAAGTACTGGTGTCGTCGACGGGCCGGATCGGCGTGCCCATGCCCATGGACGTCATTCTGGCCGGGGCCGGGGCGGCGGTCAAGGCGCTGGTCCCCAACGGCGGCCAGAAGGCGGCGCAGGCGATCATGACGACCGACACGAAACCGAAGGCGGTGGCGGTGCAGGTCAAACTGCCGGGCGGCAAGGTGGTGCACATCGGCGGCATGGCCAAGGGCGCCGGGATGATCGCGCCGCGGTTGCTGGCCACGCCGCGACAGCACGCGACCATGCTCTCATATGTCACCACCGATGCGGCGGTCACACCCCGTTTCCTCGACCAATGCCTGGCGGCGGCGCTGGACCAGTCGTTCAACCGCATCACGGTCGACGGTGACATGAGTACGAACGACACACTGATCGTGCTGGCGAACGGCAGCGCCGGGAACACGCCGATCCGCGCCGGTACCCCGGCGGCGGCGGCGTTCGCGGAAGGCTTCGTCGCGGTGGTCGGGCGGTTGGCCCGGGAACTGGTCCTGGACGGCGAGGGCGTGACGCGGTTCGTCGAACTGAACGTGCGCGGCGCGCGCAACCGTGAGGAGGCGCAGCGCTGCGCCAAGGCGATTGCGAACTCCGCACTGTGCAAGACGGCGTGGTTCGGGGCCGACCCGAACTGGGGCCGGATCCTGTGCGCGGCCGGGTATTCGGGCGTGAAGATCAACACCGCCAAGGTGTCGCTGGACTACGAGGGCGTCCCGATCGTGCGCGGCGGTATGTCGGCCGGCACGCCGGAACCGAAACAGGTGAAGGCGATCAAGCGGCGCGAGTTCCGCATTGACCTCGACCTGGGCGCGGGCAAAGGCGAGTACACCGTCTGGACCTGCGACCTGACCTACGAGTATGTCAAGATCAACGCGGATTATCACACGTAAGTGATGTGGGGCTCTGCCCCACGCCCCGCCAAAGGACACGTTGTGCCCTCTGGACTCCCACAGGGACATTGCCGTTGCCGTCGCGGCTGCCGCGACGGCAACGGCAATGTCCATCGGGATTCCAAAGGGACGAGTCCCTTTGGCGGGGGTGTCGGGGGCAGAGCCCCTGACCCTTCGACGGGGCACGCATGCGGCTGCTGTTCTATGTCGAGCATTTCCGTCGGGCGGGTTCGGGCGCCGAGAACGACGCGGTGAGCCTGTGCGTCGAGTTGGCGCGGCGCGGGCATGACGTGCACGTGTCCGCCGACACGGCGGACGCGTTTGACGGCATCACGGTGCACCCGGAGCTGGCGGCCATTCCGGCGACGCTCTGTGCGGTCGCGCCGGACGTCACCGTGGACTGGGGTTTCTTCCACGCCGCGGACCTGCACCGGCTCGGCGGCGGCGTGCACCGGGAGTTCCTGCGCTACAGCCTGAACGCGTACCCGCCGTGGCTGCGCCGGATCAAGCAGCTCGGGTACCGCCAGGGCAAGCACCGCGCGACGGTGCGACGCCAAGCCGAGATGCTGCGGAATCCGTGCGCGTTGTTTCTGTGCATCTCCGAATTCGTGGCCCGGCAGGCCCGGGTCAGCGGTGCCGTGCCCGACGCCGTGCACGTGCTGCACAACGCGGTGGACACGTGCCGGTTCGATCCGGAGCGCATCGAGCCGCGGCGGCAGACCGTGCGGCGGGCCTGGGGCGTGGTCGAGACCGACGTCGTGTTCCTGTTCGTCGCGCACAACCTGCGGCTGAAGAACCTGGCGCTGCTGCGCCGGGTCTTTGACCGCTTGCAGCCGGAACGGCCCGGTATCCGGCTGGTCGTCGTCGGCAAGCGTCGGCCACGTTTCACAGCCCCGTACCTGGTTTACGCGGGCGCAACGGATGCGATGGAGAGCTTCTATGCGGCGGCCGACGTGCTGCTGCATCCGTCGTTCTTCGACTCCTTTGCCAACGTGGTGCTGGAGGCCATGAGCTGCGGCCTGCCGGCGGCGGTCAGCGACTGTTCCGGTGTCAGCGAACTGCTGCAGCACGGCACGAACGGGTTCGTCCTGCCGGTGACCGGGGCGGGCGATGTGACTCAGGCATGGGCGGACCTGGTGCGGCGGCTCAGTGCCAGCCCCGAAGAACGCCGCGCGGTGGGCGACCGGGCCCGGACCACCGCGGCAGGTCACGACTTCCGGCGCTACGTTACCGAGTTCGAGGCCTGGCTGGAACGAGCCCGGCGACGGTGACAGAGCAAGGCGGTAGACAATGTGGGCATGGTTCACGGTTCAGGGGTTCAAGGTTGTCAAGGTTATCGGACGTGAGCTCAGATTCGACCAACCGTGAACCCTGGAACGGTGCCCCTTTGAACCATGCCACAATTTGTGTTCTTTCGCGCCGCCACGGTCCTTGCGGCCGTGGCGCGGGACCTCTGGGACCGCAGCAGGGTGCTCGGGGCCGTCCCGGCCCGAGGCCCTCGGCCGGGGACCGGCCCGAGTACCCCGCTTCGGCCCGGGACGGTCCGAGCCACTGGCACCCCACTTCGGCCCGGGACGGACCGAGCCACCGTGCGCGCCCGACGTCGCCCCAACGAGACGAGTTATCTGCTAGGACCGTGAAGGCCCCATGACCGAGTACCCGATCGTATTTTTCTCGAAGATGGCGCAGGCCGTGCCGTCGATCGGGCCGTTGGCGGGGCTGTGCGGCGGGGTCTTTGTGAGCAACCGCCGCGAGACGTTGCGATTCTACGAACGCAACTACCCGGGGTTGCCGACCCTGCGCTACCTACCGGTGCTCAAGGCGCTGTCGCCCGCATACCGGGCCCTGCGCGATGCGAAGGTGATTGCGAGCGGCGCAGGGCATCAGTCGGTGCTCGGGCGGTTCACGGCCTACCGTGTCATGCTGTTTCACGGAACGTACCGCCCCCTGACCCGCAGGAACGTCGAAGAAATGACCGGCTTCGACCATGTCCTGCTCAACGGCCCGCGCATGGAACGGATGCTGCTGCGTTGTTCGGGCAGCTACAGCTTTCGGTACTCGGTCACCGGTTACGTGCCGTTCTCGGAGTTTCCCGCCGCCACGGCGGAGAACAAGACGGCGTTTCTGGGCAAGCTCGGGCTCGACGCGCAGAAGCCGACCGTGTTCTATGCTCCGGCGCGGCGCGACTGCGGTTCCTGGTCGGCTTGCGCCGAAAACATTGCGCGCCAGGTCCCAACATCGTTCAACCTGGTCATGCGGCCGCACCCGAGTCAGGCCCTGCACGGATCCGGCGAAGACCGGGCCTTGTTCCGCCGCGTCGGCGCCATCCTGCAGGAGCGGGGCAGCGCGGTGATTGATCTGGCGGTATGTTCGTTTTCGGAACTGATGTGCGTGGCGGACGTGCTGATCGGCGACGCCACTTCGCCCAGCGAGGAGTTCATGTTCTACGATCGGCCGCACATCATCACGGAGACGTACGCGCGCGAGAAGTGGCGCGACCAGTACGCGGCCGGGGGGATGCACCCTGACGACATCGAGGAGTTGATGGGGTTGTACGACGGCGCGTTTTCGTTCGCGCGCGGCGGGTTCCGCGACTGGGGCCAGGCCGTGGAGCACGCGTACCGGAATCCGCAGGAGCATCAAGGCCGGCGCCGCGCCTATTTCGAGAGCGCTTTTGGCGCTGACCCGGCCGGCGCGGCGCGACGCACAGCGGACGAACTGAAGAAACTGGCACAGTGACGCAGCAACAGGCACAATCCGTCCCGGACCTGAGCCGTGTGGTGTGGCATCTGGCGGATGCCGGCGCGCCGCTGCCCACGGCATTTACTGCCCCGCCGCCCCCGGCCGCGGAATGGCATCTGGTCAAACAGAACACCCGCCGTACGGTCTACCGCGTGGCGGCGGCGGGCGCGGCCTTCTTCGTCAAGCACGATCATCCGCGGCGGCTCCAGGATCGCGTCACCTGCCTGTGGCGCTGCAAGGCGGAGCAGGAGTTCCGTGCCGGCCAGGTGCTGGCCGCGGCAGAGGTCGCGGTGGTCCGGTTCCTCGGCTGGGGCCGGAAGGGGCTGGACAGTTTTCTGGTCAGCGAAGCGCTGCCGGGCGCCGTCGGGTTTGTGGAGGCCTGGGCTGTTTGTCGAGGCGTGCCGGCGCGGCGGCGCGCGTTCGTGACCGGGTTGGCGCAGTTCCTCAAGACACTGTCCGAAACCAACGTCGACCACCCGGACCTGCACACCGGCAATGTGTTGGTCACGGGGACGGGGGAAGGGGCGAGGGACGAGGGGCGAGGGGCGGGGGCAGACGGCGGTCCGCCGCTGTCCGGGGCCGGGGTGGGATTCCATCTGGTGGACGTGTACGGCGCCAGGGCGGGCGTAGCGTTGAACAGGGTGCAGGGCCTGCAGATTCTCGGGCTGGCGCTGGCCCTGGGGCGCGAGCTTGAGCCGGCGGAGGGCGCCGCGATCCTGGAACCGCTGGGATTGAGCCCCGGCCCTGCGGAGTCCGCACTTACCGCGGCGTGCTGGCGCGGGCTGGTCCACGACTTCTTCCGGCGTGTGCATCAGTTCTGGCCGGGCCGGAAACGCCGGCTGCTCGGGGCCAGCAGTCTGTGCGAAGCCCATCGCACGAGCGAAGGCCGCTGGTTGCTGCGTCGGCCCTTCCCGCTGCCGCAGGCGCAAGCGGCGTTCGAACAGCATCTGGCCAACGTGGCGGCCCGGAAGGACATGATCAAGGACGACGTCAAGCGCCAACTCTCCCGGGTGCGGGTCGGCGAGACGACGTTTGTGGTGAAGGAGTTCTTCCGGGTCCCGCCGGGCCCCGACGTGTTGCGGCCTGACCGTGCCGCCTGGCTGAACGCGTACCGGCTTGAGATGGCGCACGTCCCCTGCGCGGCCTGCCACGGCTGGCTCCGCGCTGCGGACGGACGTGGGTTTCTGGTCTTGGAGGACTTGGGTTTGCGGACCCTGTTGGCACGGCTCGAGGAACGGCCGTCGGCCGCGGAACGGCGGCGGCTCATGGACGGGGCGGGGCGCCTGACGGCGTGGCTGCACGGGGCCGGAATGGCGCCGGGCGACTGGACCGCGGCCAACCTGATGCTGGCCAGCAAACCCGGCTTCGGCGCGATGCCGCTGGCGGTGGTCGACTATGACCGGATCCTGTTCTACCCCGGCGAGGTGCCGGTGGTGCGGCGCGCCCGCAACCTGCGGCAGCTCCTGGAACTGCTCCGGCCGCTGGTCCCGGCCGACGATGCGGCCCGTCTCATCGAAGTGTACGGCGCCGAGGCCGCTCTGGGCGAGGCCGAGGTGGCCTACTACGTCGCATCCGCGCTGGGTTGAGACCGGTGCGTCCTGGCACGGCAACCGCTTAACTCGGGGGGGTATTCTGCCTAGCCGCCTCCAGGTAGAGAAAGTTGCCACCGCAGCAGACGGGGCCGGCATTGGCGACCTCGATGCGGTTGCGGTGGCGGGTGCGGGGTCGGATCAGGAGGCTGGCCAGGCGTGCGCACAGGCCGAGCGGCCAGAGCAGGAGATGGATGGTCCGGACGTCGGTGGCGCGCATGCGACTGATCCGAAACCCGGCACCCTCGAACAGGTTAGCCAACTGCGGCAGGAACAGATGGTGCCGGACTCTGGCCTCAGGCGCGTCGATGGTCTGCTCGAAACGCTGCCGATTGATGCTGCTGACCACGGAACCGTAGAACAGGAACCGTAGTCGGTGCTGGATGCTGCCGTAGTTGGGCAGGGTCACGTGCAGCGTCCCGCCATCGCGCAGGACACGGTGAAACTCCTTGATGACCTGAGCGGGATTGAACAGCCGGTGCAGGCCGTTGGCGCACACGACACGGTCGAAACTTGCGTCCGGGAAAGGCAGTGCGTCGCGGTTCAGGTCGGCCCGTGCAAAGGGCAGGTCGCGGGCCTGGAAATTGCCCGGGTCGATGTCGACACACGTCACCTGCCAGCCGCGTTCACGCAGGAAGTCCGCCAGGACTCCGGTGCCGCACGGTGCATCGAGGACCTTGCCAGGGGGCGCGGCGGCCAGCACCTCGCGCAGCACGTCGTGGGAGTGCGAGCCGCCAATGATGCCGAGGTCGTTGCTGCGTTCCTCTGTCGATGAGGCCACCATTTTGGACGCCTGTCTCGTTGCGATAGGGCCAGCGGTTTTTCTTCGCGGGGAGAAGTTAGGCTCACAGGTAGTGAATGCAAGCCGCGCTGGCGCTCCAAACTGGCAACAGCCAAGCCAGTGTGTCAGCGCTGCGGTCTCGGAGTCTGCCGGTTCGTTTCGGCAAGGTAGCGGCTGAGTTCGCGCCCGGTTCGCAGCCGTCCCAAGCTGGAGCTCTTGCCGAACGCGAGCCGGCAGAACTGGTACGGCTGCAGCAGCATTCTCAGCAGGGGGCAGGTCTTGCGCCTCAACTCTCGTGCCAGTCGCAGGACATCGCGGTCGTCGTAGACGTCGCAGAAGGCGGTGACCCGGGTGCGGGCTTGACCGAGTGGGGTGACATCGATGACACCGGTCAGGAAACGCCAGACTTCTCCGGCCTTGGCCGTTCGGAGATCCCGGGTTGACGGCAATTCGTCGAGGTCGAACCAGGTCCAGTCCTCGAAGATGTTGTGCGGTGCGCCGTCACTGTGGATTTCGCATACGGAGCGGGCCCGGCGGTGCCGCTCCAGGATGCGGCGCGCCGCCTCGCGGACGAGCGGGACCGGGTCCGGAGTTTGCCGAATGGCTTCCTGCAGAGTTCTGCCGTCGTGGAACGGGAACACGAGGACGTGGCGCAGGGTGAGGGGTTGGCCCTCCACCTGCAACTCCAGCGTATCGGCCGGGCCCCACACGGGGCGCAGCACCTGCACGCCGATTGCCGCAAAAGCCCGCACGGCGTCCACTTCCCACTGCAGCCGGCGGATCGATGTGTCGGGGGCGTTTCCGGGTCGATCGTGGGATTTCACCACGAAACGCCGGTCGCCTTGCTGGACGAAGAGCAACAGGTTTCCCGAACGCCCACGGCCTGGCGACCGGTCGGCGCGGAACGGCTGGCACGGTTGACTTGGATCGAATTCGTTCATCTTCGGTGGCTACTCGGATATGCTGCGGGGGTGTTGCCGCCAGTACTCGACCAGTGTGTCGGCCACCACCCTGTGCCCCTCGGGCGTCCAGTGCATATCATAGGTAAAGTACGTCTGGGTGCCGTTGCGGGTTGCCTGTCTCAAGGCATCCGTGAAGCTGAGGAATTCCACGTCCAGGTCACGGCAGTATTCCGCGGTGACCTTCTCCTGCGCGTCGAGGGTGACGGCAAGCAGTTTCAGGAACTCGCTTCCATCGCGGGCGCCGCCGGGGAGGCCCTGGCCGCGCAGGAGCACGAACCGGGCGACCTGTTCGGGCGGCAGTTCCTTCAGCACCAGGGGCATCACGACATGCGCCTTGGCCGGTGCGTAGAGCACGATGAAGCGGACACCGTTTCGTTGGCAGGTGCGGCTCATCTGGTCCAGCAGCAACGCGACCGTTTGCCACCCGGGTGATTCACGAAATTGCGCTTCAGGGATGGAGAGATGGAGCGGACGTTTGGGCTCAATCCAGTAGTAATGGGCGTTCGGCCCCGGCGGAACCGCGAGCGGAAAACAGCCGATGACGTCCGGATCGGGCATGGCCCGTGGCGCGTTGACTGGCCCCAACAGCTCGATCAAGGCCTGTTCCGTGCGTTCCCGAAGCGGTGAGTGCCTGAGCAGGCCCTGCAGTCGCCGCCGGGGCGAGACGTCCTCGGGCGGGGAGGAGAGCGTTCCGTCGCCCCAGAAATCGTTGCCCTCGAACAGCATCAGCATGATGGTGTGCGGCTTGAGGTCCATCGCGACCGTACTGAACACTTGCAGGTACCGGGGGGGAGAGGCGCCGTTGTTGCCCAGATTGCAGACGGTTTCCGTGGTCGTCTCGGAAAACAGCCGCCCCCAGGGTTGATCGTCCGACACGGCGTAGCCTTCGGTGAAGGAGTCGCCGATCAACACCACTCCAGCGGTGTCGATTTCCGTGGGGTTGCGGAAGCCGCGATGGTCCACACGGAAGGTCAACGGCACCGGCGGGTATCCGGGCGGCAGGCAGGGATAGCATGAGTGCAATGGGTGCTGATCCTTGTAGACGGCCGTGTAGGTGCAGTCCGGTTTTCGGACCACGATCCCGGCTCGCCATTCCGTGGGTGCCGGTTCGGGGAGCAGTCTGAGGACCGCATCGGCAACCAGGAGGCTGCAGGTCAGCGCCAGGCCGACGGTGATCACCCCGAACAGGCGTCGGCGCCGAGTCGCCTCCGGGCCCAGGGCGACGAAGAGGAAGATCGCCGATACGAACAGGACGGCCAGGCCCGCCATCGTCTGCCCGATCGAATAGCGCCCCAGGAGGGTGGGTTTCTCGCGGAACATGTTGTTCAGCACGTTCGTGCCCGGAACCCAGAGCGCGACGTTCAGCACCGCTACGAGCAGGACGATCCCAGGCCTCGAGGCCCACATTTTCCAATTCAGAGGCACGTTGGCGTGGACTTCCGTGGGACGAGTCGTGGCACGGGTATGGAATGGCAAGCGCCGGACGCGGTAACGACTCGGGTGTTCTTCAGGAAAGCAATGCCTCCCGGTGGCGCCACATTCGGCCAAAGGCTCAGCCCGAACACGGAACCCCTGATTCCAACACGCTCGGAGGAGTCCCTGAGCCGTTGTGGCCGTGGTAACTATGCCGCTTTGGCTGCGGGAGTCAAGGGCGGTCAGGCGTCCGGGGTGGAAGGGAAACGGAGCGAGCCGCGCATGTCCTCCTCAGAAAATGCCTGGCGCCAGTAGCGGGCGTCGAGCAGGCGCCCCTCGTGCAGTACCAGTTCCACGATGTCGAACCGGTATCGGATCTGCGGTGACCCGATGTCGCGGAGGTACCGGTGTGCTGTGCGAACGATGCGTCGGCGTTTGGCGCGACCGACCGCATCGGCCGGCCGCGAGTGCGCGTGGCGGCGCCGGGTTTTCACTTCCACGAAGCAGAGCACCTCGCCGTCACGGGCCACGAGGTCGATCTCGCCGTTCGGCCCACGGTAGTTGCGGACCAGCAGGTCAAGGCCCAGCTCGCGGAGCAGGCGCTGGGCTAGGCGCTCGCCGCGTCGGCCCAGCCGCAGGTGCGCGGAACGGCGCACGGCGAACGGAGCATCAACCATGGTCTTGGCCTCCCGGTGAGCATGACCTCACATCGCAGGTGGGACTATACCGCAGGGGGCGCGAAGCGCCAAGCCCGCCGGACCTCTGCCGGCGTGCCAACGCGACCGTCGGCAGTCGTGGTATTGCGTCGTCCGGGAAAAAATACGGGGACACCGGCGGCACACTTGCATTTCCGTAGCCCCTTGTTATGGTGATGGTCGCCCAAAGGGTTTCGAGTCTGTTATTCGGGTCCTCGATGTCCCTGTGGATGATCGGGGTTTGTCTGGCTGGAGAGTGAAACGGACCGGGGCTCTGAGGGTGGATCGCCAGCGCTTCGGTTCAGTCCCGTGGGCGTGGGGGCTGGGCGCGGCGGAGAACGCGGGCCAGGAGAGAAAGCATGGCTAAGACACTGTACGTCGGGAACCTGCCATTCAGCGCCTCTGAGGAAGAGATCCGTCAGCATTTCGGCCAGCACGGCAACGTGATTGCGGTGCGGCTGGTGACGGACCGTGAGACGGGGCGGCCGCGGGGGTTCGGGTTTGTCGAGATGGAAGACGCCGGGGCGGCCGCGGCCATGAACGCTCTGAACGGAGTCGAGCTTGGCGGTCGTCCTCTGCGGATCAACGAGGCCAAGGAGCGCGGTCCCCGGAGTGATCGGCAGGGCGGCGGCGGCGGCGGCGGGTCCCGTTGGTAAGTTGTTGCTCTGAATCCGATGCTGCGGCTGTGAACGTTTAGCGGCCGCGAGTTTGACGGACAGGATTGATTCTAACGGATGCAGGCCACACCACGCGAGGTGCGGCGTGTATCCGTTTTTTTTCGACTCGTGCGATGGCGAAAGGCGTCGTGGGGGATGTTGTACGGCCCCAACGAGGGGATAGATTACGAGATTCGACTTCGTGCCTCTCGGCAATCTGCGAGCACCGCGTCCCCCATTCTGGGGGAACCTGCGACTCCCGGTTGCTCGGAAGAAGGGGCTGCCATCCGGAGGAGATCGGGCCGTGGGTGAATACTTTGCCCTTATCGTCGGCGCGATTCTGGTCAACAACTTCGTGCTTGGACGGTTCCTGGGCATCTGCCCGTTTCTGGGTGTGTCCAAGCGGCTGGACACGGCGCTCGGCATGGCGGGTGCCGTAGTCTTCGTCATGACGCTGGCCAGCGCGGTGACGGCTACCGTGAATCAGTACGTGCTCCTTCCCGGCGCGCCGTTTTCCGTCGGCGACCTGGCGTACCTGCAGACAATCGTCTTCATCGTGGTTATCGCCGCGCTGGTGCAGATCGTGGAAGTCATCCTGCAGCGGTTTGCACCGCCGTTGTACCGCGCCCTGGGAATCTATTTGCCGCTGATCACCACCAACTGTGCGGTGCTGGGCGCGGCCCTGCTGTCGGCCAAAGAATCGCACGGCATCCTGAAGGCAACGGTGTTCGGCACCGCTTCAGCCGTGGGATTCGGCCTGGCGCTCGTCCTGTTTGCGAGCCTGCGCGAAAAACTCGAACTGGCTCAGGTTCCGGAGTGCATGCGAGGCACCTCCATCGCCCTGATTACCGCCGGGTTGCTGGCCATGGTGTTCATGGGTTTTGCCGGACTGGGCGGCTGAGACAGTCGGGGGACGTCCACTCCCGGCTTTGGCAACAGGAACGGAGAATTCGACACCATGACGGGGGCCATTTTCGTTCTGACGGTGATGGGCCTGCTCCTGGGGCTGGTTATCGGCATCACCGTGAAGTTCTTCGGAACCGAGCCGGACCCGAAGGTCGAGAAGATCGAGGCGCTGCTGCCCAACGCCAACTGCGGTGGTTGCGGCTTTGCCGGGTGCTCCGATTTCGCGCGCGCTCTGGCGGGCGGGAAAGCGGAGCCGAACCAGTGCCCGTCCACAAATACCGAGACCGCGGCGCAGATTGCCGCCCTGCTGGGTGTCGCGCTCGGGGTCCGACAACCCAAGGTGGCGGTCGTTCTCTGTGGCGGCGACAATACCAAGGCAGCGAAAGCGGCCCTGTACAACGGGGTGAATGACTGCCGCGCTGCGACGTTGGTCGCGGGCGGCGCCAAGGCCTGCCTGCGGGGGTGCCTCGGGTTGGGCGCCTGCGCGCGCGCTTGCCCATTCAAAGCCATCGAGATCACCGGCGCGAGTCTGGCGGTGGTGCACGCGGACGTGTGCACGGGCTGCGGCAAGTGTGTAGCGACCTGCCCGCGGAAGCTGATCCGGCTGGTTCCCACGTCGGCTACCCTGCACGTGCTTTGCAGCTCACCGGAAAAGGGCGCGGCCAAGCGCAAGAAGTGTTCGGCGGCGTGTATCGGCTGCCAAAAGTGCGTGAAGGCCGCTGCCGGGGCGGTGTCCATGGAGGGCGCCTTGGCGCGGGTCAACTACGACCACCAGCCGTCTCCCCCGGGGGCCATTGCCGAGGTGTGCCCCACGCACTGCCTGCAGCCGGCCCTGCTGGACGTAACGCCGGTCCCGACGCCGGCTGCATCGGCAAGCGAGGTGGCCCATGCCTGACCCCTGGCGATTCCACGGTGGTGTGCATCCGGATGACGGTAAGGCCTTGTCGGCGCAGGGGGCCATCCGCAAGGCGCCGTTGTTGGAGAAGTACCTGGTCCCGCTGCAGCAGCACATCGGCGCGCCGCCGAAACTGGTGGTGGCCAAGAAGGCCACGGTTCGGCGCGGCCAAGTCCTGGCCGAGCCCGGCGGTTTCGTGTCAGCTGCGATCCACTCCCCGACCAGCGGCACGGTCAGCGACATCACGGAGTGCATCGGCCCGGGCGGCTCGCCCATCCCAGCGGTCGAAATCACCAGTGACGGTCAGGACACCGCGGATACGTGCCTGGAGCCGATCGCGGACTGGGAGAACGCCGCGCCGGATGTGCTGAAGAAGCGGGTCGGCGAGGCCGGCATCGTCGGCATGGGCGGCGCGGCCTTTCCGACTTTGGTGAAATTGTCCCCGCCGCTGGCCAAGCCGATCGACACCCTGATCCTGAACGGCGCGGAGTGCGAACCGTGCCTGACCGCGGACTACCGGCTCATGCTCGAGATGCCTGACCGGGTCGTGGCCGGCGCCCGGATCATTACCCGCATCCTCGGGGTCAAGCAGACCTGGATTGCGATCGAAGCCAACAAGCCGGACGCCGAGGCGTGCGTGCGGCAAAAGGCCGAGGGTACGGGGATCGGCGTGCAGAGCCTGCGAGTGCGGTATCCGCAGGGCGCGGAGAAGCAACTTATCTACGCCCTGACTGGCCGCAAAGTGCCGGCTGGCGGCTTGCCGATGGATGTGGGCTGCGTGGTGCAGAACGTGGGCACGGCGGTGGCCATTGCAGAGGCCGTTCTGGACGGTAAGCCGCTGTACGAGCGTGTCACCACCGTGACCGGTACTCCCGTCGTGAATCCCGGCAACTGGCGGTTCCGCGTCGGGACGCCGTTCCGTGCCGCCCTGACCCTGGCCGGCGGCGTGAAGGAAGACCCGGCCAAGATGATCTCGGGCGGGCCGATGATGGGGCTGACCGTGTACTCTCTGGACGTGTCGATCGTGAAGAGCACGTCGGGGATCCTTCTGCTCGGCCCGAGCGAAGTCTCCCAGTTCCGTTCCGGCGCCTGTCTTCACTGCGGCCGGTGCGTCGACGCCTGCCCCATGCTGCTGACGCCCGCGACGCTGAGTGTGCAGATCGAGAACGAGCGGTTCGATCTGGCCGAGAAGTGGAACGCCTTCGACTGCATCGAGTGCGGTTGCTGTGCCTACGTGTGTCCGGCCAAGCGGCCGCTGGTTCAGCACCTGCGGCGCGCCAAGGCTGAGATTATGGTTCGGCGCCGGGCCGCCCAGGCCGCGGCGAAGAGATAGCATTCTGGTTTCCGGAGCGGAAAGCACCCGTTTATGGCGGACCATGAGATACGACTACCGGACCCCGGCAAGCTGATCGTCAGCAGTTCGCCGCATTTTGCGGACCCCCAGACGGTTCAGAAGATCATGCTGACCGTGATCCTGAGCCTGGTGCCGGCGTGCCTGGCGGGCATCGTCTGTTTCGGACTGCGTGCCGCGGGGGTCTTGGTCGTGTGCTGCGTGAGCTGCGTGGCGGTCGAAGCGCTCGCGGCAAGATGGTTGAAGCGGCCCATGGCCCTCCGGGACGGCAGCGCCTTGCTGACGGGGTTGCTGCTGGGCATGAATCTGTCTGCCCTGACGCCGTGGTGGATCTGTGTGATCGGTTCGGTTCTGGCAATCGGGCTGGGCAAGATGATCTACGGCGGGCTGGGCTACAATCCGTTCAACCCGGCGCTGGTCGGCCGTGTGGCCCTGCTGATCGCTTTTCCCAGTGTGATGACTACGTGGGTGACACCAACCCCGGGGCAGATGCTGGGTGACGCGGTGACGACGGCCACGCCGCTGGGGACACTCGGCACCCTGCACCGCTGGGTCCCGGACCAGGTCATGGCCTGCGGCGGCCAGGCGCTGAGCTACTGGGATCTCTTTACGGGAAACCTGGCCGGCTGCATCGGCGAGACCTCGAAGGTCGCGCTGCTGGCCGGCGGCCTGTTTCTCATCTGGAAGAAGCTGATCCGCTGGCAGGTCCCGGTCTGCTTCATCGGCACGGTCGCGGTGATGACCGGCGTCGCGCACGCCCTGGCGCCGGAACTGCGTGCGCCGCCGCTGTTTCACGTGCTCACGGGCGGGGTGATTTTGGGCGCGTTTTTCATGGCTACCGACATGGTTACCTCACCCATGACCGGACTCGGCGGCGCCATCTTCGGCGTCGGTTGTGGTGTCCTCACTTGTGTCATCCGTCTGTGGGGTGGCTACCCCGAAGGCGTGAGCTTCTCCATCCTGTTCATGAACGCGTTGACACCGATGATTGACCAGTTCACGGCCGGCCGGCCATTCGGCGCCCGGCCCGGGAAGGAGGCCGCCCCATGAAGGAAGCCGCGCGTCTGAGCCTGGCGCTGGGCCTCATCTGTCTGGTGGCCGCGGGCTTGCTCGCCTTTGCGGACGCCAAGACGCGGGAACCGCGGGCGCGCGCGGCGAACGCCGAGCGGCAGAAGGCGCTCGCGGTGGTCCTGCCCAGTTTCGACAACGATCCGGTCAGCGACAAGGCGACCGTGAACTGGGACGGTGGCGAGGTGACCTTCTACCGGGCCAGGAAGGGGGGCCAGATCCTCGGCCTCGCGGGAGAAGGCGTTTCAAACCAGGGCTACGGGGGGCGCCTCCAGGTGCTGGTCGGTTTCGCGCCCGACGGGACGCTGGGCACGGTCCTCGTCACCGCGCACCGGGAGACGCCCGGACTGGGGACGCGGGTGACCGACCGCCGTGAGGTCACGTCGATCTGGAGTGTGTTCTCCGCGTGCGGGGCCCAAGTCGACTGCGGCGGCAGTGCTCCTCGGGTCCCGCCCTGCACGTACCTCGACCAGTACTCGAGCGGCCAGCGCCTGTTCCGGACCACCGACGCGCCGTTCCGCGTCAAGCAGGATGGCGGCACGGTACAAGCGGTGGCCGGCGCGACCGTATCCAGCCGCGCGGTTGCCGACGCCTTGTCCCGGATCGCCGCCGCGTTCGGGGCTAACCAGGGCACATTGCTCGGCGGTGCGCCGGCAGCGTCGAAGTGATACGCGGAGCGAGCCCTCGAGGCACCGCCGACAACCGGAGAACGGACGCAACATGAGTCTGACAAGAGAGTTCACCAAGGGGTTGTGGCGCGAGAATCCGACGTTGGTGCTCGTGCTTGGCATGTGCCCGACCATGGCCGTCAGCAGCAGCATGAAGAACGCACTCGGCATGGGGGTGGCCACCTGCTTCGTACTGGTAGGAAGCAATGCGGTGATCTCGCTGGTGCGCAACGTCATCCCCCGAAAAGTGCGTATTCCCTGCTACATCGTGGTGATCGCGTCGTTCGTGACTCTCGTCGAAATGCTGATGAGCGCCTACGCCCCGCCGGAACTGAACGCCGCGCTGGGCATTTTCGTGCCGCTCATCGTGGTCAACTGCATTGTCCTGGGGCGTGCGGAGGCGTTCGCCTCCAAGAACGGTGTGCTAAGCTCGATCCTGGACGGTCTGGGCATGGGTGCGGGGTTCACCCTGGCGCTGATGTCTTTAGGCGCCGTCCGCGAGTTCCTCGGCAACGGGACACTGTTCGAGATGCAGGTAGTCCCGGGCTGGCCGCAGTTCCTGCTCATGCAGTTTGCGCCTGGCGCCTTCATCGTGCTGGGTTTCTTCCTGGCGGGAATGAATGGAATTCAGATGCGCCGTGCGCGGCTGCAGGGCAAGACGTACACGGTCCCCGCCGAGCTCGGCTGTGCGCACTGCTCGATCTGTCGCTTGGGCGAGGACAAAGCCCCTTGAGTGGCCTGGCTTCGGCAACCTGCGTGCTTGGCTGAAAACGACCGGTACGCGGTTGATATTCGCCTATCCGTCCTTACATTGGTTTCGAGTCGTCAACCGACGCGGGGCGAAATCCTGATGAGTCTTGAAACCATCATCACCCTGATTGTAGCCGGGATGTTGCTCATCTTCTGCGAGGTCTTCGTGCCTGGCGGTATCCTGGGTGCTGTTGGAGCCATCGTGCTGCTGGTCGGCTTGGTCTCGGGTTTCATCTATGATGTCAACTGGGGGTTCGGCCTCATGCTGGGTTCCCTGGTTTTCGGCATGGTCGGGTTCTGGTTCTGGGTGAAGTATTTCCCGCGCAGTAGGGTGGGAAAGAAGTTGTTCCTCAGCCGGGACGCACACGAGTGGCAGGGCTACGACGGTGCCAACAAGGAATTGCTCGGGAAGCAGGGTGTGGCGCACACGCCGCTGCGGCCGGCCGGCACGGCCATCGTCGACGGCAAACGCGTGGATGTCGTGACCCGCGGCGAGATGATCGAGCGGAAGAGCCAGGTCAAGATCATCGAGGTCGAGGGAAACCGCGTGGTGGTAACCAAGGCCTGAGCGCAGGCAGGCTGCAGGGAATTGCATCGGCCTTGACCTTGTGAAGCCCAGCGATCGAGTCTACAGTTCAACAGCCTACAGCCTAGACAATCTGGAATCGTTACGCAGGAAGGAGACAGGAATCATGTCCGGTGCCATGCAACTCGTAATGGTGGTTGTGATCATCCTCGTGATGATCCCGGTTTTCTTCTTTTTCTACTTCCTGAACGTGTGGATTCGTGCCTTGGCTTCGCAGGCCCACGTGTCGATCATGACCCTGGTCGGGATGAAACTGCGGCGTGTGCCGCCGACGCTGATTGTCGAGGCGCTCATCCGTCTGAAAAAGGCGGGTCTGCTCAACATGGACACGGACAGTCTTGAAGCCCACTACTTGGCCGGCGGCGAAGTCCTCAACGTGGTCAACGCGCTGATTGCCGCGGACAAGGCTGGGATCGCGCTCACGTTCCAGAGGGCCGCGGCCATCGACCTGGCCGGTCGCGACGTGTTCGATGCCGTGCGCCTGAGCGTGAACCCGCGCGTCATCGATTGTCCGGACCCGACCAAGGGCCGGTTGACCATTGATGCGGTGGCCAAGGACGGCATTCAGGTCAAGGCCAAGGCGCGCGTGACCGTTCGCGCGTGCCTGGAGCGCCTGGTCGGCGGCGCCACCGAGGAAACCATTATCGCCCGCGTCGGCGAGGGTATCGTCACCACGATCGGTTCGTCACAGTCCTATGCCGTGGTGCTCGAGAACCCGGACATGATCTCCAAGCGTGTTCTCGACAAAGGCCTGGACAGCGGCACGGCGTTCGAGATCCTCTCGATCGATATCGCCGACGTGGACGTCGGCGACAACATTGGCGCCCGGTTGCAGGCCGATCAGGCAGAAGCCGACAAGCGCGTCGCCCAAGCCCGTGCCGAGGTGCGGCGCGCCATGGCCGTGGCCGCCGAGCAGGAAATGAAGGCGAGGGTGCAGGAGATGCAGGCCAAGGTGGTTGCCGCCCAGGCGGAAGTGCCACTGGCTATGGCGGCGGCGCTGCGGGACGGTAACCTGGGCGTCCTGGATTACTACCGCATCGAAAACATCAAGGCGGATACGGAAATGCGCTCCGCCATCATCGGCGGCGGCGAGGCCGTGCCGGAAAAGCCGGCGTAGACTCGGGACTGGCGACTGTGGAAGATATTATCACCATTGTTGTGTTTCTGCTGTTCGGCCTGTTCGGCCTGTTCAAGCACGCCCTGGAGAAGAAGCGGGGGCACCCGGGCGGCCCCGGACAGCCGACAGGCCGCGATGGCGGACTGGACGACTGGCCGGAACTGGAGGAGGTCGAAGCGCGGCCGGTGCGCCCGACCTCCGCGAGGCCTGCTTCCCCCCAGTCGCCCTTGCCGGCCCCGGCGCCAATCGCGAAGCCGAAGCCGGTGTTGACGGGCCGCGCGGTTGACCCGATCCTTCAGGAAGCCCTGCGCAAGCTGGCGGCGGCTCAAGCCAGGCAGGACGCGGCTGTGGCCGCCCAGCCGGCGCCTGTGGCCGCCGCGGAACTGGCCGCGCCGGCGCCGCTGAACCCGTTGACACAGGTGGCCGAGCAGAGCCTGGCGGCAGGCTTCCCGGCCATGAAGAGCATGTACATGCGTACGCCCGGCATCGGGCCGCGCCGCCTGGTCTCGGTCCGGGCAATGGGCGTGAAGAACCTGCGCCAGGGCATTATCATGGCAGAGATCCTGGCCCCGCCGCGCGCCTTCGACATCTGAGCCGATGGCCAAGCTGCGCGAAGCCGGCCCCCCCGCGATCCGCCGCGGCGGCCGTGGCGCGGGACCTCCGGGACCGCAGCAGGGTGCGCCGGTTCGTCCCGAACCGAGGCCCTCGGCCGGAGACCGGCCGACGCACCCCACTTCGGCGCGGGACGCCCCGAGCCACCGCGGCCGTGCTTCCGCGTTCCCTCTGACACGGAGTCCCAACATGGTCCCGCTGAAGGCGTGCCTGGCCGCTCTGACCGTCGCAGCCCTGGCGTGTGCGCAGGACGTACGCCCGGTCCTGGTGTATGATTTCGGCTGTCAGGCCAGGGGTGCGGTACGTGACCTCTCCGGGCGGGGAGCACACGGGATGCTCTTGAAACCGCTGGAGGCCGTTTGCGACCCCACGGGCCGGCCGGCGGCGGTGTTCGACGGCAGCTCAAGCGTGACCGCACGGGCCGCGGCGCACCTGGTCATGCGCGAGCAACTGACCGTCGACGTCTGGTTGCGGTACGACGGCCTCAGTGTTTGGGCCACCTGGCTCGCGGCAGACCGCCACGCCGCGAAAGGCAGCCGTCGAGACGACGGCGCTCCAGGGACGGGCTCCGTGGCTCAAGCCTCCCGAGACTACGGCAGGGCCGCGCGGTCGGGTTCAGGCTTCCCGCAGTCCGAGGACGTCCTGCATGTCGTAGACGCGGCCGGGGGCGGCGGTGGCCATGAATTTGAGGGCGCGGAGCGCGCCGTTCGCGAACGTCTCGCGGCTGGACGCCTTGTGAGTCAGCTCCACGCGTTCGCCGTCGGTGGCGAAGACCACGGTGTGGTCGCCGACCACATCTCCGCCGCGCAGTGCGTGCATGCCGATCTCGCGCGCGGTCCGCGCGCCTACGATGCCATGCCGCCCGTGGCGCACGTCGTCGGCGTAGCTGCGACCAGTGGCGGCGGCAAGAACTTCGGCCAGGCGCACCGCGGTTCCCGACGGCGCGTCCTGCTTGCGGCGGTGGTGCATTTCGACCACCTCGATGTCGTAGTTCGGCCCCAGGATATTGGCGACCTTCCCGCACAGGTGGAAGAGCAGGTTGACGCCGATGCTCATGTTCGGGGCCACGAACAGGCGTGCCCCATCCCGCGCCAGGGCCGCCATCTGCGCTCGGTCATCGCCGGTCAGGCCCGTGGTGCCGATAACCATGCTGACGCCGGCCGCCGCGCCGGCGCGAACCGTCTCGCGGGTGTTCTCCGGCACGGTGAAGTCGATCAGGCCGTCCGCGCCGCGCAGGAGTTCCGCCAGGTTCGCGGTGATGCGGACCCCGCAGGCCGGTACGCCCGCCACGCCACCCGCGTCCTGACCCTGCAGCGGTGAACCGGCGGCTTCCACGGCCCCGACCAGCTTCAGCGCCGGATCCTGCAGCGTCAGGGCGATCAACACTCGGCCCATGCGCCCGCCGGCGCCGACAATCACGGTGCGGATCATTTCTTCTCGTCTCCCTTGTCCTGGCTCGGCTCCGGTTCCTTGTCGGAGTCCGTACCTTTCTTGGCGTCCGTTTCAGCGTCCTTGTTGACCCGGAGTTCCTTGAACCGTTTCTTCTGGGCCTTGCGGTAGACGTCGTAGCTCTTCAACGTGTCGATGGCCCGCTGCAGCTGCTGGTCGCGAAGGGGGCCCTTGGTGGTGTGTGGTGGCGTCCCTTCCGCCCCCTCCTTGGTGTCGGGAGACGTCTTGAGATCCTCGGGCGCCGGCAGGTCCATCCCCCGTTGGGCTTCGATGAACCTCTTGAGTTCTTCCTCGGTGAGCTTGACTTCAATGTCGGGCTCGATGCCGTGCTCGTGGATGACTCGCTTGCTGGGGGTGTAGTACATGGCCGTGGTCAGACGCAGCGCGCTGCCGTCGGGCAGCTCAATGATGTTCTGCACCGAGCCCTTGCCGAACGACTTCTCGCCGATCAGCACCGCCCGGCCCCAGTCCTGCAGGCAGCCGGCCACAATCTCCGCCGCGCTCGCGCTGCCGCCGTTGATGAGGATCGCGACGGGCTTGTCCAAGAACTTGGCGGAGCGCGTCGTCTTGAACTCGCGCGCCTGCGACGGCTGCCGGCCCTGCGTGGACACGACCAGAGAATCGGTGGGCAGGAACATACTGGCCACATCGACGGCCGACTCCAGCAGACCGCCCGGGTTATTCCGCAGGTCCAGGACCAACGAGGTCGCCTTCTTGGCCACCAGTGCGTTCAGGGATTCTTCGAGCCGGTCCGCCGTCGGTTCGTTGAACTGTACGATGCGGACGTAGCCCACGCCGTCTTCGAGAATGCAGTCGTCCTTCACGTTGACGACCGGGATGAGCGCCCGCTCGATCGTCATCTCTTTCGTTTCCCCGGTGCCGGGTCGGTGCACCGTGATGGTTACCGACGTACCGGGCTCGCCCTTCAGCAACTTCACCGTGTCGGAGAGCTTCAGGTCCCGTGTCGACGTGCCGTTGATCTTGATGATCTGGTCGCCGGCCAGAAGACCAGCCTTGCTCCCCGGCGTACCTTCGATGGGTGACACAATGGTCAATAAATCGTCACGGACCGTGACGATGATGCCCAGGCCGCCGAACTGCCCCTCGGTTGACTCCATCATGTCGTTGTACTCGTCCGGTTCCATGAAGGCGCTGAACGGGTCCAGGGACGAAACCATGCCGCGCAGCGCGTTGTAGATCAGGTCCGTGTAGTCGACTTTGCTGGGGTCGACATAGTCCTTCTGCAGCAGATGCAAGACCCGCATCATGACGCGGGTCTTCTCGAACGCTTCGCGTTCGCCGTTCGCCTCCGCCTCGACGGAGTAGACCTTCAGCCCGACCGCCAGGTTCGCGGCCAGAACGATCGCCAGAAGGATCAGCCAGAACTTGCTGCGCTTCATCATGGTTGGGTTTCTCCAGATCACCCGGCGGGATGGATCCGCGCTTCCAGGTAGTTCGCAACCTGATCGAGGCCGACGCGCTCCTGAGTCATGGTGTCGCGGTTTCGCACCGTAACGGCCTGATCCTCGAGGCTGTCAAAGTCCATCGTGACACAGAAGGGCGTGCCGATTTCGTCCTGGCGGCGGTAGCGTTTCCCGATCGTGCCGCCGTCGTCGTACTCGGCGCGGAAGCGGCGCTTGAGGTCGCGGTACAGGGGTTCGGCCTTCTCGTTCAGTTTCTTGACCAGGGGCAGGACGGCAACCTGCACCGGCGCCACGATGGGGGGCAGGCTGAGCGAAATCCGCAGATCTTCCTCTTTGCCTTCCTTCTTGGTCTGGGCCATGTCTTCGCGGTAGCCGTTGGCCAGCAGCGCCAGGCAGATGCGGTCCAGGCCGCAGGAGGTTTCGATCACGGTCGGGAAGAAGCGCTCGTTCTTCTCCTGATCGAAGTACCGCAGGTCCTTCTTCGAGTACTCGGCGTGCCGGCTCATGTCCCAGGTGCCGCGGTGGTGCACGCCCTCGATCTCGCCCCAGCCGAACGGGAACGCGAACTCGATGTCCAGCGCCGCCTTGGCGTAGTGCGCCAGCTTCTCGTGGTGCTGGATGCGCAGCACGTCCTCGCGGAACCCGAGCAGGTCACGGTAGAAACTCCAGCGCCGCTCGCGCCAGTACTCGTACCACTTCATCGCCTCGTCGTCGCGGCAGAAGAACTCCATCTCCATCTGCACGAACTCGCGCGAGCGGAACGTAAAGAAGCGCGGGTTGATCTCGTTGCGGAATGCCTTGCCTGTCTGCGCGATACCGAACGGCAGCTTCTGGCGCGCGGTGATCCGGACCTGTTCGAAATCGACGAAGATCGGCTGGCACGTCTCGGCGCGCAGGTATGCGGTGTGCTCGTCGTCGAACACCGGCCCGACGAACGTCTTCATCATCAGGTTGAACTCGCGTGGCTCGGTCATGTCCTTGGCGCCGCAATCGGGGCAGACCCCGGGTGTCTCGAGCTGGTCGACGCGGTAGCGCTTCTTGCACTTCTTGCAGTCGGTCATCTTGTCGCTGAACTGGTCCAGGTGCCCGGACGCCTTCCAGACCATGGGGTTGCAGATGATGGTGGAATCGAGCCCGACCACGTCCTCGCGGTCCTCGACCATGTATTTCCACCACAACCCCTCAACGGCGCGGCGCAGGGTCACGCCGTAGGGGGCATAGTCCCAGAAGCCGTTGATGCCGCCGTAGATCTCCGAACTCTGGAAGATGAAGCCGCGGCGCTTGCACAGCGCCACGAGCTTTTCCATGGTGTCGTTCTGTTTGTCGGTACTCATGCGCGATGTGGCTCCAATCATGGGACTGCTGCGCGTCTTCTGCGTCGCCCGCCCGCGCGGGCAGCGCTGACACGCCCGTTGCGGTAAGGAAAGGGTTAACATAGCACGCGGGCGAGCGCTCACAACGCCAGGTGCGGCTCACGGCGCGGCGCCGACTTCGACCTCGGCCCAGCCCGGCCAATTCGGACGGGATGTCGATGACCAAGCCATCGGCCTCGCGTTTCGCTGGCAACTCCTTGGCAGGCACGAAAGGGCAAGGGATGATTACGGATGGTCGATAAAGGGCGGTGCAGTCTGCCAGTCGCTCCAGTACTTCAGGCGGTTCGCGTCGGCATATGATAGCAGTCCGTAGAGCGTTGCGTCAGGGTGGTACGAGTAGATCATTCCCATGCTACGGCCTTCCACGTGGGAATCGCCAAACAGGACGTTCATGGCGCGAATGTGCCGGAACTCGAACGACCATGGCCAGTAGTAGGAGCCGGCCCAGCTCAGATCGCCCTCGTGCAGCACGGAACACTTGGTCGGGTCCGGCTTCTTGTTCAGGCGTTGATGATCGCCATAGGTGGCGCCGAAGGCGTTGAAGTTGTACCCGTAGGAGAGCCAGCCGCCGTTCCCGGGGCCGTTCATGCCCACCCGCTCGATGTGCGCGGTGTCGACCCACCCGTTGTACGCGTTCCCTTTCTGGTTCGCGGGGCAGAAGAGCGCGGACCGGCAACCGGGCACTGAGCCGCCGAGGTACGAGGTGGTGCAGCCGACCCAGCCGGCGTTCGAATTGGTGAGGGGACTTACCGCTGTGAGCGCGTACTCGGTGGGCATGTAACCGTCCTGATCGTCCACATACATGTGGAACGCGAGGCCTACCTGCTTGAGATTGTTCCGGCAGCTCGCGCGCATTCCGGCGTCCTTCGCGTTCTGCAGCGCCGGCAGAAGCATGCTTGCCAACATTGCGATGATGGCGATAACCACCAGCAACTCGATCAACGTGAAAAGGTCCCTGTCGTGCCGGCGCATTTGTTTCCGTCCTCCAAGAGGGGAACGCTCGCTGCGTTGGTTTGCCCGCGGAACGCGGAAAAGAGGCATGCATCGTCGTTAGCCGCTGAACCTGTTCACCTGCCGCGCGAGGCGGCAGGGGTCCGCACCCCTACAGGTTGCGGTAGGTTGCGTCAAGTGGATACCCCCATTTCGTGTATTCCGCACAATACGAATTGCACCGCGGAATGTCAAGGCCATAGCACCGCATGACGTGTGCCATGCGGCAGTCCCGGGCGAAACGCCAGACTCAGCGCACGTCGCCTCGTGTTGGGCATCGAGGCTGACGACACTCCGTTCGGTGCGAAATGATTCGACGGGCACTGGAGCCGGAGCGTCGCTCGAATGTCGAAAGATTCCGGTTGCGGTTGATGAATTCATAATTGATGTTATCTATATCATAGATTAGTTTCTACAAGTATCAACCGTGCCGCCAAGGATTTTCTGGATGAGTCGTCCCGCACCGGTTTCATTGCGAGGAATCGCTCGGCCACGCAGCGGCGTCAGTCTGCAACGGCAGATTACGGACGCTCTCCGTAACTTGGTCGCGGCCCAACACCTCCCGGTCGGCAGCCGGTTTCCTTCGACTCAGCAGCTCATGCGCAAGTTCGGCGTTTCGCACATGACCATGCACTTGGCGCTGGATGCCCTGGTGCGTGAAGGCTGGCTGGTCCGGCACCGCGGCAAAGGCACGTTTGTGGCCTGCAATTCCGCGCCTCGCGCCTGCCCCTCGCAAGCGCGTTTGGCGCTGGTACTTCCCCCTCAGGACGACATCCGTCGGGCGAATTCCGAGGACACTGTGCTGGGCCTGCTTTACGGGGCCCAGGCGGGCGCTCAAGGCCGTGATGCCAACCTGGCGATCGAGACGCTGAATTCATCCAGCCCAGGGACCCGGGAAGTGGACCAGATGGCGGAACATCTGCTCCGTTCTTACGACGGATGTCTTTTCGTCAGCAACCAGTTCCGGCAATTGATTGCCAGGATACATTCGCACCTGCCCTTGGTGATCATGTGCGAGGATTCGCGGGAATATTCGACCGTCAGCAGCACCCGGAGCGACGCGCTGCGCCTGGCGGTGGAGCACTTGCGTGACCACGGCTACCAACGAGTGGGGTATCTGGGCCGGCTGCGAGATCCAAGCGAGACCAAGCACCTGCTCTTCTCCGAGTATGTGGAAAAGCTCCAATTGACCACCCGCCCGGAATGGTTTTGCGACCTGCCTGCGCAGGTGGAGACGGAAGAGCCCATCGGGCAGTTCCTCCGTCAGGGGGCACGTCCCCGGGCCGTTTTCATCGACAACTACGCCAAGGCCGAAGCCGTCGTGCGGGTGATGGAGATGGAAGGATTACGCGTGCCTCAGGATATCGCCCTCATCACCTACGGGGTCAGGCCCTCCTGCGTTTCCTACCCATGGCTGGCCATGGTGGAATCCCCCGTGTTTGAGGTCGGCCGGGAAGCGGTGCGGCTGCTGGATCGGTTGATTCGCCACGAAGCGGTGTCTCCCGGCTCGCGCACGGTTCCGCCGCGTCTGGTCCCGGGGCGCTCCTGCGGTTGCCCGGAAGCCGCCGCGGCAGGCCGTGGCGCGGGACCTCCGGGCCCGCAGTAGGGTGCGTCGGTTCGTCCCGAACCGAGGCCCTCGGCCGGGGACCGGCCGGCGCACCCTGCTTCGGCGCGGGACGCGCCGAGCCACCGCGGCCGTACTTCCGCGAGGCCGGGTCTACCCGCACAGGTCGAAAAACAAGTCCCAACTGCTATAGCGAGATTCAATCACCATGAAAACCAAGTGGCCAATCAACTCGTGGTTCCGCGCCATCCAGCTTGCCTGGTTGGCGTGGCCCCTTGCCGCCATGGCCGGCGACGGGACGAATGTGCTGAAGAACCCCGGCTTTGAAGAGGAGACCAAGGTGTCCAGCGAGGCGTTCCGAAAAGCCGCTGCCGTTCTCATCGAACACGGCGTCCGACTGCCCGCGGGCGATCCCGTGGTGATGCCCGCCGAGGTTTACGTCAACCCGGATGACGGGTGGAAGTTGGTCAAATCGGAGGCGGCATTCGCGTATGTGCAGGGCCAGCCCGGGGCGGAGGTGCACACCGGACGGCGGGCGATCCACATTGTCTCGCCGAACGTTTCCGTGGGTACGGCCGTGGGGGGACAGGTGGACGTGGTGGAGGGATTCGCCCTGGATGAGAAGGCCGTTCAGATCGACACGGCCTGTCTGGTGACTTTCTACGCGAAGGGGGCGGCTACTGTGGGGGTTGAGGCGTACCTGTACGATCGCGGCCACCAGGGCGTGTATGGGCAGAGGCACGCGGATAGCCTCAAGGTGGAGCCCGTCACGATCCAGGTCGATGACCAGAACCAGTGGAAGGCGTACCGTGCGACTCTGAAGATCACCAACCCCGACGTGACCTCAATTCTTTTCGTTCTCCACGTCAAAGGCGAGGTGGCGATCGACGATGTGACGTTTCAACCCAAGTAGGCAGGGCCAGGCCAATTCCGGCTGGCGGGTTGGTCGATTTGCCCAACGCGGCGCCAAGGCGGCCCGCGAGGACCCGCCTTCGCCCCAAGTTGGCTACGGCGGGCAAGCTGCGGGCGCTCCAGCTCGGATGGATCACGAAACGTGGCACCCGGAATCTGAGACCAGACCATGACTCCCCAAACCACCCTTGACCCAATCACCGGTTCGTTGGTTGACGAGCGCTTCCTGGCGGACATCCCAAGACGCCGGGAACGCCCCGCGTGGGTACTGAACGAATCGCTCGCCTTGGTCGGCGCGTGGGAACCCCTGTTCCATCGCCGCCGCCTGGGCACGACGCACGTGGATGACGAGACGTTCTATGCCTACGAACACAGCGAGCAGTTTGTGAAGGAAATCCTCGCCATCGGCGCCAACCTGCTCGTCACGGCGTACGACAAGAACTACTACGTCGATGAGGAGGAGTTCGTTCTTAAGCAACAACTCGCCGGGCATTGCAGGAAGCACGGATTGCGTCTCGGCGTTTACATCCGCGCCGACAACATTTACTCCGAGGTGTTCGTGGAGCGCCTGAAGACGGACGACCTGCTCGCGCGCCAGGCCGATGGCCGCGTGCCGCGCTACGGCAGCCAGGAATGGCGCAAGAATGTCTGTTTTCACAAGCCCGGCAACATCGAGGCGTTCAAGAAATCCATCCGGCGCGCGATCGCCGAGCTTGGCGTGGACATGCTGCACCTTGACGGCTTTGGGGTCGGCGGCACCGAGTCCCACGGCGCCTGCCGTTGCGATGCTTGCCGGCAGGATTTCACGGTATTCCTGCAACGCCGCTGGGGCGGCGACCCGAAATCCTGCAAGCGTCGTTTCGGCCACACGTGCCTCGAAGGCATCGAACCGCCGGGCCACCTGATCTTGCCCGCGATCCCCACGGGCCGTGTGACGGACCCCGTGTGGCAGGAGTGGGTCAGCTTCCGTTGTACCTGGATGGCGCGCGTCGCGCGGATCATTTCCGAGTATGTCTACGAGTTGAATCCCGACGTGGCCATTCTGGGCAACAGCGGTCTTGGGGTGCGGGAGAACTGCGCGCTGCTGGAAGGCTACGACGCCGCCACGTATTGCCAATACGTGGACATGATGGGCAACGAGGACGCCTTCCAGGCGCACATGGGGCCCGAAGGCCAGGTCATCCAGCGCGCGCGCCAGCACAAGCTGGTGGAACCCACCGGGGCGTTCCTCTGGAACTACATGCAGCACGGACCTTCCGAACGCAACCTGCGCCGGCAGTTGTCGCATGCCGCCGCGTTCAACCGCGGCCGTACGGCGTGCATGGGTTTCTCGTTCGCCTGTTACGACGATTTCCGTACCAACGGCGGGGTGAAACGGAAATTCGCGGACTGGCAGAAGCAAAATTGGGCGCATTTCCAGCAGCTCGGACCAGTCACCGACGTCGCCGTCTGGCGCGAATCGCGCGCGATGGCGTTCGCCGAACCGATCACCTACGCGACCGCGATGCGGCTGGAGCAACTGCTCATCGAGGATCGCGTTCCGTTCCACATTGCGCAGGGCGAGTGGCCCGCCGACACGCGCGTGTTGGCGCTCCCCAATCTCGCGTTTCTTGACGATGCGCGGTGCGCGCGGCTCGCGCAGTTTGTGGAACAGGGGGGAAGCCTGCTCGTCATCGGCCAGACCTCGAGCCTGGACGGCTGGGGCCGACGCCGGAGCGACTTCGGCCTCCGGGCGATCTTGCCGCCCGAGGTGAGGATGGCCGGGCTGGCGTTCGACCAGCACATCGCCGGCGCCAACGATCCGATCAAACCGGGCCGCGAAACGGTGGGCGACAAAGACCACTGGCCCTGCCGGCAGGTCGGCAAAGGCCGAGTCATCTACATTCCGGAACTGGTCGATCCCGCGACCCAGCCGAGCCTGTTCAATGCCGACCATACCTACAACTTTGGACTCGATTTGACCAACTGGCGCGTGCCCGAGAAGGCCGACGAGGTTCGCAAGGCGCTGGCGTGGTTGCTGGATGAAGGTCCGTCCATGCGCGTGAAATCGGAGCGCGGCGTTCTGGCCAACTACTACCGCCAGAGCGGCACGGGACGGTTCTACTGCCACCTGGTGAACCTGCTGGAAAAGGCGGTCCCCGAAATCGTGTTCGACATGGACGTCCCCGCGGGAAGC
Organism: Lentisphaerae bacterium RIFOXYA12_64_32; assembly: GCA_001803235.1. Classification (GTDB taxonomy): domain Bacteria; phylum Verrucomicrobiota; class Lentisphaeria; order Oligosphaerales; family YB12-FULL-65-16; genus YB12-FULL-65-16. Next base: position 35,164 of record MHBL01000134.1, read on the forward strand.
CAGGTTGCCTCGGTGCGCGTGATCAGCCCGGATGGCGTCGATGCCGAGCGCCATCGCTGGGAGGTTGCGGGAACTCATCTCCTGGTCGAGTTGGCCAGGCTCGATATCTACAGCGTGATCATCATCCAAACCACCTAACCCTGAGGAGCCCCCCATGAATCCACTTTGGAAGCCGCTGTCGATCGCCAGCCTGCTCCCGTTCGTGCTCCTGGCCGAGGACCCGAAACCGTCGGGCGGGCCGCCGGCACTTCTGTTCTCGGCGAGTTTCAACGCGCAGACGGAGAAAGCGGACGTGGCCAAGGGCCGGCCGGAATCGCTGACGTTCAAGCGGAGCCTGCAGTTCGGGCACCTCATGAGCGGGGTGGTCAAGTCGGGTTTCTGGACGGTGGCCAACGAGCGCTGCGACTACGAAATGATGGGGAACTTCAACCCGCAATCGGGAACGCTGAGCCTGTGGGTGTGCGCGTTCAATTGGCGACCTGCCGACAAGCGGTCCGTCGTCTTCTTTGCGGCGGAGATTCCGGAGAAATACCGGCTACTGCTCTTCAAGCCGGCGGAAACCCCGGACCTGATGCTGGAAATCACCACCCTGGGTGCGGGAGGCGAAACGCATGCCGTGAAGTGCCCGGCGGCGCACTGGCAGGTCAAGGAGTGGCACAAGGTGGATGCCGCGTGGAACGCCCAAGGGTTGAAGTTGTTCGTGGACGGCGAACTGGCCGGGGAAGAGGCCACGGCAACCCGCCCGAAGGATGGGACCTACCGTTTTCCCGCGCCGGAGAAGAACGGCGTGCTGTCGGTTGTTCCCAACAACTATTTCAAAGGGCAGCCGACCTCGTCGCCGGACGACCTGACCATGGTGGACGAGTTGCAGATCGTCGATGGCGCGTTGGCGGCGAATGACGTTCAGAAGAAGTACGCGGAGGTCAAGCAATCACTGTCGGGCGGGGTCTATCGAAAACCGTTGGTCACCGTGCCGCGGAGTCGCCTGGCGGTCAAGCTCGACGGCAAACTCAGCGCCGGGGAATGGGACGAGGCGACCCGGGTGCCCATCAAGCAATTGCGCGGCCAGAAGATGCTGGCGGACCACAACGGGGCGGTACTGCTCAAGTACGACGATCAGAACCTCTACCTGGGCTTCCATGCCGCGGGGGAGGCCGCACCGCTCGCGAAGGCCTCCCAGCGGGATGGCAATGTGTGGGAAGACGGGGCGTTCGAAATGGTGCTGAGCATGGGCGAAAAGAACCGGATGCAGTTCATCATCAACAGTGCCAATGCGGTGTTCGACATTCTCAACGGAGACAAGAACTGGAACGGGGTCACGGCCACGGCGGCGGGACTGGACGGGGACGGTTGGAGCGCGGAGTTGGCGCTGGGCTTCAAGGAGTTAGGGGTGGAACCGCCGCAACCGGGCAGCCGGTGGGCCGGCAATTTCATGCATGACTGGGATCAACGGCTGGGAGGCTATGCGACCTGGGGGCTGACGGTGGATTTTGGCAATCTGAGCAGCTTTGGGGCGCTGGCCTTTGGCAACGAATCCCCCGGCCTTCGAGTTGAACTGCCCGGGAATCCTCTGACCGGCAAAGTCGGGGTGAGTGTTGGCCTGGGCGCCGGCTCGGCGCCTTCAGGCTGTCAGGCCCGCTGCAGCCTGATCTCGGAAGGGGCGCCCGCCCAGCCAACCGTCAAGCCGCTCAAGACGGGTGAGGCCGCAACGTTTGAGGTCGTTGCGGCGGGCGGCAAGGAGAGCCTGCTTTCCGTCACCGCCACCGATGCGGCGGGCGCCGAGATGCTGATCTATGATCAGTGTTTCACCATCAAGCCGCCGCTGGAAATGGCCTACCGCTGTTGGCCGCAGCAGCGCAAACTGGATGTGGACCTGGACCTCAGCAACCTGGACGAGAAGGCGGCCGCATTGCTGGAACGCGGCGGGCTCACAGGGCAGGTGACCCTCATGAGCGGATCGGCCCCGGCGGCGCTGTCGAGCACGGCGGTGGCGCCCAAGGCTGCGAAGACGACCTGGGAACTGCCGTTTCCCAAGGAACTCCCGGTTGGCCAATACGAGATCCTGGTCAGTCTGGCAACTCCGGACGGACAGCGCTACGAGAAGAAGCAGCCGTTCGAAGTCCCGCCCGACGACTTTCTGAAAGCGCGCGTGGGTGCGGACCACCGCGTGCCGGAACCGTGGACCCCGGTCCAATGCCAGGAGGATCGCCTGGGCGTCCTGGACCGGGAATATTCGCTGGGCGAGTCGCCCTGGCCGGTGCGAATGACGTCGTTGGGTCGACCGGTCCTGGAGCAGCCCGTGCGCTGGATCGTGGTCACGGCGGATGGCGAGAAGGAGATGAAATGGGATCGGCCGAAAGTGAAGGAGAAATTCGACGACGAAGTCAGCCTGGAAGGCAAAGGGCAGCTTGACGACGGGAAGATCAAGGCGAGCTACCAGGCCCGGTTGGAGTTCGACGGGCAATGGCTGACGACGGTAGTGCTGGAGCCGGCCTCGGCGCCGGTCGAGATCAAGTCGATGCGCCTGGAGTATGCGGTCTCGCTGGAGAGCGCCGGTTACGTGCTGGCTCCCCTGGTGCGGCCATGGAAGGAGGAGCGGATCCTCCTCGACATTTTCGAGAAGATCGACGCCGGGGGCGACGTGAGCCACACGCCCACGGGCAGCTTCTGGCTGACGGGCTTGAAGACCGGGCTGTTCTTTTTCACCTCGACCGACGGCCATTGGGTGTATCAGCCGGACAAGCCGAACGTGCGGATTGTCCGCGGCTCGAAACAGGCCGACGTGACGGTCTTGATGATCCATAAACCGGTGAAACTTGAGAAAGCGGCCACCTACACCCTGGGCTTGACCGCCACCCCGACCAAGCGGCAGCCGCCCCGCAACTGGAACAGCGGTGAGCAGAGCTGGATTTGGCAGGACGGCAAGTGGAAAAGCTGGATCAGCCTGGTGCCCGGCGATCCGGAGCGCCTGCGGCGCGATCTCGAGGCCAAGAAGAAAAAGGGGAACCGCTTCTTCTATCAATACTCCTGCGCCCAGGTGATCACCGGAGATCACGCCTACGAGCAGTACTGGGGTCCGACGTGGGGCGCGGTCGCTCAGAGCAGCGGGAATCCTTCCGAAGGAGGTTTTGTTACGTTCTGCGTCAACAGCAGCGGGCGCGAGTTGGTGATCTGGCAGGTCGAAAATCTCGCCCGTGATTTCCACGTGGGCCCCTACTTTGACATGTCCGGGCTCGCCTGGTGCAGGAATGAGGCGCACGGCTGCGGCTACACCGACAGTTTCGGCCGCAAGGCCAGCAGCACACAGCATCTGGGATTTCGCGACGAGCTGAAACGGATCTACAAGGTCGCCCACCAGAACGGGTGCTGGACCTTCAACCACAACCACTCGATGTTCCGGATTGCGGTGCACACCTTCACGGACCTCTGGTTGCCGGGGGAGCAGTACACCACAAGCATGACCGGCCAATGGGATCACTATTACACCCAGAACGTGCCGCGGACCGATTACCTCGTGGAGATGAATCCCTTCATCCACGGGGCGACGATGGTGTTCATCCCGGAATACGGCCGCTCATCCCAGATGGCCGGCGAAGCGGATTTCGAGCGTTGGAACAAGGAGTCGTACGCCTGGGCCACGGAGCGGCTCCTGACCATGCTCCTGCCCCACGACATCACCTGGATCGGCGCGTATATGTGCCCCAAGCCGGGCGAAAAAGTCAGCGAAATCCTTCGCCAGAAGGGGATCATCAGCCGCATCGACGAATCCAAGCCGGCCGCGGTATTCACCGGTTACTGGGATTCCCCGAAGATCACGCCCGCCAACCCCGAACTGTTGCTGAGCTATTACACGGTGCCCAAAGAGCCGCGGGTGGTGGCGATCCTCAGCAATCCCAGCCTGACCGAGCAGGTTGCGAAGGTGAAAATCCAACCCGCGGATTTCGGGCTGCAGGCGCCTCTGGTCTTCCGGGACGAGTACCGCGGCGAGGACTTGAACGGGTGGGACGGGGAGGGAATCCGGGTGCCGCCGGAATCGTTCCGCATTTTGAACATCAGCGGTGCAAGCGCGAAACCGCAATGACCTGAACCTGGACCTCTTGCAGGATCTGGCATGGCGGGATGAGTGTTCAGGTTTCAGGTGTCAGGTGTCAGGTGTCAGGACGGAAGACTGTGATGGTGAATATGTTGAGCGTACCCGACACCTCCTATTAAACTCAGCCCTCTCGCAGGCACGGCGCCCACGTCTGAGTCCCGCCTTCAGCGCCCCCCGGGCGGTCCGCCGCCCGGGGGGCGCTGAACACTGACACCTGAAACCTGGCAACGGAGATGAGCAACAACATCTTGACACCAGGCAAGACCGGAGACTCATGCTCGTGCGCGAGCTGCACAACCTGCGAATTCGATGGCGTGCTCGAACTCGATTACCCGTCGGCCGCCGCCTGGTTCCAACGCTGGTTGTCACCGCGCGGCGTCCCACGCGGAGACACGACATGACTGCCAGACAACCGCGGCATAGGCGCATTCTCACGATCTCGCAATGGGGACAACGCACGGCGGCGCAACTCCGGCCGCAACTGACGTTCACCGGCAAGACCGGTGCGGACTACGCCCGCTGGCGTGAGCAGTTCGAGGCGCGATACGCGGAGATGCTTGGCCGGTTCCCGGACCCGGTCCCGCTGCGCGCGGAACTGCTCGAGCGCCGCCGGTTCCCCACGTACATCCGGGAAAAGGTGATCTTCGACTCCGAGCGCTTCATGTCCGTGCCGGCCTGGGTCTGCCTGCCGCGGGCGCGGCGCCGGAACGAGCGCTGCCCCGCCGTCTTGTGCTGCCACGGCCACGGGCCCGGCAAAGACGGCTTTGTCGGCTTAAACCCCAACGGCAAGTCGCGGATGCGCTACGACAAGAATCTGGCCATCCGTCTGGCCGAGCGCGGCTTTGTCACGATCGCCCCCGACTGGCGCGGCTTCGGCGAACGCAATGAACCGCCCGAAACGCACCCGGCGCCACGCGACTTGTGCAACGTCGGGCACTTGACCGCCGAGTTCCTCGGCTACAACCTCCTCGCCCTGGACGTCTGGGACGGGATGAAGACCATCGACTACCTGGCCACGCGCCCGGAGGTCGACCTGTCGCGCCTCGGCTGCGTCGGCGTCTCGTTTGGCGGGACCATGACCCTGTTCCTCAGCGCCGCCGACCCGCGCATCACCGCCGCCTGCGTGAGCGGGTACCTGCTGCCGACCAAGGAACACATCTTCAACAGTTGCGGGTCCCAGACACTGCCGGGCCTGCTGCGCTGGGGCGACCGTGCCGAGGTGGGCGGCCTGATCTGTCCGCGGCCGCTGCTCATCCAGATGGGTGAATACGACTCGAGCTTTCCGCCCTCTGCGGCGCTGCCGGAGTATCGGCGGCTGGCCAGGCTCTACCGCGCGGCCGGCGCGGCGGGCGCGGCGGGCAGACTCGGCTTGGACCTCTTCGATGGCTGCCACGAAATCCATGCCGCCGCGATCCTCGAGTGGTTCGACCGCTGGCTGAAGCCGTGACGCGGGAACCACCGACCTGGAAACCACTGCCGCTGACGTCGGGACGGACGACCACGGGGGTCAACCCCATGATCCCCCAACGTAAGGCCAGAGGTAACGGTCCAAGAGATGCGGCTCTTTGGAGCGCCCGCGTCCTCGTGGGCCGGCTTGGGGCGCGCTTGGTGTTGCACCAGGCAAGACGACAGCCCCTCACGCCTTCTCCCATGGCCGCCTCGTCGAACCTGGCGCAACGCGCAACGGGGGGCCGTGGTCCTTGCAGCGCACCGAGGCGCCTGGCATTTCCGAGACGCGACAGCTCCGGCGGGTCATGGTTGATTCACGCCGTCGGGCCGTGTCCGGATCGTTCATTCGAGGCTGATGCGCCTGCACTCGCCCTGCAGTTGTACCTTGGCCGGACGCCCGTTGAGGGTGGCCGACTCGACGGCCCAGCCGCTGCGGCAGCCGATCCGCTCGGGGAGCGGCGCGTGCGGGGTCACGTCGCCGGTCACCTGGGCGGAGAGCGTTCCGTGGTCGAACCGCGCCTCCGCCGTGCCAGAGGCGTCCAACTGCAGCACCGTCTGGCCTTGCCAGGCGAGCGTGGTTCCCGCCTGCAGCAGTGCGGCGGCGGGCGCGCCGGTGGCGTCCAGGCGGAGCACGGCCAGAGCTGCGTCCGTCCTGAGCCCGCCGATCTCGCGATCCTGCCCGCTACTGCCCCACGCCACGAGGAAGCGCTCCGGACCGATCATGACGTCCAAACCGTCGTTGCCCAAGGCGTTCAACTGCGGGGTGATGCACTCCGGCGTCTTGGCGTCGCTGGTGATTCGTACGTCGTCGAACCAGGCGCTGCCCGGGGCGAAGAAGTTCAGCGCCAGGCAGACCTTCTCGGTTCCGGCCGTGGGAACAGGAACGTGGTGAACGTCGTGGCCGGTGTCTTCTCGGTCTCGACGCGCAGGAAGGGACCGTAGCTCTCCGCGTCCGGGTAGGTCTCGACCCGGCAGGTCGTTTTCGCCGACGAGAAGACGCGGCCCCAGACCTGGGCCCGGACGCGCGAGAGCAGGAACAGATCGCCCTGCGGCTCGATCTCGCCCACCCCGTCGCTGTGGAGAAGGAAGCTGTAGGCGTGGGGCTGCGCCGACGCCAGGTCGTCGCGGATCACGAAGAAATGCGGCTTGACGAACACGATGCGCCGGTCGAAGCGCTCCAGGACCTTGGCCGTCGCGGAATTGTACGCCGCGGCCGCCTCGCCCTTGACGTAGTCGAAAGCCTGCCCGGCGAAGAACTCGCGGATCCGGCCGCCGGCCAGGTCGACCTGATCATGCCCCGGCGCCGGCACCGTCGGGTCCTTGTAGTAGGCATCATCCACATCCAGGACCACCGTGCAGTGACCCATGCTGCCCTGGCTGAACTTGCGCCGCGCCGGCCGGTAGAAGTCATGGTAGCCCCGGTCCGGCACGATCCACTGTCCGGCGTAGCTGAGCACGAAGGCGTTGTGGTCATAGTGGTTGTGCCCGATCCGATTGCGGGTGGGGCCGGACTTGAAGAACAGCGACGGCGCCGCGGCGTTGAAGCCGTCCCGCAACGACGCGTAACCGATGTCCACGAACACGGTGGATGGATTCCAGGCGGGCGGTTCGGGCCGCAGTTTGCTCTCGTCGAAACGCACGAAGTCGTAGATGCCCGACGGCCGCAGCGCACCGATGAGTTGGAGGTAGTACGCGGCATCCGTGCTGCCGCGCTGGGCCAGAATGCTCATCAGTTTCGGCACCGCGGTCCCGGGGCTGCCGTCGGAGAAGCAGGGGATCTGCTTGGTATCCGGCGCTGAGAGGCCGAGGCAGTACCGTGGCATGGTGGCCAGATACGGGTGCGCGAACAGATCGTGCTCGACCCGTGCCGAGATCAGCGCGTCGAAAACCAGTGCCAGCGAGTCCAGCAGGTAGGTGCCGTACATGGGCCCCTCGAACGTTCCGCCGTCCTTGCCCCCACGGTCCAGCGAGACTCGTGTCTTGGTAATGCACTGGGCCAGGGACTCCCCGCCTTTCGCGTCCTCCGGTCGCAGTGCCAGGGCCGCGAGCGTGGCGCCGGAGAGCAGGACGGCGTAGCCGTTCGTGTCGGGCGGGTAGTGATCGACGAAGCCCAGGATCGGCTCGATGCCCTTGCCGACCAGGGCTTGGCGCATCTCAACCTTTTCAGCGTCCGACAGCCGGTCGAAACACCCGTCGTAGAACATGGCCATCGCGTAGGTGCAGTGCCCGGTGTCCAGGCAGGCCTTGACACCACCCGCGCCGTAGCTGAGATCGGTCCACTGCTCCCATTTGGCCAGGTGCAGCGCGATCTCGCGCGCCTTCTCGAAGTAGCGCTGCTCACCGGTCACGAGCCAGGCAAAGCAGAAGTGAATCAGCCTCGTGCTGATGCTGTCCTCTCGTTCCTGAAACATGGCCGTCCACGGCGGGTAGGCGGGGCTTTTCGGGTGTGGCGGCGGGGTCTGATCCGAGAGGGTGTAGGACCACTCCTCCAGGATGGCCTCGCCTTCGCCCGGGACCTGGACCGAGTAGCTGTAGGCCGGGCGCTCGCACAGAGCATCGGCGCGTTTGTGGATCGTCGCCCAGACGTCCGCGGTCTTGAACCCGAAGCGATTCACTTGCTCGTCGGCCGCCTTGGCCCGGAGGCCGGCCAGGCTGTCGGCGTTCACCAGCAGACAGGGGTGCCTCAGCTCGCCGGTCATGTTCGTCTGCTGCGCGCCGCAGGCCAAAGGGAGACCGACGACAATCATTGCACCGAGCGTCAGGTTGATCCTTGTGAGCATGACGGTTCTCCATGGGCAATCGCGCCTCGATGACCCGCCCCGTGGGGCATACCCATCAAGCTAACGTCGGAGGTTTGCGCCTGTACGCAAGATGACGCTCCGCAAAGTAGCAGCATGGCTCCAGCCTTGCTGTCCCGTTCCCGAGCCGCGCCAGGGTTCTTCCCCGGCGCGGGGACTGCAAGGCTGGAGCCTTGCTCTACTTCTTCAGAGCGTCGATTCGCAATGTCCACAGATGCCACCGTCGCCAGCTTGATGGGCATGGGTGTAACTGCGGCCAGGGCTTGACGCCGGGCCACCGCGACCTTGGCGCTTACTTCACGGTGCGGTGCCGATCTCAATGTCGGTCCACCCCGGCCCTGCCAATTCGGACGGGATGTCGATGACCAGGGCTTCAGCGTCCCGCTTCGCGGTCAACTCTTTCCAGTCGGGAGTCCCGACGTGACGGACTCTGACGGACGCGGCCGGCAGCGCCGTGGCAAGGCGGATGGTGGCGTGGCTCGATGCCGCGATCTTCAGCCTGGCACCGTTCTCGCCCAGCCGCCACTTGAGGTTGGCGCCGACCGGGAAGCTCACCCGCGCCGCGCCGCGCAGCAGGCGGTACGGGTAGAGCGTCTCGCGGAGCAGCTTTCGCTCCACGTCGTAAGCGAACCCGATCTCGCGCGAGAAATGAACCCGGCACGTCCCGTCCGCGTTCGGTTCGACTCGCGCCACCGGCAGCCACCAGCTCGCCTGTCCGTCCTGAATGAGCCGCACGAACTGACCGGCGTGCGGTTGTCCGGACGCGTCGGCCGGGTAGCCATCCAGGCTGCCCTTCAGCGTCAGCCACGGCGCGTCCCGGTCTCCGCCCTGTCCCGCCACGGGCAGCGCGGGCAGCGGTGTCAGCGTCACCGACATGGGGCCTGCCGCCGCCGCCACGCCGTCGTACAGGTCGAGCGACGTCCACTGGGGTTCGGTGCGCAGCACCGTGAAGCGGGCGTTGGAGGTCAGGCCGGGCAGTCGCAGAGCATTCGCGCTCTCCGGGTGCCGGTACAGGACCGTGGCGGACGCGTCCGCCAGACGCAGGGCGATACCCAGGCCGTCGGCCGCCGGTACCTCAGGAATGGCCCGCGCCTCGGTCAGCCACGGTTGTTGCGGGAACGGTTCCCAGACGGCCACAAAGCGGCTGGCCAGGTCCTTGCCGTCGCGCCGCACAATGACCTTGGGCATGAGATTCTTGTCCCACGCCGCCGCGGCTTCGTCCTCATGGCTGAGTTCCTGCCAGTACCGGTTCCGCGGCGCCCAGCACAGGATCGGCTCGCCGTCCGCGGGTGCGAGCCAGTGCAGGCGCAGGCCGGGCTTGGGGTCTTTCGAGGTGGCGCGCGGACTGGCACCGGGCGTGCCTTCCGGGACCGGCGGCTTCGCGGTCATGGTCACCTGCCACGGGACCTGCCAGGGCACCGGCGCGCCGACACGGCGGAAGGCCCCGTAGAGTACGCTCTTCTTCCCCGGCGCATCGTACGGAGTGACGAGGTGGTTGGGGTCGCCGCCCCACGCCGTCCAATCCTTCTTCGTCAGGATCCTGCCGTCATCGGCGGCGCTGGTCTGCCAGGTGGTCCCGTCCGCGGCCGCGTCCAGCGCCAGGTTTGTCTCCATTTTCTGCGGGTAATCGGCGCAGCCGTTGGCGACCCACTCGTGCCGCGTTCCGCCGTCGACCTCGAAGATGTCCACAACCGCGTCGCGGCCCGGCCCGAACGGGACGGTGACGACGGTGCGCCGGTACTGCCGGGCCTGCGGGTACGCCTGCACGTCCCCGGCCTGCGCGGCCTGGGCCGCGTCCAGCCGCGGCCACCAGGCGATCAGGTCGCCGCGGTGGGTACTCTGCTGGCAGGCCGAGTCGACCACAACGAGGTTATGCGAAACTGAGCCGACACAGTACCCGCCGAGGTGCGTGTAGCCGAGGTCGCAGGCCAGTTCGTCGCCATAGGCCCAGAGGGTCAGGTTCAGCATGTCGAAATGCCGGTGATTGTAGGTCCCGGAGTAATGCAGGTGCGCCTCGAGCCAGTTCGGTTTGCCGCCGCCGCCGAGGATGGCGTGCCCGAAGTCCGGCAGAAGGAAGGGCTGCGGCGGGGATCGCTCCGGCCCTGTCGGGCCGCCGGTCACGCTCGCCTGCCAGGTGTCATGAATGGTCAGGGGCGTGCCGTCCGGGAAGTACAGGCGCTGGTCCTTCAACTCCATGGCCCGGCCGTAGATAGCGATCGCCTTGGCCGGGTTGAAGTCCTCGAAATGCTGACCGTCCAGCGCCGCTTGGTACCCGGGCGGGTCCGAGTAGCCGCGCGCGAGGCTGAGTGCATGTTCCATTCCGCCGCCCATGTCGTGCAGGTAACTCACGCTCTCGGGGAACATGCCGTCGGCCATGAACATGACGCGGAAGGTGGCCACACCCTTGCCGACCGCGTAGTGCACCAGTTCGGGGCAGCCGGTGGCGCGGCCGATCTGGATCAGGGCCTGCAACTGGGTCCCGAGCGTGTTGTGATAGTACTGCCACGGCCATTCGCGGCGGTAGGCGTCGCATTTCAGAGAGACTTTGGCGATATGGAGCAGGGCCTGTTCGGCGGCCGTGCGCGCCTCGGTCCCCGCGATGTCCGAGACCTCGGCCCAGACGTCGGTGTCGCGAAGGGCGTCATACATCGTGGCCGGAATTGAAACCGTTCCCATGGCCGGCGCATGCCAACCCATCTCGCCGCCTTCGTCGCCGAGGTAGCAGCCGAGGATGAATGCGAACCAGTACTCGTAGGCGTCCGCGGGGAAGAAGAGGAACTCCAGTTTCGGCCAGGTGTGCTGGCCGAAGAACGGCCACTCGGGAATGGCGCGCGACAGGGCGTAGAGGATCGTGGCCGCACGCACGGCATACTCGCGGTTCCCGGTCGTCCGGTACAGGGCCGCCAGGGTGTAGCCGGCCCGCGCCAATTCGGCAATGCGAACGGTAGGCATGAACCGGTTCAGGTAGACCCGTTCGCGCGGCGGGATGGGTCGCCAGTCCTCGCCCTGCGCTGTCCGCCAATTGCGGAGTTCGCCAGGGCCGGCGGCCACGAACCGGAAGCTGGCAGTGCCACTGACGACGCGGACGGCCACGGTGTTCTTTCCGGGCTTGAGGCGCACTCTGAAGACGTGATCCGACATCTGCGGGGGGTGCTTCTCATTCCCGTTTTTCAGGGTGTCGTACACCGGTTGGCCGTTCACCCACCACTGCATCCACCAGTCGGCGCCGGCGCCGAGCGTCACGTCGGTCTCCTTGTCCACGGTCACGTCGGCAAAGGCGTAGGCCGTCTTGCCGTCCGCCTGGCCGCCGAGCAGCGCGCCGAGGTCAATCCCGTCGTTGGCCATCGGCACATCGCGTCCGGCCAGACTGGCGCCGGCGACCTTGATCTCGGCCGGGATTGCCGCCAGCGTTTCTGCCGGCGGCACCGGGTCAGCCTGCTTCAGCGGCCCGAAGACGCGCCAGGTCGCGGGGAACGTCAGATCGCCGACGATCTCGGTCAGGCCAGGCTTGGTTCCCGGCGGGTCGTGGTACGGGTACTTGACGGTCTTCCCGGTGGGCGTCGTGACGGCCTCCTCGCCTGTGACCGGGTACAGAGTCTTGAGGTCCACAACGGTGCCGTCGGCGTTCTTCAGCACGTTCGGCTCCCGCGGGTCCCAGCGGTACACCGTCCACGGGGCATAGGCCGCAGCGGGATCCCGCGGCTGCGGCCAGCGCACGACCCGGAAGTCCGGGCGCTGCTCCGGCATCAGTTCCAGCAGACGCGCGAGCGGGAGTTCCATGTACGGGGCCACGTCGGCCTGGCGGGCCTTGACCTCCGCTTCGCTCAACTTGAACTCGTTGGGCTGCAACAGAGGCCGGGCCTTGGCGACGTCAGCGTTCGACCGCAGCGCCTCGATCCACTTCAGGTACGGCATTCCCGGGACCGGCGTACTTCCGGGGAACCCGCCTTCCGTCAACCGCACATTCCGGAGGTGCGCCGGGTCCTGGCCGGACGCCTGGCCGTCCCGGGTGACCGCGAGGACCAGCGTCAGGCGTGCCGCGCCGCGCTTGGTGAAGACCTCGATCCGGCCCGTCTGCCAGGTCGGGTCCAATTCCGTACGGTAGAATGGGTACTGCCGGTGCGTGCTGACGTTCTGCCGTTCGCTGCCGTCGGCGCGGTACGTCTCGAACCGCAGGAACTCGAGCATGGTCCCGGGCGCGCCCTGGGCCTCGTAGGAGATGCCGTAGATGTGTTCTGCCCCGGGATCGACAGGAAACGAAACCTTGCCGCCGAGCGAGGCAAACTCGACCGCCTTGTCAGCGTACAGGACGGTTTCAGCCGGGTCGGGGGCAACCTGGGCGCCCGCGGCGGCCGAGACCAGAAGCAGGCAGGAGACGTTGTGGCGTGTGAGGGTCATAGCATACCTCGCAGGGTAACGGTCCATTGGCGGTTACGCATCCCGTTCGCAGTTCCACCGTTGGGCGTGTCGATGTAGTTGGGGGGCACTCGGTCTGACCCCGCCGCGCCCCTTTTGCCGTGCCTGTCCCCTCTGTTGTCCCCTCTGTGCTCAGAGGTCCGGCACGCGCAGTCCGGCCGCCTTTGCCAACGCCATCTGGCGGCGGTCGAAGACGAGGAACTCCGGCAGCCCCAGTACCAAGGCGGCCGCGACATGCAGAACGTCGAGACTGCGCGTCCCGAGGCTCTCCGAATGAAGAGCACTGAGGCGCTCCGCCTCCGTCGTCAGGTCGGCCAAAGGGGGACTGGCATGCACCAGGACCCCGGTAGCCAGGTCGGCCAGCATCGTGTTCAGCGACGCGTCGCGTTGCGCGGCGGCGATCTCTCGCCGAAACACACGCAACCGCAACGCGTTACGAAACTCCAACTGGTGCAGCCACGTGACCGGCAACGGCAACGCCTGGCGCGCCATCCGCGCCACCGCCCGCGGCGTGTGCGCATCCGGCGCATACAGGGAGCAGAGAAAACCGGTGTCCGCATAGGCCGTCATGACACACCACGCGCTTCGGCAACCAGGTCGGTCCCCGTGGCGGCCAGGACCTTGTCCCCGTAGATCGCCCGGAGTCGCGCGGCGAAATCTGGCCTCACGACCCGAGCCTTGCTTCTCCGCGGCGTGAGAACGGCTACCGGCACACCGCGGCGTCGCACCTCCACGGACTCCCCTTTGGCCACCCACGCCAACACGGTGGTCGTGTCATGCTTCAACTCGCGGATCGTCGTGGTCTTCATATGTGTTACATTAGTGTGACACATGCACCGTGTCAAGGGCCCCGTCGTCGTGTTCCCCCCGTGCGGCAGGCCCCCGCCGGTTCCCAGGCTGGCGGAATTCGGTCTGACCCCAAGGCCTGGGATCCGGAAGGACCGCAATTCCCCATCCCTTGCACCATCAACCGGTGCCGACTATGTTTCCCCTCGTGCCCCGGGAAAACCAATTGGCACAGATATAAGATGCCGCCGAAGCGGCGCATGGGATTTCTCGCACCGCCGCAAGGCGGAGACCATGAGCCGGCGCGGCTAATCGAGAAGCCGGTGCAACTGGCTGGCCAAGTAGAAAGGGATGGATATCAAGCGGTACTGGACCGGCACGCCTTCTGTCGTCTTGACGTTAATACTGGCGACGGAGGGTCTGTCCGCATTCACCCGCACAGCCAGGTCCAGTCGCCGAATCGCCATGAAGTGATGGAGCGACTTGAGCGTTCCCGTGGTTCCGGCCTTGACCTCCACCGGTATAACCCGCGTTCCGTGTTGGACCAGGTAGTCCACTTCGGACGCTGCGCCTTTTTGGTCGCTGCTCCAGAAGTGAAGGGAACGCTCGGCAAAATGAGGGAGACTGGCCCGCAGAACCTGTCCGACCGACTGTTCGGCCAGTCCACCCTCGTTTACCAGGACGAGGCCGGCCAGGTCCGAGACCCGCTGCAGCGTCAGTCCCAGTGCCGCACAGACCAGCCCTGAATCCAGGAAGATGACTTTGAACACCCGTTCCCGGATGTCTCCGCCCAAAGGGATGCCCATTCCCGTGATGGCCTGCACGCGGGTGGCCAGTCGGGCGCGGCACAGCAACTCAAGCGACTCCCGTATCGCCGTGCTCCGTTCTCCCGCCGCCACGCGCGAGTACTTGAAGGTCTGGCCCAACATTCTGGGGATGGATTCCATGACTCTTCCAATCCGTTCAACCGGAAGCCGCCGCGAGTATTTCGAGAAATCGTCGCGGTACGTGCCGAGCAGGGACTGCTGAAGTTCGGCGCACTCCAGCAACGACCGGCGCGCGACCCAGCATTGCACGACTTTGGGCATGCCGCCGACAATCATGAAGTCGCGATAACACTCCGACAGCCGGGCATGCGCGACGTCGGGCAACGGGGTGCCAGGTGTCCATTGAACGATTTCCTTGAGCAGTTCCTCCTCTCCCACCGCCTGGAGGAACTCCTCGAAACTCATGGGCTCCAGATGGAAATAGGCGATCCGCCCCACCGGCATGCTGAATGCGTGGTTGGCCAGTACGAAATCCAGCAACGAACCCGCGGCGATGACCGGCAGTTGCGGCAACTCCTCCGCGAACCAGCGCAGATTGGCCAAGACCTCCGGCATGGCTTGTATCTCGTCGAGGAACAGTAGCGAACGCGAAGGCTCCACCTTGTGTCCCACCATCAGCTCAAGTGCGCGGACGACCGCTAGCGGGTCCTTGGTCCTGAAGATGCCGGTTACCTCGGTACTGGCCCGCTCGAAGTTGATTTCGATCAGGCGAAGGTCGAGTTCCTTTGCCAGTTGCCGGACCAGCCAGGTCTTGCCCACCTGCCGGGCCCCGCGCAGCACCATGGGAAGTCGGCTCGCCTGTCCAATCCAGTGTTTCATGGCACTCAAGCTTGTTCTGTTCATGCGACAACCATACGACATGGTCATCTTATTGCAATCAGGAAGTCTAAAGAACCCCATATAATGCATGCGGCGGCCGAGGGCCGCATCACCCAACAGGTCATCGAGCAGATGCGCACCTGGCAGCACTCGGGGCTAGACCGATTCCATCGCTATGGCGTCACGGGAGTGGCTGCGCTGGGGGAGACGGGCCGTTCGCCGAGTTCCTCGGCGAGGGCTG
>MHBL01000135.1 GCA_001803235.1 Lentisphaerae bacterium RIFOXYA12_64_32
GGAGCCGCTCCGACCACTTTAGGCGTCAGCCCAGGTCAAACTTCGACCTTATCTCCACCCGCAACTGACGCATTACCGAGGAACGTCATGGCGAGTGCCGCGTCGTGGTGGCGGGGGCAAGCAAGTCCGGCGTCATTGACCTTTTGGCCGCGGGCGCAGCTTGGCCGGATCGCGCTCGCCCAACGGCAGCGGTTCCCTGACGGGTGTCGTCCCTGCCCAGTCCTCGATGCCCGGCATGTGCACCAGACAGAAGGAGGTTTCGAGCGGGTGGTTGCACACGCAACCGACAGAAAAGCACGGGACAGACAGTACGCCGTCAGCCGCAATGAGATTGTTCGTGCAACCCGAGCGCACGTTTCGCATGTAGTACGCTCGACCGTCGTGGACGTCGAAGAACGCGGCCGTAAACGTGCGGCGGAAAATGAAATGTTCTCCAGCCACGGCGTGGTTGCAGCCGTTACCCCCGACAACCCGCGCCTTGGAGGGCAACGACTTGCCCGTACGGACGTCAAACGCCCCGCCGCCCTGGTTGTAGAAGAACTCGCCCTGCACCATGATCGGCTGCCCAGCGCTCTTCGGGATCTCCCACAACGGCTCGCCCGTACTCGCAGTCACCCCGCGATACCGCTGATCCTTCTGAACGATCAGCACATTGCAGACGTCGGAGTAGAACAAGGCATCATCAAACGACTGGATGCTGCCAAGTGGGTACGATGTGTCGTGGTAGCAGAGAAACGGGTTGGCGAAGACCCGTTGCCACTTCACGTCGCCCGTACGCGCGTCCAGGGCGATAATGGTGGAGTCAACCGTCTCGGGGGCCTTGCCGTCACGTTTCATGGCGGCCACCTTGTCGGCGGACGGTGAATCCGCGACGAAGACAAGTCCCTGTCCCAGCGCCAGACCGTGCTGATTGAACCGTTCCGTCGCCGGTCGCACCCAGAGTTGCAGGCCGGTCCCGCGGTCGAGCCCGACCAGCACATCACTGTTGTAGAGTCCTTCCGGGATACTGCGCACCTTCTTGAAAGCGGCGGCGATCACGACCACGTCGGCGCCGACGCGTATGTCGGCGACAAAGAGCGGTTGGTCCGGCGCCTCACCCGCGTGGTATGTGAAGCGCTTCAACACCTTGCCCGAATACGGCTCGTACACGACGCAGGTGTTGCCCCCGGCCACGTAGATGCCGTCCGGCATCGAGGCAAAACGCGTGAACGGATCGGCGTCCGTCTGCTGCCACAGACGGCGCCCGGTATACACGTCGTAGGCGCGCAGGTTCTTGGAGCCATCATCAAACGCCACCAGCACACCGTTGACGACTTCCGGCTTGACGCCGCTGTGATAGTCCTTGTGCTTCTTGAACCCGTAGTCTTCGCCATCACCGTACCAGAGCACGCCGAGCGGGGCCTTGACTCGTTCGTCGTGCGAAAAGTAGGTGTTCGCCGCGTCGGCGCCCTCGTGCGTCCAGTATGCACTCCCTGGCAACGCCCCCGCCCGGCGCACCAACGCCCGATTCCCCGTGTAAGAGAGGTCCGTTCCCTCCACGACGCCGGCTTGATGCCAAGCCGAGAATGCCGCACGTTGGTCCTCCGCCACGTCGAGGCACGCAACCCCGCCGTACGGGTGCAACCACGGGACCAGGCGCGCGACAGGCAACTTGGCGGCCAGGTCGGAACCGTTGAGCGACTCGGAGACCAGCAGGCTCGCCAAGTACGGCGGTGCGGGCAGCGTAAATGGGTCGGCGACAAGCGCCTCGACTCGAACGCCATACACCCCTGCCGCCACCAGTCGGTCACGCAGTGCATCGACCTTGACCCTGTCGGCATCGACCGCAATGATCTTGAGCTCGGACTGACGCAGCAGTTCCTCCACGAGACGTCCGCTCTCCACACCCAGCACCACGCCGTAGCCTTCGGTCACGCCCGTGGTTTTGAGAACGTCCGCAGCGCGACGGCTCCACGCGTCCTTCCCGTCAACCAACGGGTCGTTGAGCCGGGGATACGTCACGGGCTCGGCGATCGATGCACCGAAACAGAGAATGTCGCCTTCCTGCGTCACGACGAAAAGCCGGTCGTCGGCAGCCAGCATCGAAACCGGGGTCCCTGGCAGTTCCGTCTCCCAGGCAAGCTTAGGTTCGACTCCCGGCGCGGGGATATCGATAGCCATCAGGATCCGGCCCGTGTGGCCGTAGAGCCTGTGACCGGCGCGGATGGTCACGTTGCTCTGCCACTTCTGTGCCTCGTACGGCGTCTTGAATTTCCACAGCAGGGGCACATCCCATTTGCCGGGCAGGAGCACACGCTCGCCGTGCTTCGACTCGTAGGTCGTCTTCTTCGCCTGGGCGGTGTCGTAGGCGTAGAACACACCCGCGCGGGCACCGTAGACCACACCCGGCCCGAGCGCCGACCACGCATCGCAGGCGGGAACGAACTTGTAGGCCAGGCACGGTGTTTCAAACAAGTCGAGACGCTCGCTGTACTCTTGGGGCGTCTCTTCGTTTCCCTCGTGCCAACGCTCTCCCATTTCCCGTCCCGTGGTGATGTCCAGGACGGCACTCGCTCCCACGTAGATGTACGAGTCGCGCGCCGCAACACGGCAGTGGCCGTTGCGATAGCCTTGGATCGCGTAGAGCAGCGTACCGGTCTTCGGGTCCAACCCCACCGGCATGGATCGGCCGTTCGGCACCACCAGCCTGCCCCCCGTCAGTACAAGGTAGCCCTGCGCTGCAAGCGCACTGTCGGCAATGCGGTTGTGATCGGTACGGATGTTGGTCAAGTAGTTGAGGCGGTCGTTCACCCAGAGCGCCTTGCCGGTTTCAGCGTCCAGCGCGTGAACGAATGTGCCCATGGTCGGCCAGACCCCCGAACCGCAGTAGAGCACACCGTCGGCGATGACCAGCCCGCCACGCACCGGCCACGCCGAAATCAGACGGTTGTTGCCCAGGTGCCGCAGGTCGGGCCGTTCCGCGGGTGCGGCGCGAAACACCCACCGCACGGCGCCCGTTTCGGCGTCCAGACAATACACACGGCCGTCGTCGGACGCGGCATAGACCTTGCCCTGCCAGGCGACCGGCGCCAAACGCACAGGCCCGTCAGTGTAAAAGCGCCAGCATCGCGCCCCGGAAGCCGTGTCGTAAGCAGTGACGCTGCCGTCGCCGGGCGAGCCGACGAAGAGCCGGTGTCCCATGACGACAGGCTCGTAGCAGGCATCGAATTGCAGGCGTGCTTCGAGCGGCCAGGCCACGGCAAACGATCCCAGCTCGCGGCGCCACTGCAGGTGAAGTTCGTCGGGCAGGTCCGTCGGCGAGCAGGCCGTGCGCCCCGCGTCATAACGCCAGGTCGGCCAGTCCGCAACGTCCGCCGTCGACCGCACTCCCCAAGTGCTCAGAATGAGGACCAACAGCCATTTCAACGTTCGCATGACACTCCTTCGGGAGAGGCCGAAACGCGCCGCCATCGAGACGCGTGCGCCAGCCCACAGCGGTTGAGCGACCCGGCACAACTCGCCGGCCACACCGGCATCCGGCACGAACGCCCGCGGCCGTGCGCATTCCTCAGGAGACAGTATGATGCTCTCTGTAAGCAACCCTGTCAAGTGCCGACGCATTACGGTTCCCCACCGCGGCGCGTTGCCATCCCACGCTGCGCCTGTTATGGTAGCAAGACCCGCCGCGAAAAGGTCTGGCGGCGCAAATCGTGCTCGTCCTCGTCCTTCGTCGTCGTCCTCGATGGTGCATGTTGCGTCGATTCTGCGCCAGAATCGGGCCGATTACGACGACGAGGACGATTCTCAACTCCCAGTGAGTTGTCGCAAACCCTTTTCGCAGCGGGTGTAGCAATGGCCATCGCGACACGCAGCGAAGCGCCAACCGCGCAGACGCCCCGCCACCGCCCAAGGAACCCAGGACACGCATGGAAGAACAACCGAAGAAGTCACCCGCGACCCGGTGGGCACCCGTGCTGCTGTCGGGGTTGATCTATCCGGGCGCCGGACAACTGCTGCAGAAGCGCTGGTTGGCCGCGGTATTCTTTATTCTGACAAACACCGCGTTGTTCGTCTGGGTGGGTGTCGAGATGGCCCGGGTCATGTCCGTCTATCTGCGGTACGTTGCCGACCCCTATGGCGTCCCGCCCCCGGTGGCCCAACTCCTCCACGCCCTGATCCCGTTCGGCCTGCTGCTGCTCGTGTTCGGGGTCAACCTGCTCGACGCCGCCCTCGCTTGCCGCCGCCCGAAGCCGTGACCCGTCAGTCCGCGCGACTACGCCGGAAGCGGTCAAGGACGCTCTCCCTGGTGTTCGCGGGGCGAGCGATCGGACGGATCCGAGGGATCGTCCCCTTCCACACCCACCCACTCACATACCCACACACCCGCACGCACCTCTTCCCCCCGACACGGGTCCGCCACCCCTGCCATCTCAGCAGTAGCCCTTCTCGCGCAGCACTTTGTCGACCGCCAGTGTGAGTTCCCCGACGATTGTGGCCAACCGCTGCGGTTTCTTAGTCCAGGCGAGCAGTTCCAGGCTGATCCGGTCCGCGGTGACGGCGCGAGTTTCCACGATCGGAACCGGTTTCTTCTGCACCTCGGGGTGGGCCAACGCCACCTCGGTCACGGCCTGGATGGCAACGTCCTTGTCCACAGTCCGCAGAATGCTCACCGGCACGTGCAGTCGCACGCTGCGGCTTGGATTGGTCCAGTTGATGATGTTGGCGGTCACAAACGAGCCGTTCGGCACCAGCACGGTGATGCCGTCGTCGGTGAAGATGCGTGTACTGCGCAGCCCAATCTCCTGCACCGTTCCGCGCTGCCCCCCGACCTCGATATAGTCCCCCACCTGTATCGATTGCCCGAAATGAATCATCAGGCTGCTGACGAAATTGTTGATCACGTTCTGCAGCCCGAAGCCCAGGCCAACGGTGACCGCGCCGGCCAGCAGCGCCAGGTTCTTCAACGACGAACCTGCTACGTTCAGCCCCACCAGGAACCCGGTGACAATGATGAGATAACCCAGAACGGCGCCGAACGTCTGCCGCGTGCTCTCGTCCATCGGCGTCCGCGCCAGGACGCGTTCCATGAACACGCGCTGAACCAGTTTCGCGCCCCAGCACGAGAGCACGAGCACGACAATGCCCTTGAACAGGCT
The DNA here is from genome assembly GCA_001803235.1 of Lentisphaerae bacterium RIFOXYA12_64_32. Taxonomy (GTDB): domain Bacteria; phylum Verrucomicrobiota; class Lentisphaeria; order Oligosphaerales; family YB12-FULL-65-16; genus YB12-FULL-65-16. The sequence goes on from MHBL01000135.1 coordinate 5,136, forward strand.
TTCGACCGTCATGCCGCCCACCAGGCCGTGGTGCCAGGCCCCGACCAGGCCGCCCCAGAACCTGAGTCCCAGCGCACCCGTTTTCTGCACGAGCACGGGGGCATCGGGAGACAGGAACAGGTCGCGCAACAGGCTCTGCCACAACCCGCCCACGACCCGGCACGCGACAGCGCCGATCGCGACCTGGACGATGCGCCGCACCAGAAGCAACGAGACGCCGGCTTCGCTTTGCCGTCCCGCCACACGCCCCAGCGCCCAACCGGTCACGCCGCACAAGGCGATGGCGATGCAGACGATGACCAACGTGGTTTCGGAAATCCGCAGCACCATCGTGCCGAGACTCTCCAGCGACAGCAGGTACGGCACCACCGCCACAATGGCTGCCAGGACACAGGCCCAGGCCAGCACGCCGCCCAGCAGGCGCAACCCGCGGTTCTCGGAATTGCGGCTGAGGAACCGCCCCAGCAGCGCCGGATGCAAGGCCAGCCGGAACGCGGCCAGCCAGACGAAGAACCACCAGACGCGCAGCAGGACCCCGCCCAAGGCCCAAAGGTCCGACTCCCTGCACAGAAGCGCCAGTGGAACCAGGACGGCGGCCGTTCCGAGCAGCATGCGTCCGTTGGCCAGGACCGCACCCGTGAGGGTCTTGCCGGATGGGAACCTGCGGTCGCAGCACCCCGCCTGCAGCAGGCAGCGCAGGGCCCACCACGCGGCGACGCAAACAGCCGCGTAGCCCGCCAGGATCGCGAAGCGATTCTCCCCGAACCTCGACAGGCAGAACGTGCCGAAAAACAGCAGCACCAGTGCCAGGGGGACAACCCGTTTCAGCCACCAACGCCCAACCGCGTCCGGGCATCGCCCAGCCAGACGCCGTGTCAGCAACGCTGAGAGCGCCCCGAGCACCACCATCCCGATGGTCAGCAACACGCACCCGACAACGCCCGCAAAACCCGCGTCTGCGGCCAGGCGCATCCGATATGCCTGCCCCAGGAACTCCAAATCGCTCCGGACGTTGCCGGCAAGATTCGCCAGTTCCGCCAGGGAGTCTCTCTGCAGTCGCGGGTCCTGACGCTCCCACAGCTTCTGGGCGGCGCGCTGCTCAAGCTGTTGCAGGAACGCCCGCGTGTCGGCCAGCCACTGCTCGGAGAGAGTCAGGCGTTCGCGAAGCAGCGCCCGCTGCGACACTCGCAGCAACACCTGCATAGCGAGTGCCTGTCGCGACGCGTCCGGCACCGTACCCGCCAGTTTGCCCGCCAGCCTTTGCAGATACTCCTCCACCCGCTGCGGCACCGCGCTCTCCTTCTTCGCGAAGGTCGCGACCGCCTGGCCGATCGCCTCAAACAAACGGTTCGCCTTGTCAGCGTCCAGCCCCAGAGATGCACGGCCGCTCTCGATCAAACCGTCGACCGTGTCCAATCGACTCTTGAAACCGGCGACATACTCCTCCGACGTCGTCGCGCTCTCGCGCAGCTCAGGCATCTGGTCCAGGATCGCGTCAACCGCCTTGAGTTCGACCGCTGTCTTGGCCTTGTCCGCCTTCTCGCGCACCGCGGCGGCCATTGCTTTCTGCAGCGCCAGGTACTCCTTCAGGAAATCACGTTGCGCTTCCCACCGGGCGCGTTTCTCCGCAGCCGCAGCCTGGTTCTCCACGGCCGCAGCCCGGTCCGCACCGGCGCCAGCCTGCGCCACGGCGGCCTGTGCCTTCTCCACCGCCTCGGTCGCGGCCACGATCTCCTCTCCGACGACCTTCAGCCGCACCTCCACCGCCTGGCGCCCGGCATCCACTGCCTTCTCGGCATTGTCCGCCGCCAACTGCGCTTCCTCCAGCGCCTCGAGGGCCACGCGTTCCTTTGTGGCTGCCGCAAAGGCTTGCAGTATCTCCAGTTGCGTCCGGAAGAACCGCACGTTCCGCCACGCACGGTCCTCCAGCACCTTGCTGAACGCCGCCCGCTCCTGCTGCCGTTCAGCGCTTCGCCGCAGGTGCGTTATCTGCCGATCCACGGCCGCCTGGTATCGCTGCGACAAGTCCGCAGCCGCAGCCTTACCGAGACCCGCCCGCCGACACCGGACCGCCGCCGCGATCTGCTCCTGAATGTCAGCCCATTCACGTTCGGCCTGCCTCCGGCGTTTCGCGTACTTGCGGACTTGAGCCCCCTGGTTGACAATCCCCTTACGGCTCGACTCAATCTTCTTGTCGCGGTTGGCGATATCTGCCGGAGCGGCCAAGGACGCGCGGGCGTCCAGGCGCAAGCCCAACTCCAGGTCGGCCACACGCTCGCGCCACGCATCCACCTCGCGACTGGCCTCGTCCAAGCGTCTCTGGATGAGGCTCTTCTCCGTCTCGACAGCCTCCAGTTCTGCCTGGCATGCGGCAGCCTCGGCCTGCGCTGTCGCCAGCGCGTCGGCGTTGCCCTCGGCAAGGACCGGAACCAGCCGCTCCCGCGCCGCCGACACCTCCGCCTTGACCTTGGCCCGCAATTCGTCAACCGCTGCCAGGCGCGGGGCGAGACTCCCTTTGAGCCCCTCCTGCTCCTGCGTCGTCGCGGCCAGAGCCGCCTTGGCGCGGTCGAGCTCCAGCGTGTAATGCTCGCGCATGGCGGCGTCCATCCAGTCCGCCCGCAACCCGGGTGTCACCGCGACGAACAAAAGCAGCAAAGCCACCGCACAGACAGGTCCAATGTTTCTCGGTTTCATCGTTGGCCCAATCATCGTGTCGTGCCCCGCGAGCGTCGCACTCTCGCCTGCCCCGCCGTGCCGTCAGGGGTCAGGAACGTACAGCGGTGGGTCAGAGGGGAGTCCGCCCGCGAACCCGCGACAGCTACCGCCCCAGCGTGATGTGCCGGCCGCCCTGCCGAGCTCTTCGGACTTCCGGCGTCCCAAGCCAGTCACGCCAGCTCACCCAACCCGCGTTTCGGTAGACCGCATCAGCGTGGCGAGGTATGTCATCAGGCTTCTTGCCCAAGTGCGGCAGCCTCCCCGCGCAGTATTGCCGCCATTCACTGCTTGACGTCAGCGCGAGGTCCCGCACATAAGCCCTCGCCGCGGCGTATGGACGGGGCTTGCGGCGCTGGCTGGCGACACCGCCAGTGCCCAGCCAATCGCCCCAACCGGTCCATCCCGTATCCCGGTACGCCACGTGTGGACCTCGGGGTATGTCGCCAGGTCTCTCCTCCAGTTCAGGCTCCCCCCCGCGGCAGTACTGCAGCCACTCGGCGCGGTTGCTCAAGCCAAGTCCACGCGCGAAGTCCCTGGCCTGGGCGAACGGACGAAGCACGGGGTAACGGACGCGAAGGTCGCCGGACCCGAGCCAGTCCCTCCAACTCGTCCAACCCTTGCCTTGGTAAATAAGTTGGGGAGTCGCAGGGATATCCGCGGGTTTCCTGCCCAGTTCAGGCATCCCTCCACTACAATACCACCGCCATTCGGCTATGCTGCCCAGTCGGAGCCGGCGCGCGAAGCGCCTCGCTCCGTCGAAAGGACGGTACGATCTGCGCCGAGCCACGACCAGACCTGTGCCCAGCCAATAGCCCCAACCTGACCATCCCTCGTTCCGGTAGACCCAGTCTGGAGTTGCCGGAATGTCGAGGGGCTTGGGGGGTTTCCCCGGAAGCTTCCCGTGAGTGTACAGACGCCACTCATTTTCGTTCCGCAGTCTCAGCATACGAACGAAACGCCGGGCGTCGGCAAACGGCCTGTGCACCCGGTTGATGTTGGACGGTATCTTCCGCCCAAACCAGTCGTCGGCGCCCTTCCAGCCTTGGGCCTTGTACACGTGGAACGGATCGGCCGGAATGTCCGCTGGTTTCGTCCCCTTGTCGGGCAGTTCTCCCTTGCAGTACAGATTCCATTCGTCCATGTTTCGAAGCCGAAGGCCGCGGACGAAACGGCGCGCCTCCGCGAACGGCCGGTACACTCTCTGCCTGGTCGCGACAAAACCCGTCCCAAACCAGTCACCCCACGTCGTCCAGCCCCGGCCCCTGTAGGCCGCCCGTGGTCCGGCTGGGATGTCCAACGGCAGAGGTGGCTTGTCCGGCATCTCGCCCCGACAGTACATCCGCCATTCGGTATGACTCCGGAGGCTAAGCCGATGTACGAACCGGCAGGCATCGGCGTAGTTCCTGAACTGCCGCAGCCTTTGCCTGGAACCGCCCGGCGGGACAAGCCAATCCCGCCAGCCCCGCCAGCCGACGTGCTCAAAGACCTTCTCCGGGGACAACGGCACGCCCTGCGGCAGCGCCTTCCGCGCCCCGCCCCGCACGCGCCGGCAGTACTCGTACCATTCCGTTTCACTCGTCAGTCCCAGTTTCCGGGCGCACTCGCGGGCCATGGGGAATGGCAGGTAAGACTTGCCACCGAACGCGACCGTCGCCGTGCCCAGCCAATCCGCCCAGGAGATCCACCCCTGGTGCTTGTACGCAACGTCCGGCCTGGCAGGGATATCGCCGGGGCGTTCACCCTTCCCGGAGAGTCTGCCCCGGCAGTACAACCGCCACTCGGCATAGTCCAGCAGACCCACTCGCCACACAAACTCGCGGGCCAGCACGAAGGAACGGGATCCCGTGCGGGTGTCCCGACCACGCTTCGGCTTGGCGCCCAGCCAGTCGGGCATGCCGCGCCAACCGTGGAACTTGTAGGCCTCCTCGGGCTTCTTGGGGATATCAACTGGCAGGGGCGGCAACCCCGTGCGCCGCCCCCTGACATAGGCAAACCACTCCGGGCGGCTCCGTAGTCCGAGCGAGCGCGCGAACTCCCGTGCCGCCGCAAACGGACGCCAGCGAGAGGGAAACGGATTCGGCCTCTTCCTGTAGTGAGAACTCGGGTCCATCTGGTCGGTTTGTCATGCCCTTGTTTGAGCCTTACTGTAAGGCCGGGACACGTCCGTACAAATAGCGGCGAGCCTGCAGGTGACCAGACTTCGGTTGTACCCGGCCCGCGCCTATCGGTATGTCGGCTCAAAGGCCGCCGCCCCCGGAAGAGCGATGAACAAGTCTGTCGAAAAGTACTTCGCCGAGATTGGCGCCGTCCGCGCCACGCAGGCGCATGTCGCGGAGACGTCGTTCTACACCGCCCTGGCCAATCTGCTCAACGACATCGGCCACGAACTCGACCCGAAAGTCCGCTGCGTGCTGCAACTCCAGAACCGGGGCGCCGGCATGCCGGACGGCGGGTTGTTCACCGCCGACCAACTCAAGCGCCGCGGCGGCGCCGGGCCGGCCGCCGATCCCTTCGACGGTCAACTCCCATCCAGAGGTGTGATCGAGGCCAAGGCCCCGGATGCGGACATCGACGCGGTGGCGGCTGGTGCGCAGGTCGAGAAGTACTGGCAGCTCTATGGCTTGGTGCTGGTGACGAATTTCCGCGAGTTCCTGCCCGTCGGCCGCGATGCCGCGGGCAAACCGGTGCGGCTCGAATCCTTCTCGCTCGCCGCCAGCGACAAGGAGTTCTGGGCCCTGGCCGCGCACCCGCACAAGGCGGCGGAACGCTTCGGCGCGCTGCGCCAGGACTGGCCGCGGACCCCGCTGCCACGCGACAAGGCGCAACTCCTGGCCTCAGCGGCCCTGGGCCGCCAGGTGGCAGCACTACTCGACTCCGAAACACCCGTCCCCGGTGTGACCGCCGGCAGACTCCCGGAGGCGTTGAAGGCCGTTGCGGTATTCGCACGCGTCGATGGCAAGCCCGCCAACCCGGCGGCCGGCGACTTCGACCTCACCGCCGGCTGGGGCCACGCCGGCAAAGGCGGCGTCACTATGCCGGGCAAAGGTCGGCTCGACGATCACGGCGACGCGTTCGACATCTACCTGAACGACATCGCCTGCTGGCGCAACGTCCCCACGCCCGTCTGGGAGTACACCATCGGCGGCTACCAGGTCCTGAAGAAGTGGCTCTCCTACCGCGAGAAGCCGCTCCTCGGCCGCGGCCTGACCATCGAGGAAGTGCGCTACGTGACCGAGATGACCCGCCGCATCGCCGCCCTGCTGGCCCTGCATGGAGACTTGGACAAGAACTACGCGGCGGTTCAGCCCGGGGGAGACTGACACGGCCGTCGTCGCCATGGAAGAGAGGGAACGGGGACAACCCGCCTCCCACGCCACGCCCATCGCCTCTCAGGACGCCCAATGTGGGTGTCATTCGGTGTGACCTGACGCGGCGGCCTGAAGTAGGCGTGGAGGGGGGACGTGCTGCGTGGGACAGTGGCGCGGGCAGTCCCCTGCGCGCAGGGTCCGGCAGGCGCGGCGAGGAGTCAAACGGAGGCCAGAACTTCACATCTCGGGGGCCTCAGCCTGTAGGGTGTTGTCAGGTAACGAAATCTCCCCTTCTGGCATCTATATAGGTGAAAACCGAGAAGAATGGCCATGACCCAAGATGTGTGTTCACCGGAGATGTCAGACATGTGTGATGAAGCTGTTGTCATCCAGAAGATACTTCAGGGAGACCGGGAATCGTTTACACAACTCGTCGCAAAGTACCGCGCCCCCGTCATTGCTCTGGCCTTCAACCGCATAGGCAACGCGGCAGACGCGCAGGAAATCGCACAGGATGCATTTGTCGCGGCTTTTCAGAGACTTCCCAAATTGAGAGACCAGAACCGCTTTGGCGCTTGGTTGCGCTCCATCACGCTTCGCCTGTGCGCCATGCGATGGCGTTCCGTGAAACGCAGGCCTGAGATGCAGTCGTTGCCTGATGATCATGAGGTCCCAGACTTCGCAAGCCTGACCTCGGAATCCCCGTTTGCTTTCGAGGCGTTGTTCAGGGACCTGCCAAGTGGATTGAGAGCAGCAGCGGTCCTGTGTTTCGAGGATGAACTGTCCCCGTCTGCTGCCGCTGCCGTGCTCAGAATCACTCCAACGGCACTGCGTAAACGTCTATACGACGCCCGAGCGCGATTGCAGCGCCGCATTGTCGAAAAGACCGAAAGGGAATTGCAGCTCCATCTTCTGCCCAAGGATTTCGCCGAAAGGTGCATTTGCCGATGTGGAAGAGCTGTTCCACGAAAGGAGGTGACAACCATGGCTGCCAAGAAGAACTGCGGATGCGGATGCGGATGCAGTGGCACTCGCAAGAGCAAGAAGGCGAAGGCCGCGCAACCCGCGCCCACGACGAAGAAGTAGTGCCAACAAACGGATGGAGGTCGACCTTGAGGCTCGCGTGTCCGCGCGAGTCTCAAGGCATCGTATCCTTCGTCCAAGTAAGATCAGGCATACACAACTACCTATCGCCAGGAGGGTCGAGTTTCCGCCCCGGCAGATCTCCCACGGGTAAGCGCCGCTGTGGGCGCTTGACGTCAGCGCCGATCTGGCTACTGTATGCTATGTTTTGAATATTCGGCGATACGAATACACCAGAACAGGCGCAACCATGGACGACACCCTGCAATGGCCAGCGGCAGCCGAGTTGCTGCGCTTGCTTGGCCATCCCCTGCGGCTGGCCCTGTTGAGCGAGTTGTCCAGGGGCCCCAAGTGCGTCACCGATATCCGGGAGTTGCTGGAGGCGCCCCAGGCCAATATTTCACAGCACCTTGCGGTGCTGCGGAAGGCTCGGCTCGTCGATTGCCACGAGCACGGGAATCTGCGCTGCTACTACCTCCTCCGGCCGGGGCTGGTTCGCGACCTGCTGCGTTTCCTCGGGCGCAAGTATTCGCCAGTGCCCAAGACCCCGGCACAGGTCAAACGCGCCGCTCAAGCGCGGCAAAGACGAACTGCGCGCGCCCAATGTGCGGTGAAGACGCCCGCCGGGCGATAGTTGTCCCCGACAGATGAGGTCGGTCATCCCCATACAGCGAGAAAAGCAGAACCGTGATCCCGATTCTCGACCACAAACATCACGACAGCCCTTCGATTTTCTCTCCCGACGGTTTGTTGCGCCAGGCACGGCGGCAGAAGGCCGTTCCCCTGGGCAAGGTACCGCAAATCTGTCTGCTTGACCCGGACGGCGACCTCTGTCGCCATCTGCGGCACAGTGGCGCGCACCTCAACCGACATTGGGCTTGTTACCACACGGAGATGGTCGAACTGGCGGTCCCTGCGGCTACCATTGGCGTGGTCGGTTGCGCGGTGGGCGCATCGTTCGCGGTATTGGTCGCCGAGGAGATGTTCGCTTCCGGTTGTCGGCTGCTGCTGAGTATCACCTCCGCCGGACAGCTTCTCCCGACGGGCACGCCCCCGTATTTCGTGCTCATCGACCGGGCGTTGCGCGATGAAGGAACCAGTTACCATTACCTGCCGCCCACGCCCTACGCGCGGATTTCGCCAGCCATGCTCGCCTTCGCCCAGACGGTGTTAACCGGCGAGCTGCGCATCGTGCGGGGCGGGGCATGGACCACCGACGCGCCGTTCCGCGAAACTGAAGAGGCAATAGCGTTCGCGCACTCGGAAGGTCTGCTGGCGGTCGAAATGGAGGCGGCGGCACTCTACGCCTTCGCCGAAGCCAGAGACTGCTCGGTGATCTGCTTCGCCCATGTGACCAACCAGATGGGAACCATTGAGAACGACTTCGAAAAAGGCGAAGCCAACGGCAACAAAGCGCTGGTGGATCTGATTGCCCGCGTCGCGCAGGCATGGGGGAAGCGCCAATGAAGACGCGGGAAAGCGGGTTGCCGGCCGACGCCATGTGGCGCTCCTTTTTCGATCCCGAGGCTATCCTGACCGCACTGCGGCTGACGCCGGAGGTCCGTGACGCCGTCGATTTCGGTTGCGGCTATGGGACTTTCGCGGTCCCGGCGGCCCGGCGGATTCGCGGCACGCTCCACGGGTTCGATATCGTACCGGCGTTGATTGCCAAGTGCGAGCGGCTGGCGCGACGATCCGGTGTCCGCAACGTCCGCTTCCACCGGCGCGACTTCGTGGCCGAAGGCACCGGGCTGGCGGACCAATCGGTAGATTACGCGATGCTGTTCAACATCCTGCACGCGGAACAACCCGTGCGGTTGCTCGCGGAGGCGCGGCGAATCCTCGCGCCGGGCGGTCTCGTAGCCGTGATCCACTGGAACTACGACCCGGCCACCCCGCGAGGTCCGTCCATGGCGATCCGTCCCCGCCCTGCCGACTGTCGCCGATGGATCGAAGAGGCGGGATTTGCGGTGCAAGGCGGCATTGTCGATCTACCACCCCACCACTATGGCCTTTGTGGCCAGAAAGGAGCAAGCGCATGAGGCCTGCCACCGCCCAGACCGAGCGGGAAACCGTGCCAACCGACAGCATGAGGCCAAACCCAATATGACATCAACGCGCGACCATTGGAACACCATCTTCTCCTCGACCGAAGATCAAGAACTGGGATGGTATGAGCACAATGCACGGCAAACCATGGAGATGCTTGAGAACGTTCCTGGATGGAACGCCGCAACCGTATTCCTTCCCGGTGCTGGAACCACCGTTCTCGTTGAAGAACTCATTGCTCATGGATGCAAGCTCGTGTTGAACGACGTAAGTAGTGAAGCGCTCAACCGCCTGAAGGAGAGACTTGGCAACAAGTCCCATGGCATTGTCTGGAACTGCCAGGACATCTCCAGACCTCTGGATTCGGGCGTGCCCAAAGTGGACCTTTGGGTGGATCGGGCTGTTCTGCATTTCCTGTTGGACGAAGGGGACATACGCGGGTATTTGGGCAATCTGAGCGCAACGCTGAGATTGGGTGGATACGTCATGTTCGCCGAATTCTCGACAACGGGGGCGCCGAAGTGCGCGGGGCTCGACCTCCATCGATATTCTCTGGAAGAACTCACAGAGCGGCTCGGCGCCGGGTATACTCTTGTAAGTCATACAGACTATACGTTTGTGAATCCATTCGGGGATCCGAGGCCTTATGTCTACGCACTTTTCCACAGAAACAAGATTGTCCCCAGTCCAAAACCGAAAGGTTGCGACCACGAACAGGCAAATTGACGAAACAACCATCGTGCGTGAGATCGTTGTCCGGTTCCCGCGGACGCGGGCGGTACTGGAGTCACGGGGCGTTGACTTCTGCTGCGGCGGGAAGCACTCGCTCGCCGAGGCAGCCAAGGAAGCCGGGGCCCGAACCTGAACGAGAGGTCCGCCTGTTTCAGTACGACTCTCGCGGGAATACACCGAAGGCAGCCTGCACACATGAAACCAGGATCACTCATCCTCGGACGTGGATTGAAGACGACACTGAAAGTTCTGCTTCTGGCCCTCGTCACCGCGGGGGTCGTGTACCGTGTCAGGTTCGCCCCGGTCCCAGCCGTGGCATACGAGATACAACCCGCCGCCATCGTCGCTGAGGTCATGGGCACCGGCACGTTGGAGGCGCGCGTCAAGACCACCATCAGTCCGCGCCTCCAGGAGCGGCTGGCGGAGGTCCTCGTGGACCAGAATGACGTGGTCAAGGCCGGCCAATTGCTGGCGCGGCTCGACGATGGCGAGTTGAGGATGCAGGTTGAGGTCGCAACGGCCGCTCTCGCGGCGGCCCAGGCCACGGCAGAGCGGGTACGCGTGGACGAAGCGCGCGCCCAAGCCGTGGAAGATCTGGCGCGTCAGAACCACCAGCGAGTAACCAGCCTGCTCATGGCGAAAGTCAACTCGCAAGAGGATCTCGACAAAGCGGTCGAGCAGTTGCACGTGGCGGAAGCCGACATCAGGCGCACTCAGGCCGCCATCGTTGAAGCGGAACGGCAGGTCGTAACGGCGGAAAAGACGCTTCTTTACCATAGGGAACGCCTGAGTTACACGCAGATTCTCAGTCCTTACAACGGACTCGTCGTCCGCCGCGACCGCGACCCCGGCGGTGTGGTGGTACCGGGCGGGTCCCTGCTTCAGCTCATTTCCACCGACGAAATGTGGGTTTCAGCCTGGGTGGATGAGACGGCATCGACCGGATTGAGTCTTGGGCAACCCGCCCGCGTCGTGTTCCGCGCCGAACCGGCCAAGAACTTCCCGGGCGAAGTGGCGCGCCTCGGCCGGGAGACCGACCGTGAAACCCGCGAGTTCCTCGTGGATGTACGTGTGAAGGAACTCCCGCAGAACTGGACCGTGGGACAACGCGCCGAGGTGTTCATCGAGACCGGGCGCAAGACGGCCGCCATCGCGGTTCCCCATCGGTTCGTACAGTGGCGCGGCGGCAAGGCCGGTGTTTTCGTGAATGTCCACGGCCAAGCAAGGTGGCGCGAAGTCACGCTCGGCCTGCGCGGCCGCGAGACGGTCGAGGTCCTCCAAGGCGTGGCCGCTGGCGAACAGGTCGTGAAGCCGAGCGAGACCAAGAAGCAGGAACTCAACGACGGCCAACGGATCGCAGTGCAATGAATCTGGCCACCAAAGACATTGGCCACAATCTGGGGCGGTTCGCCCTGACTGTCGTCGGCATCGGGTTGCTGCTGATGCTCGTCATGGGCATGGGCGGCATCTACCGCGGCCTGATCGCCGAAGCCACGCTGCTCATCGACACGATTGGCGCCGACCTCTGGGTGGTGCAAGGAAGTACGCGCGGACCGTTTGCGGAGATCTCGCGGGTGCCGGCCAATCTGGAAGACCGCATCCGGGCTGTGCCCGGCGTGGCCGGCGCGCGGCGTTTTGTCTCGCACACGGTTCAACGCGAACACCACGGGCGGTCTCTGCGCATGGTGGTCCAGGGGCTTGCATGGCCGGAGGATCATGGCGAGTGGATCCCTCTGGTGGTCGGACGCGCCCTGGGACAGGCCCACTACGAGATGATCGCCGATCGTTCGCTTCGCTTGCCGCTGGGGGAGCAGATCGAATTGGGCAAGGATGTATACGAAATTGTCGGCATCACCAAAGGCATGGTCGGGTCCGGCGGCGACGGGCTGGCGTTCTTCACCGTAAGCGACGCACAAGCCATTCAGTTCAACGTGCCGGGCGAGGCGACGCGGTTGGAGCGGGCCGCGCGCCGGAGTCGCGCCGAAGGACAAGACATTGGCCAGGTGCAACCGCTGCTTCTTGAGCGTGCGGACGGTCCAACCCGTGGCCTGCCGGTTCTCGCGCCGCCGCAAGTCAGCGCCGTCCTGGTCACGCTCCAACCGGGCGCGGACGCCGCGAAAATCGCAGCGACACTTGCCGGCTGGCCCGACATCACGGTCTATACCACGCAGCAGCAGATCGACCTGTTGCTTTCCGGCATGGTGGACAAGTCCCGCCGGCAGATCGGTCTGTTCAGGGTCCTCCTCGTCATCATCTCCACGATCATCATGGCGCTCACCATCTACACTCTAACCCTGGACAAGGTTCATGACATCGCACTGCTCAAGCTCATCGGGGCGCGCAACACCGTCATCGTGGGCCTCATTCTGCAGGAGGCACTCATCATCGGCACGCTCGGCTATGGACTGGCGTGGTGGCTCGGGCAGTTTGCTTTTCCGAAGTTCCCGCGTCTGGTGGTGATTGAGACATCTGATCTCCTGTGGCTCGCAGGCATCGTGCTGGGCATCTCGGTGCTGGCCAGCCTGCTCGGCATCTGGGAGGCCATGCGCGTGGAGCCGAACAAGGTGCTGTCGTGATGAAACCGGATCATTCCAAGGCACCCGCCATCGAGGCGTTCAATCTGACGAAGGTCTATGGTCACGGCAACACCGAAGTCGTGGCTATGAACGATGTCTCGTTGTGCGTGAAGCAGAGCGAAGTGGTGGCACTCCTCGGCCCCAGCGGCGCGGGCAAGTCCACCTTGCTCACCGCCGTCGGCCTTATCAACCCGCCGACCTCCGGCCGCATCGTCATTGGCGGTGTGCCCGTGCTGGACGCCGACCGACCGTTGGTGGACTTGCGCTCCTTCCGGCGCAAACACCTCGGTTTCGTTTTCCAGAAAGCAAACCTGATCCCGTTTCTGACCGCCGCAGAGAACGTGCAGATCGCAATGGAAATCAACGACGTGACACCCCGCGATGCACACCGGCGGACGATGGAACTGCTCGACTACCTGGGCGTGAGCGACCGGGCCAACAACCTGCCGGACGCACTGTCCGGCGGCCAGCAGCAACGCGTCGCCGTAGCCCGCGCGCTGGCAAACCACCCAAGCCTCGTGCTGGCTGACGAGCCCACGGCCGCACTGGACAGCCACCGAGGCCGCCAGGTCATGGAGTTGTTTCGCAAAGTGGCTCACGAGCAAGGGGCTGGCGTCATCGTCGTTACCCACGACCAGCGCGCACTCGACATCTTCGACCGCATTTTCGAGATGGAGGATGGGCGATTACGACTGGGCCTCACCGTCGCCGGAGGGCAACCGGCTCCACGAGGCATTCGGGACACGCCAGAGTGAGCGGATACTGAAAATCGCAGAAGCACCGGCGTTCGCGGGTGGGGATCCCGCTCTCTCTCCCGCAGGCCGGCACCCGCACCCATGTCGTCGTCGCCGCCAAGCCGTCCTCCTCCGGGTGCACGGGCGGTGAAAAAAAAACGACCTGTGCAAGCACGTCCCCATGGAGAAATGGGCCTCCGCGTGGAGGCCGGGATATGCTCGCTTGT
>MHBL01000136.1:0-53115 GCA_001803235.1 Lentisphaerae bacterium RIFOXYA12_64_32
GTCCGATGGCGGCTTTGCCCCATCGCTGAATGCACAGATATCCACCGACCAGGCGCAGGGCATCGTCGTCGCGGCCGAAGTGACCCAGGACCCCGGGGACAGCGCCCAACTGCTTCCCGCCGCGGATCACGTCGAGCATAACACCACCACCAAGCCCAAGCAGATGGTCACCGATGGCGGCTTCACCAACCGCGAAAACATCCTGGGCATGAACGCAAAGGGCATCGACTTCATCGGTTCGCTTACCGACTATGCGGCCCAATCCGCCGGACAACTGGCGCGGCAAGGAATAGCCCCGGAGTTCGCGCCCAGCGCGTTCACGTACGACCCGACCGCGGACCGCTATCTTTGTCCGGAGGGACACCCGCTGCGAGCGGAACGGTTTGCCGGGTCCGCTTTGGCCGGGGATCGGGTCTGTGGCCCCGTTGAGTCGGGAACTGGCCCGGATCCGGCGGCTCGATGTCTATATCCGACAGCAGGGCGAACTGGTTGCCGTGGTGGCGCCAGTCTGGCAAGCCGGGCGTGTGGTCGCCGCGCTGGGTATCCCGCTGCCGGCGCACCGGTTCAAGAGCGAACACCGGCATCGACTCACGCGCGCCATCGTGGCGGCTGCCGCCGATATCGGTCACGGACTGGAGGCGATGGGGCCGCGCGGGACGTGACGCAGATGGAACTTGGTGCTCGCGCGGATACGGCACCCACGTCAGAGTCCCGCCTTCAGGCGGAAGTGGCAGGCGAGCTTGAGCGAGCCGATCCCCGGCCGCTCGCTGAAGCGTCGCTGCAGCTTCCGCCTAAAGTGCGGAACTCAGGCCAAGACACCGGAGTCTGGGTGCCGAGATAACCGGGCGTGGCGCCGGCCGCTGGCACTGAGGCCTGTAAACCCACCGCGAATCGGACAACGCGATCACGCCATCACGCTATCACACCGACAAGGAGCCACAACCATGACAGCGCGCGAAAACCTGCTTGCCGCGTTTTCCCACCGGACGCCGGAACGGATCCCATGGGTGCCGCTGGTGGGCGGCGTCAACACGCCGGCGTTTGTGCCGGCGGACAGTCCGGCCCAGACGGACGAAATCGCGCTGGGCATGTTCCTGCAGGACCGGTTCGGTTGCGACCTGCTGGTGAACGGTTCCGCGGTGCGGACGCAGAGTCCGCACGTGACGGTGCGGACGTCGCGGGATGGCGATCTCGTGACGCGGACCACGACGATCGGCGACCGTGAACTGGTAGCGACCGAGCGCATCCTGCCCTATGCCGGCCGCACCTCCAGCCACCTCGAGCGGTATCCGGTTCAGACCGTCGAGGATATGCTCACGCTCGCAGCGATCATGGACGATACGACTTTCCTCCCGGACCCCGGCCCCCTGGCGGGCGTGATGCAGCGCGTCGGCAACCGTGGACTGGTGCAGGTGGGCGGGTTGCGGACACCGCTCATGCAACTGATCATCGACTACATGGGGCTCGAGACGTTCATCGGTCTGTGGTGCGACGAACCGGAGCGCACCGAGCAGTTGCTGGCCACGATGCAGGCCACGCAACTGCGGCGTTGCCGGACGATCGCGGCGAGCGCGTGCGAAGTCGTCGGTTCCTACGACGACACCAGTACGCAGTTGATTAGTCCGGACATGTTCCGGCACTTCGTGCTGCCGGCATTGAGCGAGTACGCCGCTATTTGCCACGCGGCCGGCAAGTGCCTGCTCATGCACTCGTGCGGGCACGTCCGCGAGTTCCTGCCGCTGTATCGCGAGGCGGCGATCGATGTGCACCACTACCTGGCTTTGCCGCCCGTGGGCAATACGACCATCGCCGAAGCGGTCAGAGACTACGGTGACGCCGTGACCGCCTTGGTCGCCGTGGACCCGGTCATGCTCGAACGCGCCTCGGCCGGTGAGGTCAAGGATCACGTTCGCGGCATGCTCGATGCGGCCCGCGGGTGGCCGTCGTTCGCCGTGATCACGGCATCGAAGCCGCAGGTCCCGGAAGCGAACCTGGCCGCCGTGGCCGCGGTACTCCGCGGGTAGCGTTTCGCCCGGATCGGTCCGGTTGCTAACCGGCGCGTCCCGCGCCGAGGCGGAGTGCTCGGGCCGGTCTCCGGTTGTCGAGATCAGAGACGGTCGGGGGCGCAAGTCAGCTTATGTTGCGCGCAACATAAGCTGACTTGCGCCGTTCCCGGACTTTCCCTCTTGCGGACCCCGCAGCCTGCCACTACGTTGCCTTCACGCGAGGACGGAAGATTCCGCCGTGCACGTGGAGGGAGTCATGCAGTCAGCCATCGCTCTGGTCCCGATGCGGTCGTTCGCCGCGGCGTTGACCCTTGTCCCATTCGCCGCCGTGACGCAAGCCGAGCCGGCCGCGCCTGCCCTGGCCGACCGCGAGTATGTCTGCCGGTTCACGGCCCAGCCGCCGACGGTGGACGGGGATCTGTCCGACCCGTGTTGGCCGCAGGCCGAACCGACGCCTGTGCTGCTGACGCTCGGACCGGACGCGACGCCCTTGCCGGCGCGCATGCAGGTTCGGTTCCTGTGCGACGATACGGCGCTGTACGTGGCGGTCGAGGCGCAGTCACGGCCGGGCGCGGTGCCCGCGACGGCGCAGCCGCGCGAGCGTGACAGCCACGTGTTCTCCGACGACAGCGTGGAACTCTTCCTGCACACGGCGCCGGCGGCCACTGCGTATTTCCACCTCATCTTGAACTGCGACGGCGCGGCCTTGGACGCGAGTCATGATCCGGATGCGCCGCTCGGGCAGGAACTCGGGACCAAGTGGGATCCCGAGTGGCGCTCCGCGACACGCAAGCGCGAGGGCGGCTGGAGCGCCGAGATGGCCATTCCCTATGCCGCATTCGGGGTCACGCCGCCGTCGCGCGGGTTCGTGTGGCGCGTCAAGGTTGGCAGCAATGCGCCCGGCTTCCCGCATGCCATGTGGCCACGCAATCCCGCGCTCTCGTTCCACGAGGCCATGGCGGCGGGGTACCTGGTCTTCCGAGACCAGAACCTGCTCGAGAACGGCGACTTCGAGGGCGCGGTTGACGCGCACGGCACGCCGGCGGGCTGGGGCTTCTCCTACAACGAGAAGGAAGGCAAGGGCGTCATCCAGTTGGCGGCCGAGGGCGCGCCGCAGGGCACACGCTGCATTCGTTACGAGAAGACGACGCCCGAGAAGTGGTTCCCGCAACTCTGGGCGCGCGCCGTGCCGTTCCAGCCGCACTCGACCTACCGCCTGAGCCTGCTGGTCAATTCCGAGAAGCGCTTCGTCCTGCGTCACAGCCTGTTCGGCGCGGCCGGCGAGCGCACGCGCAAGGACAGCACGGACCAGCCGCCCACGGCCGGGTTCGAGCGGCGCGAGTACACGTTCCGTATCGACGAGGAACTCGCCTCTTTGGCCGTGGGGCTGCAGCTTTCGCAGGTCGCCGGGGTCGTGCTGGCGGACGATGTGCGCGTCGAGCGGGTAAACGGCGCCGAGTTCCGCCGCGCGCTCCTGCCCGAGGCACACCGTTACCACCGGCTCGAGCAACTCGCGGCGCGGCGGCCGTTCAAGCCGTACGTGCCGCTCGTTACGGACGACCGGATGCAGGCCGAACGCGTGATCTTCCGCGACACGGCTACGGGCGCCTGGCTCTGGCGCCTGGCGCACACGCCCGGCGGCTCGACGCGGCATCACTACATGGAAGCGAGCCCGTGGAACTGCGACGGGTCCGTCGTCCTGCTCAACTCGTCCGACCGGGGGCGCAAGTCCAACGTGTTGCTCGCCGCCGACGGCGCGACCGCGCAAGTCCTGCCCTCGACCGGCTGGTTCGCCTGGGACCGGCAGGACCGGAATGTGTTCTACTACTGTCGCCGCGCAGACGGCGGCAAGTCCGCGGCCTGCCGCTACTCGGTCGAGACGCGGCAGGAAACGGTCCTGCGCAACTTCGACGGCGAGACCAGTGCTTGGCGCATCAGCGAGGACAACAAGTACCTGCTGATCAGGGAGTTCTTCAAGGACGCGCTGTGGGCGCAGAAGTCGAAAGTGCACCTGCTCAGCCTGGACGGCAAGGAAGACTTGGTGCTGGACCCCAAGGGGCAGATCCACCAACTCTGGTTCACCAAGCTGCCGGACCACTCGGTCGAGTTCGAGTACGAGCACGGCGGCTACAAGCCCGGCGACTATCCCGAAGGCAATTTCATGATGCGCAAGGACGGCACGATCACGCGCATCTACGGCGGCGAGGGGCTCTGGGCCGGCCACCGCGCGCACAGTCCGTCCGGCCGGTACATGTGCCCGATTGGCAGACTGCAATTGGTGGACAAGCAGACGGGTGCGATTACCGCACTGGGCAAGGGCAGCGGCAACCATCAGACATGGGAGACGGACGACGCGTGGCTGGCGGCGAGTTCCGACCCGTACCTGATCCGGGCCGCGGCCGACGGCCGTGACTTCGTCCAGCGTATCGCGGTCCACAACTCCGGCATCGGCCACTCGACGTACTGGTCCGAAGCGCACCCCGAAATGAGCCCGGACGGCACCAAGCTCGGGTACGCTTCGAGCATGCTCGGCGACATCGAGTTCTACTTCGCCGTGATGATGTTGCCCGGACGGCCGGACGCGTTTGCGGTGCGCGGCGCGGCGGGCGCGGTGACGCTGACCTGGCAGGCGCCGAAGCACGCCCGGGAGATTCAGGGCTACCTCGTCTACCGTTCCCCCACCAGTGGCGCGGGGTTCGATGCGATCACCGCAACGCCGGTGGCCGGGTGCGAGTTCACCGACCCCGCGCCGTTGCCGGGCGCCGCGTACTACCGTGTGACCGCGCTCGAGCGCTGCGGGCTCGAGAGCCTGCCCGCGGCCGAGGTCTGCACGGATGCCGCCTGGCCCGGCCCGGTCCGGCATGTGTTCGAAGCGGAGTTCGCACCCGTCACGCAGCCGCCCGTCATGGAAGCGTTCGACCCGACCGCGTCCGGGCTGTACTGCATGTGCCTGTGCGAGCGCGAGCCGGCCGCGGAATTCGCACTGCCGTTCAGCGTGCCGCGGCAGGGCACGTTCCGCCTGTGGCTGCGCGTGAAGAATGCGGACAACGCGTTCGTGCTGACTCCGCAGCTCGACGGCACGCCGCTGGCGCCGTTCTCGGGCAAGCCCGGCGACTGGCAGTGGTCGCCGCTCGGCGCGAGCGACGGGCACAACCTCGCCGCCGGGCCGCACACGCTCACCCTGGCCGCGGACGTTCCGTGGATCATGGTCGATCAGCTCCTGATCACCGACGCACCGGGTGTGACACCGACAGGCATCGAGGGCGGCGACACAACGGCGCCGCCCTCGCCGGCCGGCCTGGCGGGCAAGGCCTTGGACAGCTTCACGATTCAACTCGAGTGGGGCCCGGTGGCTGCCACGGATTTCCACCACTACAACGTCTACGCCGCGCCAGCCACGACCTGCGACGTGCGGCAGGAGAACCTGGTCGCGTCGCCCGGCGCGACGGCGTACGTGCACTGGGGTCTGCAGGCCGGGACGACCTACACCTGCCGCGTCACCGCCGTGGACCGGGACGGCAACGAGAGTGCGCCGTCCGACCCGGTCGCGGTTGCGACCCCGCCGGTCGCCGAGCGCGTGTTCGTGCGCGACGACCGCACCTGGGGCAGCGGCGCGACGTCGACCGTCGACGTGCCCATCGAGTGCGCCGCGGACACGGACCTCGTGGTCTGGACGCTGTGGCAGAGCTCTGCGACCGAGGCGCACGGTACGAGCGGCGCGTTCAAACTCGGCATCGACGACCAGGCGCCGCGCGAATGCACGATCCGGTTCGGCTACATCTGCGTCGGGCACGGCGGCCCGGTCCCGACCGACCGGCTCTGGAACTTCACCGCACCGCTCGGCGGCGAGCCCGGCCAGGAACGGCTCGGCCTACGCGTCAGCAAAGGCACTCACACCCTGCGCCTGAGCGTCCCCGCCGACGCCGCGCACGACTGCCACGGCGTCATCGTCACCAACGACTTCGGCTTCCTCCCCGCCGGCGCCTACACCAGCTTCCTGCCGCTGGCACCGACCCCGGGCGCGACGGGGAAGTGAGCGGGACGACAAGGTCCGCAATCCGCCTCTGAATGGGCGCGCGGTCGGCAGGAGCGTTGCGGACGTCAGAGAACGACCCAGGCTTGTAGTACCGCGTTCACGCGGTCCGGGTTGCGCGTGGCCAGGGGCGAGCAACAGGGACAGGCGGTCGTGGCGTTGGCATGTCGTCGATCGTTGCGCCTTCGACGTCCTGTTCCAGGACTGCGTTGCGGTGGGTTGGCATGTCTGCCGAATGGGTGCGTAGGCCGGGACGCAGGCCAGGCGGCCCACCACAGATTGCCTGTGCCCCCTCTCCTCTCCTCGACCAAGTGGGGCTGACGCCTGGGAATGCTCAGACCTTTCGCCTTGACGCCGTGGCCATCAGGCGCGTCATACACTGCCGTCGCCTCGGCTGTGTCGGCGTGTCGGCGGGCGGCAACTCCCGGACGAACGCCCACGAGACCTCGGCGACCTCCGCGGTGTCGTAGATGACCCTGAAGTGGCTGCCCAACTCCTTGTCGACCTCGACGCAGACCGGCACAGCCTTGTCAGATATCCGGTTCGCCTGACGGATGCCACGATGGGGCTCCAGGAAGCACAAGCCGTCTTCGAACTCAACGTCGAACGCGTCCTCCCAGCCCAGGTAACGGGCGTTCCTGATTCGGGAGAATGTGCCCGTGCCGTAAGGTTTCTTCAACTGCACCGAGGTCTTCATAGGCGTCCTTCACATCGCAGCTCTTCGACGAACCTGACTAGCCTGCGGTCGGGCGTCCACCCTTCGACACCGGTCAACCGGTTCACGTCCAACCGGCCCAGGAATGTGCCCTTGCGGTCGAAAACATGAACGTGCCTCGGCACGTGATCACCGAGGTACCACTCAAGAATATACCCGTATCGTCGAACGCGCGCCATGGATGTCTCAAGGTTCCGGGGGTCAGGAACCTATTGCTGCCGTGTTGGGCTTTCCCCACCTGCTGTCGGTCGCATCATGCCTGCCGGGCACCATGCATCCCGCTCAACCGCCGGTGGTGCACTGCCACATCCGGGGAAGTCCCACGCACAGCAGAACCATAACTCGGGCACTTGCCCGACACAAGCAGACTCCGCACCCGACAGGCAGGAGGGTGGAGCTACGGGACAATCTGTGGCGTTGTCCGTGCAGGTCTTGCAGGAGTATGCCAACACGGCGCTGCCCAAACTGAATCAGGAACCAGCCGTGGTGCTGCGTCAGTTGAGACACCTTGAGCGGCTGACCGTTCTGGCGCCCTCTCCCAAGACGGTCCGCCGCGCCGTCGAGATCCGTGGCACCTATCAGGTCGGCTCTTGGGACGCCTCCATCATCGCGGCAGCGGAGTCCGCGGACTGCGACGTCATCTTCTCCGAAGACCTGAACACCGGCCAGTACTACGCCGGGGTCGAAGTGGTGAACCCGTTCGGTCCCGGGTTCGATCTCTCCCGGTACGTCGAGTGAAGGCTCGCATCAGGGCGTGCCGTCATGACACGCACTTGGAAGGCCACCTGTGGCACGACCCTCCGCACGGAGGTGTTCATGGGTGTCGTACTTGGCCGTCGATGCGGCCCGGGCACCCTGGAATTGCGGGGCACCGTCGTTGATGCCCCAGCCCCGTTGAGCCGACACAGATGGTCTGTCCCTGTGCAGCCCCCGTCGTTCCGCAGGTCGAGAACTGCGCCGGGCGGCGGGTTCGATACCGGCTGTTGCGCTTGTCTCGTGGGGCGGGCACGGGTACATTCCCTTCGTGAAGCTCACACCACAGACGCAGATCGAGGCGTACCGGCGCATGACCCCGGCCGAACGGGTCAGGTCAGGTTGCGCGCTGCATGATTTCGCCTACCAACGGCTGATTCTGTTCCTGACCAGGACACACCCGGACCGTTCGCAGGCCGACATCCGCCGGTTGGCGGCGAGGAGGTTCCTGCATGACGCAGCAGGAATTCTTTGAGCAGGTGCTCTTGGCTCTTGACCGCGCGGGTGTGCCCTACATGGTCACCGGGTCTGTTGGTGCGATGCTCTACGGCGAGCCGCGTATGACGAACGACATGGATGTCGTTATCGATCCGGACCCCCGTCAGGTATCGGTGTTGGCACGTGCCTTCGAGGGCGACGACTTCTACTTCCCGCCCCTTGATACTGTGTTCGAGGAGATTCGGTGCCGTGGCCAGTTCAACATCCTCCACGTGGGCAGCGGCTCGAAAGTCGACCTGATCGTCCGGAAAGACACCGAGTTCGCCAGAACGGAGTTTGGCCGCCGACAAGTCGTTCCGTTCTCGGCACGCGTCGACTCCTCGTCGGCCACGCCAGAAGACATCATCCTGGCCAAGTTGATCTACTACCGCATGGGTTCGTCCCAGAAGCACATCGACGACATCCGGGGAATCCTGGCGGTGTCGGCCGAGGTGTTGGACTTGGCGTACCTGAACGCCTGGGTCGACCGTCTGGATCTTCGGCAGGTGTGGCACATGGTTCAGCCGTCGGATGCCTCCTGCCCGTGAGGAACCCATGGGGCCATGTGTGGCCGCGACCCTCCGCACGGACGTGTTCATGGGCGCTCTGTTCTGGCCGTCGATCGTGCCCAGGCGCCTTGGAACTGGGGCCCACGCCACAAGTTGCCCCGTTGCCCCCCCAATGCTACTAAGGTTCTCGGCGACGTCACCCTATGGAGCGCGGTGGCAAGTCCCCGAGCGGAGTCGAGGGGCGCGACACCGCTTTGGCTGAGGCGCATTGCCCGCGCGACGTACTCCAGCCAAAGCGGCGTCGCCGGGCGCTCACTCGCCCTCTGCCGCCGCACTCCACATGCCACTGCCGGTGGCCACGGTCCGCCGCGGTGCCAACGGGGCTGCCGAGCACGACGGGCACACAGCGCGGGAGAACCTTAGTAGCATTGCGTTGCCCCCCCCCCGAGCAACGCACGGACGAATAATGCGTCAGCGCCTCCCGGGCGGCAGACCGCCCGGTCATGTTGGGCTGTCACTTCGGCGTCTCCGTCTGAGTCCCGCCTTCAGGCGGAAGTGGCAGCGACGCTTCAGCGAGCGGCCCACGGCGTTGCCACACGGACACGTGCCGACGCGCCGGGACACGCACCGTCACGCGCTCTCGCTCCCCGCGATGCTTGCACTTGACTTCCGTTGCCGATTACTGTACTAGTATAGTAGTACGGATGAGTGACCGGCAAGGACGGCGCGGGTTGCAGCGCGGCACTCTCCCGAGGCAGAGGTACAAAGACAGTGGACGCGGAACCCAAAGCAACAGCCCCGCAGGTGGCGTGCTGGTCTTCGGCAGTCGGAGCCATGCTTTGGAAAGAATGGCGCCAGCAATGGCTGCCGTTCGTTCTGCTTGCCGGGTTGGCGCCTCTGATCATGCTGGTTGGCGGCCACTGGTCGCCGTTCGTTGCCGCAGGCTGTGCGAGTCTTATGGTGTGGGTGGCGATCCCGCTTGTCGTCGGTGCCAACGTCTTCGCGGGCGAGCATGACCAAGGCACCGACGCGTTCTTGTACACGCTGCCGGCGTCCGCGGGGTGGTTCTTTCGCGCCAAGTTCCTGGCCGTGGGCGTGCTGTCGCTCCTGGGTTTCCTGCCCGTACTGCTGCTCAGTCCATTGCTGCCGCCCTGTCCTGACAAGCTATGGCTGGATCAACCGATGCAATGGATCGAGCGTGGCGCTCTGGTCTCCGTCTTCACTACTGGCGTGGTCTCTGCGGTTGCGTCCTTTCGGGGCCGCGTTCTGTCGACTCTGCTGGTGTCCATGGTCGTGGGCGCAGTTGGCGCTGCTTGGCTGGGGTTCTGTGCGGCGTTCATGGTCAACTTTCCGCCTTGGCGCTGGGGAGCCGCGTGTCTGGTGATGGTGTCTGGTGTTGGCCTGGCACTGGTTATCGCGGGTTGGCTCTTCAGCCGGGGCCAGACAGAGACGTTTGCTGCCGTCGCGGCACGTGGGTTTGGCGCGGCTGCGGGTTGGGCTGTGCTGGTTGCCGTGCCCTCAGCGATCAGTTGCGTCTACGTGTGGTTTGTGATGACGCCGGGCGACTACGCCGTTCCAAAGCCCTACCGCCCGATCGATGTCTGGATCTCGGATTCCATACCCGGGCCTGGGTCGCACCCTTACGTCGCGTTCCAGTGCGAGCACCGCCGGCACGAATACGGCCTGCTCTCCCTCCATAGCGGTGGCTCGGAGCGTGTGGCGTTCCTGAACACAGAGACGGAGAAGTGGGTGTGGTTTGACCGGTACCGCATGAGTTCAGTTGACGCTGCCTGGTGGGATGGCGGCTGGTCCCCCGATGGCCGAAACTGCCTCGTCGCCAGGAGCAGGCTCTGGGTATGGCCTTTCGATTGCGTGAACCCTGGGGCCCCGTTCGAGGCCGAACGCCCTTGGTGGGGACCCGATCGAGGTTGGACCGTTTGGGCATTTCGCGCGGCCGAAGGGACATCCTCGCAACTGCCGGGACCGGCGCCTGAAGGCTGGTTCGACAACGACTGGGTCTTCTCGCGCCGGTACTCGGAGACGGGAGGGTCATGGACGGGGCTGCCGTTCCACAATGTCAAGACGGGCGAGCGCGCGGTCTGCCGCTCGTCAGGTCCACCTGAAGAGCGCCTGATGCGAGCCGGCGCCGGCGTCTTCGGGATGCGGTTGGCCGTGTCGGAACCCGCTGCCGGAGCTGGCGGGGCGCAGGCAGTTGTCCAACGATACCGTCCTGACCTCAGGCAAGCCGAGGAAACCGTCTTGTCGCATCCGTGGGAGCACCCGTACTTGCTCGGTCTCGCGCCGGACGGGCGGTGGTTCCTGGTCGGGGAAGCGCGTGATCGTCAGAAGGACGGCCAAACGATGTGGCTCTTTCGCCCTGATCAGAAAGAGCGTCCACAAACGTGGCTTGTTCAGGTTGGGACGGGCACTGTCCGGCTTCTTGCGCCGCCCCAAGGATCGCTTGCCATCGCGCCGCCGGTGTTCATTCCGGGCGCTGACCGGGCGGCCGTGCTGCTGAGCGATGGCGTCGCGGTATGCGATCTCAACGCCGACCGGTGGCGCTCCTTCCGCTTCCCGTCCCTCGGTTATCTCGACACAACGTCGAACTATCCTGTTTGTGGCTGGATCCGATGCGCACCCGATGGCCGCCATGCGTTCCTCCAAGTCACCAGTCCGTACGCGTGTGGCGTCATCGACCTGGAGGACGGCCACGTCTGGCCTTGGGAGACAGACACGGGGGTAGACGAAAGCGCTGTGGAATGGCTCACCGACAAGACGCTCTTGGTGCGGCTCGATAGTGGCCTTCTCGATGATGGTCTATGGATAGTGAACTTGGACGGCACGCGGGTGCGACGGCTCCTGCCGCGCCAGGTGGAGGACGCACCATGAGCGAACCACCCGCCATCGCCGTCGGCGGACTCCGCAAACGCTACGGAACGACTCTTGCCGTGGACCGGGTCACCCTGGACGTGCCACATGGCGCCGTTTTCGCGCTGGTGGGCCGGAACGGCGCCGGCAAGACGACCCTGATCCGTATGCTGCTCGGATTGACCCCCATCGCCGAAGGAAGCGCCACGGTGCTCGGGCGCGACTCGGCGAAGGACCACGTCTGCGTCCGCCGCGAGGTGGGTTATGTCCCGGAGAACCACCACTACTACGGGTGGATGACCGTCGCGGAGGTGCTCCGGTTCGTCTCCGCGTTCTACCCGAGCTGGGACGTTGCGCTCTGTCGGGACCTGGTCGCCCGCCTTGGGCTCGAACCCGACAGCAGACTCCGGACACTATCCCGCGGCATGGTCGCCAAGGTCGCGCTGGTGCAGACGCTGGCGCACAAGCCACGCGTGCTCATTCTGGACGAACCCACGAGCGGGCTTGACGCCGTGGTGCGCCGGGAGTTCCTGGAGAGCATCGTCGAGGTCGCCGTCGAGGAAGGCAGGACAGTACTTTTCTCGTCACACCTACTGACCGACGTCGAACGGGTTGCGGACCGGGTAGCGGTGTTGTCCGCGGGCAGGCTTCGCCTGGTCGAGGAACTGCCACGCCTGAAGACGCGCATGCGCCAGTTCCGCGTCACGTTCCCGCACGACCCGCCGGACAACTGCGGCATCCCCGGCGTCGTGTCGTTGAAACGGGACGGGCGGCAATGGCTGCTCGTCGTAGACACCGCTGTGCCCGGGGCGGAAGCCGAACTGCACGCCTGTCTCGATGGCGCTGTCATCGAACCGTTGCCCATGAACCTGGAAGACATCTTCGTGGCGTTGGAAGGCGCCGCTCCATGACGGACACAGGCCCAACCCGGCCAAGCGGAACCAAGACGGATGTCCAATATCGAATGATCAATGTCGAATAGGGCTATGTACTTGACTCAACCACCCCCGACGGGTTGTGTCTGCGATTTCTCCCTGCGCCACCTGCCAGCTCGTCTGGCAGGAGCGAGTGTTCTGTGGCTACCGTCGGACGGCAGTCTGTTTTTCCTCCCCGCCCGGCCGCCTGCAGGCGGCCGGGCGGGGAGGAAAAGAGGTGTACAGCGTCGTTAGCCGTTGAACCTGTTCACCTGCCGCACGAGGCGGCAGGGGTCCAACGTACCTACAGGTAGTGGTAGGTTGAGTCAAGTAAATAGCCCTAATGTCGAATGTCGAAGTCCAGAGGCCCCCCCCCTCGACACCCGACACTCGACACCTCGCGGGCCGTTGCCGGTCAACGTCACAGGAGCGACCGGAGAACCGAACCTGGAGTCGTGAGGTACTATGCTGATCAGCATCGACATCAATGCGAGCGTGCCGGTCTTCGAGCAGATTGTGCAGGGCGTGAAGTCTGCCATTGCCCGTGGCGCGTGCAGGCCCGGCGAACCGATTCCCTCGGTCCGTGGCATGGCAGCAGACATCCTGGTTAATCCAAACACGGTCGCCAAAGCGTACAGGGAGCTCGAACGCGACGGCGTGATCTACACCAGCAAGGGCCGCGGCCTGTTCGTCGCGGCGGACGCAGAGGAGCGTTGTCGCACCGACTGCAGCCTTGGCACGGACGCAGAACTGAAGCGAGTCGTGGTCGAAGCGCGCCGCGCCGGCATCCCGGACCCGGAAATCCACCGCGCCTTCAGGACGGCGATGGCCGCGGATGCCGAAACGCCCGAGGAAAGCGAGACAGACGACGGCCCGACCGGCGCCGGCAGGAATACGACCTTGCTGTTGAGCCGTCCGCGGCCGAATGCGGCAAAGACACCGGCGAGGCCGGCGGTGCTTGCGGGGACGCAATAAGCCCGGCGGGCGTAATCACGACGGCAGATGTCGCCTTGCTTTCGACTCAACGCACTATATTGTGTGAGTTAGGACTTGCTCCCCGCCCGACTTGCTGCTTCGGTGGCCCGGGCGGGGTTATTCTTTCATGGGGGACACCGTGCCGAGTACGATGTGGCACTGATCTTCAGCCAGGACCAGGATCTGTCGGAAGTCGCCACGGAATTGCGTGTCATCGCTGGCGAACAGGGCCGTTGGCTGAAGGTCGCTTCTGCCTTTCCGTGCAGTCCGGTCTCCAGGAACCGCCGCGGCGTCAACAAGACGGACTGGATTCGCATCGAGCGAACCCTCTACGACACGTGCCTTGACCCGCGAGACTACCGGACCAGGCGTACGTGAGCGGCAAGGGCCTCTCGACATCCCAACGCGTGCATTGTCGCCTTGCCTCAGGGAACATACGCCCCCAGAAACCTGTGGCTCAGTGACTCGGAACCCTGCGGCGTGGTCGCCATCTTCCCGCACGGGTCGGTCCTTTCTCTTGTCTTCTCCGCCGTTCCGGGGTACCATGATATTGGAGGCTCTTCCGGGGGGATGAACCCCGCCGGGTGATCGCGAATGGTTCGGGACAGACGGGAAGTGCGTGACGGGGCGATCCCGCCGAACCGGGGAACCGCGCCCTCCCGCTAAGTCACTTGTCCGTTAGCGCTGATGGAGGGCCGCCGCATGAACAACGACAGCCAGCAGGAACGGGAGCCGGTCACCGGGAGGATGGCGGAGGACAGAACAATGGATCCGAGCAATCACCGCGTCAAGTCTCGGGTCATCTGGTGGTCATCTGGGACTCTGTGCGCGCTGCTCGTCGTCTTTGCGGTTCTGCGTTTCGGAAATCCGCAGTGGTCTCGGTTCATCTACCTGTTCCAGGCCCGGGCCGATCCCGCTTTGGTCACCCCGCCCCACGACTTCTCGGGAACTTGGGTTACCTGGTATGGTGGTCCGGCCAGGAAACGTTCCGAGATCGAGATGAGAGACGGCAAGGCACACGGCAAATGCACCAAGTGGGAGCCAGGTCGAGATCACGAATACGTCGTCGATCTCTACGAGAATGACGCATTCGTCAAGAGACTTGAGTCAAACCTGAAGCCGTAGGATGGGACTGGATGAGCCGGCCGTTGCGCACGGGGCCTCTCTTTCATCAGGTTTCGATCTTCGGCCGGTGAGAGAACGCGCTGTGCCGGCCAGGGCCGGAGCGCAGAAGGGACAGGGGATTTGTGGCCGGGCACTGCAGGATGGGAGTCTCCATGACGACGAGCAGAAATCGGCTGGTGTCCAGATTCGCCCTCGTCCTCGCTGGATTGCTGGTCTGTCCAACGGGCCTCGTATTCGGTCTGTCCGAGCAGGAATGGCAGCGGCTCATTCGTACTATCGAGCAGGCACAGGAGTCTGCGGCTGGTGCCCTTTCCGCCGGCAGGGGTACGGCCATAGTCCGGCTCGAACGCGGCGTTCCACCACCGGAACAATCGGTTCTGCGCCAGGAGGCAGACGATGGGGATACTGAAGAAGGCGGGGCGGAGGAAGACGGGGAAGCGAACGGGGTTTCCCGGGTGACTTTCGTGTTCCTGGATGGTCGCCTATGTCCCAGATCCTTGACGGCAGACCAGATGACACGCCACGAGGCACGTAACCCATGTGCTGGGCGGGAGACCTCGCCGGGCGAAGTCGATACCGGCTGCTGCGCTTGTCGCGTGGGGCGGGCACAGGTACCCGCCCGTTGCGGTCCGTGAACTGCTCGTCAACGCCTTGGTGCATCGTGACTACCGGGCGCTGGGCAATGTGACCGTCAAGTTGTACCCGCACTCTCTCGAGATCACGAATGCCGGCGGGTTCCCGGGCGATGTGACGCCACAGAACATCCTCCACCACGCGTCCATCCCGCGCAACCCGGCCCTGTTTGCCGCTGTGGCGCGCATGCGTCTGGCCAACGCCGCCAACCTTGGGATTCAGCGCGTTTTCCGCGACCTCCTTGTCGAGGGCAAAGAACCGCCGCGCTTCCGCAGCACCGGCCAGACGGTCTTCGTCACGGTCAAGGGCCAGGACGCCCGGCGCGAGTTCGTCGAGTTTGTGCGGACTCATCCTGACCTGGACGGCGACGGGCTCCTGATCGTCCACCGCCTGACCCAACAGGAAACGATCAATGCCAGGGAGACCGCCGAGATTGCCCAGCGCAGCCTTGCCGATGCGCGCGAATTGCTGGGTGACCTCGTCAGCCGGTGGCATCTGTTGGAGGCGGCCGGGACGGGCCGGGGTCGCCACTACCGCTTGTCGCGGGCAGCGTCTGAGCAACTCGCCGGAATGCTCGCCTTTGTCGTACGCAAGCGTTTGGGGAAGGAGAAAGAAGGCGCGAAGCGACGCGTGCTGGCGGCACTGGCAGAACGGTCCTTGTCCAATGCCGAGGTACGGCAGGTCACCGGACTGAACCGCCATCAGGCCCTCGCTCTCATGAAGGAACTGCAGGGCCAAGGGCTTGCCGTACTGAAGTATGAGGGACGGTTCAGCCGGTGGGAACGAGTGGTATGATCTCAATGCTGGGTTCGCATTATCAATGCCGGGTCTGTCGCCAGTTTGTTATTCAACGCCTTCAGGATAAGCATCTTAAAGTAGTCTAGCAAACCAGAGATGGCCAGCATTGAGGTGCGCCACGGGTCGACGCCACTGGCCTGGCGAGAGACTGACGAAAAGGCACCCCATGGAAGAGCAGGATGATCCGCTGCATGTGTGGTATGCGTCCACCATGTTCCTGACGGCAATGGACATGGGCTTCCCCGCATTCAGCGTGAGTCGCACGCGGGCGGGGATCCGAGTGCATGTTCCTGGCCGAGGTAGTGGTGGGCTGGGCGAGTTCGTTCAATGCAGTACGTTCCGCGACTGCTCTGGGAATGGGACCAAGCCAGTGCCTGTCGCCCGGGTGTGGTCGCGGCTCCTGGAGATGGCCGACATGGCGGACGCCGGGGCTAACGCGGGCACGATCCGCATCAAGCAGCGCGGCCGGTATCCGTACACCGAGTGGACGATCGCCGTGACGCGCAAGGCACCGCATCGCCTCGATTTCCGGCTCACGCTCGACCGAGTCGACACGTCGATTTCGAAACCCGCCGGGGGTGAGCGGTTGTGGCGGGCGATAGCATCAAGGCGGGCGCTCAGGACCTCGCGATGACGCTGTGTTGTCAGACAATGGAGGATCACCCGATGGACGCAAATGCGGTCACCGACGGGCAACCCCAGGATGTGAACCGTGCCCCTGTCCAAAGCCATCTGCCGCTGGGGTTGTGCCTGCTGGCTCTCTGCTGTTTCATATTCCACTTTTCGTTCTTCTCCTTCTCCCTTGGCCCCAAGACGGCGCTGTGTTTTGACAAGCTCCTGCCAGGCGAGCCTCTCCCGGCCTTGACCCTGATGATCTTCTCGTGGAGCCAGTTCATCTTCTTCGGGAGTCTGCTTGCGGTGCCCGCATTGCTTGCGAAAGAGAAGCTCATCAGAGATCGTTCTGCCCGGTCGTGCGTGGATTGGGTCGCGCTGGCCTGCACCGTGGCACTCGGGGGCATCTGCCTCTGGGCCGCGATACTGCCCCTGTTCAGGCTGCTGAATGAACTCCTGCGCTGAACACGGACAAGGGGGCGCTCCCTCTGCGTGAGTGCCCGGGAACGGTAGGAACTCCGCGCCGGCACCGGCCTTGCAGACCGCCCGAGGCAATGCTATATGTGAGAACCGCAAGGGATTGAGGCGGTTGCCAGCCATGAAAGTTCCACCGAGGCCGGGGGCCTCGATCATACCGTCCAACCCCGGTGTGTCCCCAAGAGTACGGGCGCCGTCTACGCAGCGTTGGAGAAAGAAGAATGACCAAAGGCAACCAGAGACCAAAGGCGCCGGAACCTGAACCCTCCGTCAGAGGATGCCCGCCGGGACCGCCCAATAGGAAGGTCGCCGCAGCAACACCCGATCAGCCGGACGGCCAGGAGGAGGTCATCATCACCCGCCATGGGAAGCCTGTCGCCACCCTGAAGCGGAAGCCGTGATGGCGCCAGACGAAGAAACCGGAAGACAACAAGTCCCATGCACGCGACCTCGTGACCTCGGCGCGTTGCGCGATAGGAACAGGCGATCCATGGTTGCCTCAAGACCGGTGCGGGCGCTTGCCGCCTGGCCGTATCTGGGGTATGATTAGGGTGGATCGAATGGAGGTTCTTGCGCATGACAGCCCTAACCGCCAAGCTTGCTGACCAGGTTCTGTCTCTCCCCTGTGAGGACCGGATCCGTCTCGTGGACCGACTGCTTCAGAGTCTGAATGCGCCAAGTCGTGAAGAGATCGACCGACTCTGGGCCGCAGAGGCTGAACGCCGGATCGACGAACTCGACTCAGGTAAGGTTCAGGCCATCCCTGGTGAGCAGGTATTCGCGGAGCTTCGGAAGCGGCTCGGCAAGTGACCTTCTCATTCCATCCCGCCGCACGCACCGAGTTGAACGAGGCGGTCGACTACTACGAGGACTGCCAGCCCGGCTTGGGCTACGAGTTCGCCGAAGAAGTCTATGCGACGATCGCCCGGGTGCTCCAGTACCCCGAAGGATGGAGCCAACTCTCGCGCCGCGCCCGGCGCTGCCTGACCCAGCGCTTCCCCTACGGCGTGGTCTACCACGTCAAAGACGACCACATTCGCATCGTGGCCGTTGCCCATTCGCACCGCCGTCCGGGTTACTGGGACACGCGCATCGACGCGGAGGAGTGAGTGCGCACGTTCCCCGGCCCTGAGTCTGGAACACGCGGGCGGACGAATGGTGGCTATGACAGCTTCGGACATTGTTCCCGGGGGACACAGAACGTGCCAGGCGATCTGTGGCGTTGAGCACGGTGCCGCGGAACACGTTGGCCAGGACACAAGTTGCTCCGGACGCGATGTGCGCTCAAGTGCTGGCACCTGGACAGGTGTTGCGTCCGTCGCGGGTGCAACTCTGGCAGCAACCGCGCGTGGTAGGCGCAGTCCCTGATCTTGACGCCAGTCCCTGAGCCTGTCGAAGGGTCGAAGGGCAAGCGGCTTCCCAGAGACCGCTCCCTACCCGCTTGCCACGCCGTCTTGTACGCCGAAGTGCCCGGACGACGGCGCAAGCCGGTTGCACGAAGGCGGGTCGCGGCTCGGCCGGACATTCGTTGCGGTGCTTCGCCGCCCGCGACTCCCATGAAACACAGGCTCGATGGAACCCCGTTCCAGACCGTCGCCCGACCGTTGCCTTGGAGCGCGACGCTCCGCGGAGCATTCCCCTACCCCCGGATGCTCGACGGAGTCTCGCGCTCCAGCTCGGGTCGAGGCGAGGTGTTTCATCCCAATATGACCGGGCGGTCCGCCGCCCGGGGCCGCTGACACATCACCTTGGACGGTCTCCTCACGGTTGACATTGCTGGTTCCGAGTGATATCATATTACACGTATGTGCAATATGTGGCATGGTTCAAAGGTCCACCGTTCCAGGGTTCACGGTTGGTCGAATCTGTGCTTACATCCGATAAGCTTATAACCTTGAACCTCTGAACCGTGAACCATGCCCAATATGTGTAATCGGAGATGGCGGCATGAACATCACGCTCTCAGCAGAAGACGAACTGGTGAAGAGGAGCCGGGCCTACGCGGCTCAGCATGGGATGAGCTTGAACCGGATGCTGCGGAGTTACATGCGGCAGGTCAGTGGGCTGGCCGACTTGGAGCGGGATGCCGCGGAGTTCGCTTGCCTGGCCCGCGAGCATGGCGGCGCGTCGCCGGCCGGGTTCGCCTTCAACCGCGACGAAGCACACCGGAGGTAGTCCTGCGATGAAGGCGTGCTTTGCAGACTCCAACATTGTCGTCTATGCCAACGACCGCAATGCCGGCGCGAAGCAGACCGTGGCGATCGAGTTGCTCACGCGACTCATGCGGGGGCAGAACGGGTTCGTGTCCGTGCAGGTCTTGCAGGAGTACGCCAACACGGCGCTGACCAAACTGAATCAGGAGCCGGCCGTGGTGCTGCGTCAGTTGAGGCACCTCGAGCGGCTGACCGTTCTGGCGCCCTCTCCCAAGACGGTTCGCCGCGCCGTGGAGATCCGTGGCACCTATCAGGTCGGCTTCTGGGACGCCTCCATCATCGCGGCAGCGGAGTCCGCGGACTGCGACGTCATCTTCTCCGAAGACCTGAACACCGGCCAGTACTACGCCGGGGTCGAAGTCGTGAACCCGTTCAGTCCCGGGTTCGATCTGTCCCTGTACGTCCAGTGAAAGCTCGCATCCGGGTGGGGCGGTGGTGGGTACTGCGTCCGTCGCGGGTGGAACGACGAACGTGGAACGCCGGCCAAGGGACTGGCCGGGCCACTGACGGTTGCCTGCCCTGCCAGGTGCAACAGGTGCAACAGGGACAGGCGACCTGTGGTCTTGATTCCGTCCGTCACGCCTTCGCGAACGGGTTCACGGCCTCGATGCCGTCCAGGCCTTTGAAGTCCGCGGCGTTCTCCGTGTAGATGCGGCGGATGCGGTGCTGGCGCATGACGGCCACGAGCTGCATGTCGAAGTAGTCCTGGCGTCGGACGTTGCGCTCTTCGCACAGTTGCGTGGCGTGGCGGACGGTGTCCCAGTCGACCGGGAGCACGGTGAGGTGCGGCAGGCGCGCAATGGACTCGATCTTGGCGCGGGCGACGGCGGGCGAGTCGGGCGGGTTCAGTTTCGGGCCGGTCAGGTTAGGCCACATTTCCGCGAGGTTCTGGACGCTGATGAACAACTCGCCGCCGGCCGGGCTCTGTTCGCCGAGCAGTAGTGCACGGGCGATCGGGTACCTCGGGTCCTCGGTCAGCGTGGCGTAGATGAGGACGTTGGTGTCCAGCAGGGCACTAACGGTCGCCATAGCACTCACCTCGATCGAAGCGGCCCCGGAACTTGCTCCGGCTGGTGACAATGTCGGTTCCGGGCGACGCGTTCTCCCGAAGCGTCTGCTCCAGCGCGAACTCGATCAGATTGCTCAAGGCGCGCCGGTTCTGCTGGGCATGCTTGCGCGCTCGGACCAGCAGGTCGCGGTCAATGGTAGCACTGATATGACATTTCATAATACTATGGTAATACACATAGACCTGGATGTCAAGCTGCAGAGGGGAGCGAGCAGGGCTGTTTCAAGATCCGTGACCGTCGCGTGCGGTGAGTACCCCCGGCGTGTCCCCACGCCGGGGGGGGCGGCCTGAGGACAGGCCGCCCCTACTTGGTGTGCGCGGAGGCGTGGCCTTTCGAGACGCGGCGCCGGATCTTGAAACAGCCCTGGGGAGCGAGCGGTGATGCGTCAGCGCCTCCCGGGCGGCAGACCGCCCGGTCATAGGTTCATGTTACTCGCGCCGGTTCGCGCCGCCGCGGGTCTTGTGCCCGCGGGACGACGACTGGGGGAGAGAGGGCGGACGCCCCGCCCCTTTTCCCCCCATCGTCGCCCCGCCCGGACGAGCCGGGCGGCGGCGTCACGCCTGCCGGATGTAGCGCTGGAGTCGGGCCGCGGTCTCGGTCAGCAGGTCCTCGGGCAGGTTCGTGCCCTTGATGATCTCCAGCGAGACGTAACCGGTGTAGCCGGCCGGCTTCATGCGTTTGGCCAGGTCCAGAATGGCGGTGTTCTGCGGGTCGAGGACGTCGTCGTGCACGTGGAAGTGCCGGAGGCGCGGCTTCAGCACATTGTAGGTCTCGTCGTCCATGACCGCGTGGTTCCACAGGGCGCCGAAGTTCGCGGTCTTGACGCGCTTGAGCACTTCCGCCGCTTCGGCTGCACCTTTGATGATGTCATGCCCGCATTCGAGCATGGGGCAGACACCGGACGCCGCCGCGTACTCGCCAACTTCATCGAAGGCGGCCGCCACCTGCTTGGCCGCGTCGGGTGTGAGCGCCGGGATCTTGCCGCCGGCAAAGATGCGTACGACCGGCGCACCCAGGTCGGCGGCGAGATCGAGGTTCGCCTTGGCGCTCGCCAGGTTCTCCGCGTGCGTCGCGCGGTCCGGGAAGGCGAAGTTGATCGAGGTCGCGACGCAGGCCACGCCCACGCCGGCTTTCGCAAAGACGCCCTTCACGCGGCGGCGTTCCGCCGCGGATGACTGCGACGAAATCTCGTGCTTGTGCCCGGCATCGACGCGGATCTCCACCCCGTCGTAGCCGGTCTTGGCCGCAAAGGCCACCGCCGTTTCGATGTCCCACTCCGGGCACACGAAGGTCATGAAGCTGAGTTTCATCGTGGCTCGATCTCCTTCTGGACGACTTCTCGTTGTGACGCCGTGACTCGGTGACTCAGTGACTCAGTGGCGCAGTGCGCGTCACCCCGCGAGGCCTGAGGCTCAACCCCAATACCCGTCACGACAGGTCTGCCGCGGTGGACGGGGCTGTCGCCCGTGAGCCGCTGGCCACTGAACACTCGGTCGCCCGCCCCAGTGCTGCTGAGGTTCTCAGAGGACGGCATCTTCCGAAGTACCGCGGGCGGCCCTCCGCCCGCCTTCTGGGGATGCCGCCCGGAGGCCGGGCGGCGTACCGCGGAGATTCGTTCGGTTGACGGGGATGGCTGCGAACGGGAACCTTAGTAGCATTGTCGCCCCCCCGCCTTCCGTCACACCGCAACGCAGGTTCCCTTGGCCGCCGACGCGTAGATGGCGTCGGTGATCTTCTGCATGACCAGGGCGCGCTTGAGGTCCGTCGCGGGTTGGCGGCCATTGCGGATGGCGTCGACGAAATCGCGGATCACGTTGCTGCCGCCCGCGTAGCCCTGTTTCTCCTCCCAGATGGTCTCGGAGACCACACCCTGACCCGGCACGAACCGGTCCAGCGTGACCACGCTCGGCTTGCCCTGCTGCGGGACCAGGCACAGGTGCAGGGTCGCGTCCGTGCCGATGATCTCCCAGGCCTGCTCGTTGACCGCGCTGGAGAATTCGGACCGCTCCATACTCAGGACGATGTCGTCCTCGCACTGAATGAGCGCGACGTAGTGCGAGTCGGCGTCCGAGCCGGGCGCTACGTACTTGGTCATCTTCGGTCCCACCGGCCACCACTTGGCCAGGACGCTCTTCGGTTTCGCCTGCCAGCCGGCGATGTGCATGACGTAGTTCAGGTCGTAGCAGCTCCAGTTCACGAGAATACCGCCCCCGTTCGCTTTCATGCTCTGGCGCCAGGGCGGCGGCGCATCGCTCGGCTTGGCCGGGGCGGCGCCCATGGCGCGGAACCGCACCATGCGGATCTTGCCGAGCGCACCGGACTCGACGCAGCGCGTGGCGGCTTCCGCATGCCCGGAGAAGACGTTCCGGCACGAGCAGCAGCCGGCCACGCGGTCCTTCTGTAAGGCGATCATCTTCTCGACGTCCGCGGCACACATGGCGATCGGTTTCTCGATCAGGACATGCTTGCCGTGGTTGAGCGCCTTGAACACGATCGGGGTGCGCACCCCTGTCGGCAGGGCCAGGACGACCGCCTGGATGCGCGCGTCGTTGAGCAATTCGTCGTCGCTGCCGTAATAGCTCGGAATACTGAACTTCTCCGCTGTGGCCTTGGCCCGCTCGACCATCATATCGGCAACCGCCACAACTTGCGCATCCGCGTACTCTGCCGCGAGCTTGAGGTGGCTGCCGCAGATCACCCCGCAGCCGATCACACCCAACCGTACCGGTTCCATCTGGACGTCTCCTTCGGCTTTTGTGGCAGGGTTCAAAGGGTTCACCGTTCCAGGGTTCACGGTTGTCGAATCTGTGCTCAGATCCGATAACCTCATAACCTTGAACCCCTGAACCTCTGAACCGTGCCCGTTTTGTGTTTTTGCGGCACGCTGCCAATTCCTGCGTCGTGCCGGATTCCAGGCTGCAGACCTTGAAAGATATTGGGAGAGAATCTACCATTTGGGGCGCAGGCAGACAATGGACTTGGCCTGCTTTCTTTTGTGTTTTTCCGCTTTTCAGTAGTCCGCGCGGGCGGTAGCCTGCAGCGGCGCGGCGCGCTCGGTCACGCGGTGGCTCGGGGCGGCCCGCGCCGAAGTGGAGTGCGTCGGCCGGGCTTGTCCGGCGAAGCTGCCTGGGCGAAGACGGATCCCCGGCCGAGGATCTCGGGCCGGGACGGCCCCGAGCACCCTGCTGCGGTCCCGGAGGTCCCGCGCCACTGTTGGGGGGGCCTTGGCAACTGGTGGAGAACATCGTGAACACAAGAAGCAGGTCACCTCGGAACACCTGGTGCGGAGTTCGCATCAACGCCGCCGGGTATGTGGTCAGCGGCGCCATTCGGTCGCACATTTTTCGGCCGCTGGTGGACTACGATCTGTGGTTCGCCTGGTCCGGGCACGCGGAAATGGTCTGGCGCCAGCAGTCGTTCGCCATTGACCCGGGTGTGATCATGTGTCTGCGGTACCAGCAGGAGTACGAGACGCGGTTCAACCCGGAAACGCCGGTGGGGCACTGCTACGTGCATTTCGACTTCCTGGATGATGCAGGCAACGTGGTTCATCCCGCCGAACCCGACCTGCCGCCGCACTACTCTCAGACGCGCGACATTGAGTTCACCTACCTGACCCTGCGCCGGGTGGCGGACCTGTGCCGCAGCCAGCGCGCCCAGGCACTGGACGAAGCGCACTGCTACCTCCGCGGGTTGCTGCTGTCACTGGTGCGCAGCAACCCCAGGCAGGATGTACCGCCCCTGGAACTCGAGCACCGGCGCCGCATTGCGGAGCTGATTCACTACATTCGCGAGGATCCGTCGCGCGGGTTCTCCGTGGCCCGCATCGCGGAGCGGGGTCACTACAGCGCGGATTACTTCACAAAGGTCTTCAAGCAGATCCACGGCACCACGCCGACCCGGTTCTTCATCGGCATCCGGCTCGAGCGCGCGTGTGCGCTGTTGAGCGAGACCACGCTGAACATGGAGCAGATCGCCGAGGAACTCGGCTACGCCGACGTCTTCTTCTTCTCGCGTCAGTTCAAGCAGCACTTCGGCATGGCGCCCAGCCGCTGGCGGCAGAACCGTCAAGGTCTGGCTCTCAACCGGTGAGCCCGTCTTGAGGGGCGGCCCCGCGGAGGTGGTTCCCCGGAGCGCCCGCGTCCTCGCGGGCTGGCCTGAGGATTGCCTGGCGTTGCACCAGGCAATACGGCAGGCGTTCACGCGTCCTCCCGCGGCCACGCACACCCCGGACCGCGTAGACGCGGTACTACGAGCCTTCGCCGTGCACGTTGTGGCCAACGTCAGCGGGGCATTCGGGACGCCGCGAGGCGTGGTCCGGCACTTGACATACGCGTCCGGGGTGGCAAGGTAGGCGGAACTGGGGCGATTCCTCCGACATTCAAGGGTTGCGGGGCAACTGGAGCCGGATGTGCTTGCGTCCGCCGTGTCTTACCTAACCACTGATAGGGGGCTCACCGAATGAAGCGCTTTGCTCTCCTGCTGGGATCGCTGATTGCCGGCGCCTCGGTCTGCTTGGCCCAGGACATGGCCGAACTCGAGGTGGACCACAACGTTAATTCCGAGTTCGAGACGCCGCATACGGAGTGGGCCACGCCGTATGCGCTCGGCACGACGCGGGTGCTGTTTTTCGTGAACGGCCGCGGCACGAACGCGCGCGAGGTCATCGAGCTGAAGCAGCGCTTCGACCTCGACCCGCAGATGATCTTCTGGGGCCGGATCGTGGACACGACCAAGGACGACTGGCACGGCGGCGAGAACGGGCTGCGCCGCATCGCGCGGCTGCTCACCGAGAAGTGGGACGCTTTCGTCTTCATCGACGTCGTTCCCGAGAAGCTGCCGGTCGAGAACCAGTACACGCTGGTCAAGGCGGTCACCGCCGGCGCGGGGTTGATCGTGCTCGGCACGGATGACAAGCGGGTGCTCAAGGACAAGAACAAGCTCCAGACGCTGCCCGCGTTCCTCGCCGACGTGGACGGCGCGAGTGCGTTCACCGTCAAGCAGGGCCGCGGTGTGCGTCTGCCCAAGCGCCCGACCATCGAGTACCGACCGGGGTGGGAAGTGACGTACGACGAGTGGGCCATGCGCGTGGGCAAGGCGATCCTGTGGGCCGCAGGCAAGGAACCGAAGCTCAGCCTGACGCTGACTCCGAAGGCCAAGGAGCTGGCGCGCGCGTCACTGCCGGGGATTGCTGCGACCCTCGCGTGGCAGGGCGCCGGTGCCGGCGCAACGGCTGACGTGACGCTGCGCCGTGACGACGGCGCGACGGTTGACACCCGCAAGCAGCCTCTTGACAAGGCCGACGGCACTGCGGACCTCAGTGCCCCGGCTGTGCGTGCCGGCAACTACCATCTGGATATCGTCGTTCGGGACGGGACGGGCGTGGCGGGTTTCGCCAGCGTTCCGTTCGCGGTCACCAGTGAACGGAAGGTTGAGGCGGTCAAGCTGGTCCAGGACTGGGCCGAGATCGGGCAACACCTGAGCGGCCAGGTCGTGCTATCCGGCCAAGCTGGGGCGGACGAGAGCCTGGTGATCAGCCTGTTCGACCGTCGCGGCCGCGTCGTGGCGCGGCAGACCGCCAAGCCCGGAGATGCCGAAACGGCGTTCGAGTTCGAGGTGCAGCCGTGGTTCCCGATGTTGGTTGAGGTCCAGGCCATGCTGACGGACGGGGCGGGCAAGTGGGTCGCCTCGGCCTGGAAGTACGCGCGTGTGGTCAAGCGCCATCGCGGCCAGTTCAACTTCGTCATGTGGGACCTGCCCCGCGGGAACCTGGCGCCTTTCGCCGAGGAGAGCCTGGCGCGCAACAGTGTGACGGTGCAGTTGTGCGGGGGCACGCCGCCGCCGTATATCGCCGCGTATGACGTCGCCTGGATCCCGTACACGACGCACATCGACGGGAAGAAGGACGACAAGGGCATCATGACCCCGGTCTGCTGGAACGACGAAGCCGGGATCCAGGCGCACGTGGACAAGATCGTCGACAGCTATGTGCCCTCGCGCCAGCACGGGGTGCTTGCGTATTCGCTCGGTGACGAGATCGCGGTGCGCGGCTCGTGTCTGTGCTCGCACTGCCTCGAGGCGTACCGCAAGTACCTGCAGGAGCAGTACAAGGACATCGCCGGACTCAACGCGTCATGGGGCAGCGCTTACGCGAGTTTCGGCGACGTGCAACTGAGCAAGTCCGACGACAACGACGAGACCGAGGCGTTCCGCGCCGGCAACTTCCCGCGCTGGTTCGACCGCCAGGCGTTCCAGTCGTACACCTTCTGCAAGCTCTGCGAGCGGTTCGGCAAGGGCTTCCGGCGCATCGATCCGGAGAGCCGTTGCGGGTTCGAGGGCGCCGGCACGTTTGGCCAGGCCGACGACCTGGACGGGTTCGTGCGCTCCAACACGTTCTGGTCGCCGTACCCCGGCACGGCTGACGAAGTGCTGCGCTCGATTGCGCCGCGGGACTTCCCGCGTGCCAACTGGATGGGCTACACCAAGGATGCCGACACGCTGTTGGAGAAATACTGGCGCATGGTCACGCGCGGCTGCGACAGCGTGTGGTGGTGGCGTTGGGAGGTGGTCGGCCGCTTCCACGGCTGGCTGGCGCCGAACCTGGATCCGTACCCGGCGGTCAAGGAGATACTCCAGGACACGCAGATTGTGCGCGACGGTCTGGGCGAACTGCTCCTTAACTCGGAAATGCAGACCGACGGCATCGGCATTCTGTACTCGCAGCCTTCAGCCTATGCCGCAAAGGTGCAGACCGCGCCGTCGTACGGCAGCTATGAGAGCAACCACGCCGCGTTCCAGAATGTCGTGCGCGACCTGGGCTGCAACTTCCGCTACTTCACGGACCGGCAGATGCGGCTGGGCGAAATCGACCTGAGCAACTTCAAGGTCATCCTCCTGCCGATGACACAGGCCATGAGTGCGCAGGAGGCGGAGATGTTCCGCCAGTATGTGCGCAACGGCGGCCTGCTCATCGCGGATGTCCGGCCCGCCATCTACGACGGGCATGTCAAGCCGCTGGCGGCCGGGCAACTGGACGATGTGTTCGGTATCAAGCGCACGGGCGCAGACAAAGCCTTGGAGACTGGGGGAACGATCACGGTGCCGGCGCCGGCAGGCGGTGGCGAACCGGAGACGCTGAACTTGGTCAAGGCGCCGGCCGATGGCGGCGTGCAGGCGGCCGGGGCCGTGGCGGCGGGCGCGGCCGGCCAGGCGCCGCTGTTCCTCTCCAATTCGTTCGGGCAAGGCCGTGCCGTGCTGCTGAACCTGGCGACGTCCGCACTCCCGGCCTTGGGGGCGGAAACCACGCCCGAGTCGGCGGCGCGCCTGTGGCGGCAGATCCTCGGTCAGGCCCAGGTCGCACCGGCGCTCGACGTCAGCGATGCTCAGGGCCGACGCCTGCGGATTGTCGAGGTCACGCGGTGGACGAACGGTCCGGTGCAGATCGTCTCGTTTTTCCGGCACCAGGGAAAGCCCGAGCCGGCGCGGGTCAGCCTGCCGCAGGCCATGCACGTGTACGACCTCAAGAACCACGTGGACCTTGGCAGCAAGCAGGCCTTCGATCTGACGGTCACGCCGTACCGGGCTGAGTTCTTTGCCCTGTCGCCCGAGCCGCTTGCGCCGGTCACCCTGCAGGCAGCGCCGTCAGTGGCGCCGGGCAGCGTACAGCGGGTGCGGATCACGTCGGCGATGCCGCAGGGCCAGCAGGCCGTCCACGTACAGGTCAAGCTCCCCGACGAACGGATGGCCGACTGGGTTGATCCCGTCGTTCTCGTCGATAGCAAAGGCGCAACCGTGGATGTGCCG
This sequence comes from Lentisphaerae bacterium RIFOXYA12_64_32, assembly GCA_001803235.1. Taxonomy (GTDB): domain Bacteria; phylum Verrucomicrobiota; class Lentisphaeria; order Oligosphaerales; family YB12-FULL-65-16; genus YB12-FULL-65-16. The sequence goes on from MHBL01000136.1 coordinate 27,982, forward strand.
GTGGCGTTCAACGACGATGACGGCACGTGGACTGTCCACGCGACCGACCTGTACACGGGCAAGACGACGAGTGCGTCGTTCACGGTGGGGCGGTAGAGGTGTGGGTGTGGCGCGGGACCTCCGGGACCGCAGCAGAGTACCCTCGGCCGGTCCCCGGCCGGCGCACCCCGCTTCGGCGCGGGACGCGCCGAGCCACGGCGACACACCGAACACCTGGGACCAGGAGGCAGGCATGAGGCGCAAGAGCATGGTTGTGCTGCTGGTGTTGGGCGGGCTGGGCCTGCGGGTTCTTGCCCAGGAACCGCCGCAGGTCCTGATCTCCGACTCGGGCGTGACGACGAGCCTGATCGGGGCCGGCGCGCCGGCGCACACCATCGGCCTGCAGCGTGTCATGCACGCGATCGTCATGGACACCGGCGTCCGGCAGTACGGCCTGCGCTACGTCGTGGCGCAGGACGACAAGCGCCCGGGCATCGCCATTCCCGGCGAAGGCTACATCGGTATGCCCCAGCCGACGGACTGCAACTGGTACGGTGGCGGGTTCTTCGACCTGCAGATCAACGGCCAGACGATCGGCAGTACGCCCATCCATTCGTTGGTCGGCCGCAGTGCCGGCAGCCGTGGCTACGCGGACTTCGTCTTCGACACGTCCCTGTCCGTCGTGCGCATTCGCTTCGTCACGCAGGCTGGCAGCGACGCCCTGTACTGCCAGGCGTTGCTGGAACCGAAGATGGAGGTGAAGAGCCTGCGCGTGGTGGTGCGCTGTTATCCTTCCGCGTTCGTCAGCGACGCGGAGCGGCACGTGCTGACTCCGACCCGCGACCTGGCGCAGGGCGAGAAGGCCGAGCTCGACCTCGCCACCGAGTCGTGGCTGTTGTACTACGACCGCATCTTCGACGCGGGGCACGTGTCGCCGTCGCGCACCGGTGTCGGCCCGTGCGCGGTGCTGTGGCCCGGCAGCCAGGCGGACAAGGTCGGGTTCACTGTGGGTGGCTACGGTATTGACACGGCCATGGACCTGAAACCGGAGTTGCGCGACTTTCGTTTCGTGTTCTTCGACTACAAGGGCACAAAGAACGACGCGGCAATGGCGGACCTGCGCCAGCGCGCGGATGGACTGCTGCGGGAACTGGCTGCGTTTCCGTTTACCGACGAGGGCGTCGCCACCTGGCCGCTGGCACAGAAGCAGGAGGAGATCCAGCAGGCGCTGGCCACGGTGCCTGAAGAGAAGGAGATGGCGGCTAACTACGCCAAGTGGAGCACGGAGCTGGAGGAGCAGCTCAAGCTCGTCCGTTCGGGCGCTGCCGGCGCGATCATGGCCGAGGCCAATGCGGCCAAGACCATCCGGGAGTGGGAGCGCGGCGTGCCGGAACTGAAGCTGAAGGCACTGCTGCGGGAAATCTGAGCGCGCCGCCGCCGAACTTGGGTCGGTGGGGTGTCTGCTCTTCGTCGGAGTACCGCCTTTCAGGCGGAAGTGGCAGCGAAGCTTCAGCGAGCGGCCGGGAATCGGCTCGCTGAAGCTCGCCTCCACTTCCGGCTGAAGCCGGGACTCAGGCGCAATCCCGCTGTGTCATATCGAGATGGCCGGGCCGTCTGCCGCCTGTGGGCCGCTGAGAGCTGAACACTGAACACCGAACACTGTAACCACCCTTTCCCGCGTCGTCATTCAACCGCGGATCTGCCACGCGATACACCCGAAGGTCCCCATGCACGCACTGATCTACTTTGACACCGAGGATTTCTTCTCCCCGCCCGAGTCGCCAAGCCATACACTGCCCGCGCAACTGGCCGAGGTCATGCGACGGCACGGGTTGCAGGGGTGTTTTCATATCCATGGCGAACGCGTGCGGTTCTGGGAGCGGCACGGCATGACGGACGTCATCGCGGCGCTCAAGTGGCACGACGTGAGCCTGCACTACGACCGCGGTTCGGTTCATCCCACGACGGCGGAGGAGGTCTCGGAACTGGACTGGTTTCGGGGCGTGGAGCGGACGCTGTTCCGCGAGTTGCCGGGGTTCCAGGCGCTGGAGCGCGTGTTCGGCAGGTGCAGTGGGTTGACGCAGCACGGCGGCACGTTTGCGGCGCAGATCGTGTACGCAGTCGGGAAGCTCGGAAAGCCGTTCCTGTACTCGCCGTTCCGTTTGCCCGGTCGGAACGTGGTCTGGTACTGCAACAACCTGCTCCTCGGCGGATACCAGGCGGACTTCTACTTCGACCCGCACTACCGCGATACACCCAAGTTCGACGCGGCGCTCGCAAAGGTGAACCCATACTTGGACGAGCGTGCGGCATCGCACGATTTCACGGCCATGTTCGGATGCCACCCGGTCATCACGATCATGGAGAAGTTCCCCGACGCGATCAATTTCCGGCACGGCGCAACGCCGCCGCCTAAGGACTGGGTCGCACCGACCCTGGTGCAGGGCGTGTCCATCCCGCTCATCCTTGAAAACTTCGAGCGGTTGGTAAAGACACTGGTCAAGCACCCGAAGGTCGAGTGGACCACTGTCGCGGGCATCCACAACCTGTACGGGCAGCGCCCGGTGCGCGTGTCGGATCACGACGTGGTGGCCGGGGCCGCGGCGGTAGTCGACAACGGCGGGCCAACCTTCACACCGCTCCTGAGCGCGGCTGAACTGCTGGTCCTGCTGGCTCGGCGCATCGTGGCACCGGCGCCGACCTACGAAGCGCCGCAGGTCATGGGACCAACAGAGGAAGCCGCGGGTGCAACGTCTGCCGCCATTGCGGCCGCCGACACCGAAAGCATGGCAAGGGAAATCGTCGACGCGGTCATGGACTCCGGGTATCTCCCGCAGCAGTTGCGATGTTCTGGCGGCAACGTCGGCCTGGAGGCCGCCCTGCTGCTCCTGGCCTGCCATGCGACAGGGCGCGACCTTCCCCCCGAGGACCGGCGCCGACTCACGGTCGAGGCGATTCCGGGCGTGAGCACGGCGCTGGAGAACGTACGGCACTATAAGGACTGGACCATCCACGGCCCCAGGTACCATTCCGAGGCGATCCAGAAGCACTTCCGCCTGCAGTGCTGGACACTGAAGCCGGCCTTCACGCAGACAGAGTACGACTCGCGCACCGAGTTGGGCCGGGACCTGAACCCGATGTTCGAGAGGATGCCTTGACGTGTCGTTCGTTGCGTTCATAATGGGGTTGTGAGTTTGTCGGAAAGCCTGGGCTGGCAGACGGGAATCCTGGCCCCATGGCCACGATGGATGCGCGGGATGGACAAGGAGGAACGGATGGCGGCGAAGCAAACGCGTCGATTCTCGGTGTGTCAGCTGTGCCTGCTGGTCTGTCTCGGGGGATGGCCCGCCGTGGCGGCGGAGTTCCCCGCGGCGGACGTGCTGCTGAAGTCCGAACTCGAACTCTACGGCGTAACCGCGGGCCTGACCGCAATGACGCTTGCCGGGGCATCCGGTGGCACGGCCATGGCGCTATCGGACAGCGCGCTGGCGACACGGCGCGCGTGGACATGGGCACCTTCGAGCGCAACATGAAGGCGCTCAGCGACTACCTCAAACTGAGCAAGGGCCGATAGAACACAAAGGTCGAACTCTGAACTTCAAACCCCGAATGCGGGAGTGCAGTCGCAGTGGCGATTGTGCTATCTCGCCTGGCAAGGAGTTGTTATGATGGTTCGCATTCTGGCGCTTCTCGTCTTTCCGGTGTTGGCGATCGCCTTCGTTTCGTCCTGCAAGACCTCGTCTCAAGACCCCGGCAAACAGGTTCAGGCGCCAGCGCCCACCCGTCCGTCATGGGCACCTGCGAAACGACCGTTGGTCTTCTGCCGCAGCCAGACGAAGTACAACCATTACATGAACTATGTCTACAATCGAACCTGGATCGATCGGCCGCTCCTTTTCGACCGCGCCACTGGCCCTGGCCCGACGGATCCGAAACCTGGCTACGGCGGGACCCTCGCGAGCTTCGCCCAGGACATCCGCATCTCCCAGACGTACGGCATTGACGGGCTGGGCATGCTTCTCGGTTACAAGCGCATGGCGGAGAATGGCTTCGAGACGATAGACTTCGTCAACCGCGCCGCGCCGCAAGACTTCGCCCTGCTCTATGAGTTTTCAGGCGATCGAAGCCCCGTTGAGGAGATGGTGGCCTACCAGGCGGAGTCGATCCGCCGGATGCTCGCCTGCAAGAACTCCGCCCGCCTGGACGGGAAGATCTTGATCTGCTCCTATGTGGCCGACAGCATTCCCGCGGAGAAATGGAACACTGTGCTCGGACGGTTGCGCGAGACAGTCGGCGACACGTTCATCTTCATCGCCGACATCGCCTGCCCATGGGTCGAGGCGTATGACAAGTACTGCGAGAACGGGCGCAGCGTGCCCGCCGCCGAGGCAAGAACCATTGAAGACAAGTTGCGCGCCTACCTTGAAGCCACGGATGGCATCATGTTCGCCTTGCCTACCGTTGTCGGCGATTCCACGCATTACGACCGCCGCGCACCAAAAGACTTCTATGACCTGTTCGTAATTCCGCTGATCTGCAAACTGCGCGATGACCCGGCGTACAGCCGGAAGTATTTTGGCGCCAAGGTGGCCCTCGCCTATGTGAACCATATGAGCGGCGTCACCAAGAGCGATGACGGCACCAAGACTTTGCGCTATGGATTCGAAACGGCCATGAGGATACGGCCGGATGTCATCAACCTCCCCGAATGGAACGAGGTGAACGAGAACACCTGCTTCGAACCGACGGTGGCAAAGTCCTTTTCCACGCAACGGATACTCAAGTACTACATGCACGTGCTGAAAGACGAAGCACCAGCGCCCAACCCGGGAGACGACATTGCCATCCCTAACCTGATCGTCAGCTATCGTCCATACCTCAAGCTCGGCGAACCGCTCGAGATCGAAGTGTTGAATGTGCCGGACAGCGCGGCGGCAAACTCATGCGACGTCCGCCTCTGGTTGCGCGACATGAATGGGCGGGTGGTGAAGGAGTTCCCCCCGACGTCGCTGTCGACGACCGACCTCAAGGATGTCACGTTGCGACTGCCGACGGAGGATGTGCCAGACGCTGAATTGCTGCGCCCCGTCCTGGAAGTGAGACTTGGCGGCGGATCGGCATTGACGTTCGAGGAGGGGCTGCAGCCGATCCATGTCCGCGCCACATGGAATTGGAATTATCTTTGGACCAAGCAACCCCTGCGCGACCTGTGCCACCCCGGCAAGTCACTCTTCAAGGCGGCGGGCGGTGACGGCTTGACGCTGCCAGTGAAAGGCGGCCGCCTTCAGGGTGTGCTCGCGTGCGCCGAGAATCTGGCAGCCTTGGAGGTCTTGGAGGAGGGCGAGGAGATGTATGGCGTGGGACGAGAGAAAGAATATCCTTCCCTCGACACCCACACGCTCTTTCTTGTGACCTACCAGGGCAAAAGCGGCAAACCCTTCACCGGCAAGCTCTCCGTCAATGACGCGTCGTTTGAGCTATTGCCCAGTCCGGAGCGTGGGTACGCTTTTCACACAAGGAAGGACAATGCCGTTTTCGTGAACTTCAAGGCAAGCATCATGGGACCGCCCGCAGGCTTCTTCCTCGCCATCCCTTCGAAGGAGATCTCTCAAGGCGCGCTCGTTCTTGATTTCAACGCCATCAAAGGGACAATCGCCTTGAGAACCGCCTGCGAGTTCGGCATGGCAGCGTTGACCGGGGAGGACGGTGTTTCCGTGGTGGTGCGCCCATGGACGTGGCTTCCGGACATACCGCCGCGCATCAACTCGCCGGAAGCGTCGTTTGACATCCCCTTCACGCCGCATGTGGAGGATGCGACTTACCACATGCGGGCGGTCACGACCTCTGGCAAAACCTATCGCAGTCAGCCGCTGGTCTGCCGCGGCACACGGTCGGGCGAGAAGACGAAGCTGTCGGTGTACTCCGAAACCCGTTGCAAACCCGTTGACGTGCGTGTTGACAAAGAACGCATTCCGGATCTTGCATGGGAGTTCAATCCGCTTGGCGGCGGCGTGCTCCCGTCCCGCAACGCGCCCCGCTGGAATGGCCAACTCGGCAGCGCCGTCCTCTATGGCGAGACGTTCCATTCCCGCAGTTACCCCCCCGAGACCCGTCAGACGGCACCGACGTGGGAGACCGAGGACGGAGCGCCCTGCCTGAAGTTCGACGGCGTGGGGACATTCGTCCATTTCCCCGCCGAAGCATTCCCCCGGGGAAGCTTCACCATCCACTTTGAATTCAAGCCGCTTTCCGACGGGAATCAAGTGCTTTTCACCCATCATGGCTCCCTCATCGGCTCCCTGACCTTGCGCATGGACAAGGGCCGCCTCACGGCCACGTTCGTGGACACCGAAGTGAACGAGCACCGCCTTGACCCGGAAGTTTCCGTGCCGATCGGCGAGTGGTCAGTCGTGGATGTCATGTACAACTTCCACACGTTCCGCATACGGGTGAACGGCAAGGAAGGGAAGCCTGTCCCTCTGATGGCAAGGGCTCTCTATCTTGGCCCGTGCGTTTTTGGCGGCTATCCCGTCTACGGCGAGTTTTACAAGGGCGCCCCGACGTTCTTCCGGGGATATCTGAGAGCGTTCCGCATCTCCCACCGCGCCGATTGAGAACCCAGGTCCCCGACTCGGCGGACACTTCGCCCCGCGCTACTTCACGGACACTTCCAGACCCTGATTGTCCACGATCACATTGAGGCTGGCGCGGAAGCGCGCGGGGCGGCGACCCGGTCATGTACGGCGGCGCGCGCGTTTCCGCACCGTCGTTCCGGCTATCCTGGCGAAGCGCGGGAAAGGCGCCGGCGGCGCCCCCGACACTATCCACGCCACCGTGCGTTCGGCCACGCCGCGGAACGGATACTCCAGGGTTGTCAGGTCGGGGTAGATGGATCGGAATGTGCGGCTGTTGTCGACGCCCAGAACGGACACGTCCTGGGGCACACGGACACCCTTGGACTGCAGGATGCGGATGGCGACCATGGCGAGCCAGTCGTTGTGGCAGAACAGCGCGGTCGGCCGGTACGCGGCGAGTTCCTTCATGAGCCCGGCTTCGTCGACCGGCCGAAGAATGCGCGGGGTTTCGCCGAGCCGGGCCATGGCTTGTTCGTAGCCGCGGGCACGCGCGGCAATGGCGGACGCGGGGCGCCGGTAGGTTAGATGCAGGATCCTGCGATGTCCGCAGTCGGCCAGGTACCGCACCGCGTCCCGGCCGGTCCGGACCTCATCCGGCGAAAGGAACAGGTAATTGTCCGCGGCGGCGCACGGACTCAGGAACGAGATCAGCTTCATGTCCCGGGTCACTTTGCCGGGGATGCGAATCTGGTCCTCAGGCGGCACGACGATGGCGGCTTTCATGCGCCGGGCGGCGAACTCCTCCAGGGCATCCACGAACTCCCCAGGATCGGCGGCCGTGGTGAACAGCAGGCGCAGTCCGGCCCGGCCCAGTGCGGCTTTCACCTCGTTCATCAGGTCCATAAAGAAGACGCCCGACACCGAGGGAATGATAGCGCCGGCCATGCGCGTTTCCCCGGTCATCAGCTCGCGCGCGGCGGGATTAGGCGAGTAACCGTGCTGCGCCGCCGCGTCCAGGATGCGGCGCTTCGTGTCCGGATTCACGCCCGGCCGGTCATGCAGGGCCCGGTCAACCGTGCCCTGCGACACGCCGCAGATTCTGGCCAGTTCAAGGGAGCTGATCATGCCGCAATCCTCCAGCCTGTGCGGGTAAATCCGGCCACGGCCCCGCTCGTAGTGGTGTCGCAGTCCCGGCGGTGGTCCGCCGGGCAAGACACCATCCCCACGCCGCGCCGCCGCAACACGCCGGATGGGCTCTTGGCGCTCCACTTCGTTCCGTGCACTGCGAGCCCACTACGAACAGGCGCATCCTAATGTCCACGACGGGTCATTTTCCCTCTCAGGTTTTACCCGCACAGGTCACGATCTTCTCGACCTCGATGGTTCCGCCCTTGACTTCCACAAACGGTTTTCCGTCCTTGATGCCCACAGTGCCAAACCCGGTAGCGGTGGCGAGGAAGGCGCGGAAATCGCCCTTCACGGCAGGGGCCAGGTGCAGGGTCTTCTCGACCGCGTCGTACCGGGCGCCGCTGAGCGCCTGGAGCAGACCATAGGAGGACATGGCCCGGGCGTACCAGTGCCCGCACTCGTACTCGTTGAACGGGTTCCGGACCCGGCCGTCATAGCGGTCGCGAACCGCCTGGACGATCTTCAAGCCTTCCCTGACCCGGCCGAGCATGATCAGGTGCGATGCGACCTGGTACTCGATGCCGGTCCAGACTTCGTCACTGTAGACAAACGGCAACGCGGGTTTGCCGCCGTCGGGCCAGGAACAAAGCAGCAACCCTGCCTCGTCGCCGAAGGCGTACGTGGGACGCTGCGGGTTCGAGTGCGCCGAGAGGTCGCTCTTGAAGTTGTGCCTGAAGATGGAGGCGAGGTGCTTCTTCACCTTGGCGCGACTCAGCGTCGAGTCGACGCCGGCGCAACGCGCGATCCAGTCGCCGAGCACGCCGTCGGAGAGGCAGCCGCCGCCGTACTGGTACTTCGGGCCTTCATTCCGAAGCAGTTCCAAGGCTTCGGCCGAGTAGCCGCTGTCGCCCCCCGCGAGCGTCTTGAACTGCGCCGGGTCGGGCGCGCGCAAACCCTGCCACTGCGTCTTCTGGACGAAGTACCGGCCGTTCCACAGTTCGGACTCCATGCGTTTGCGGCCCTTGCCGAGGATCGACGCGAAGAGCGTGACGTCGTCGCCGCATGCCTTGCCCATGACCGCCGCGGCCGCCAGGGCGCCGAGGTAGAAACTGGTGCACATGCCATCCGCGCCCCAGAACTCGATGTCGTAGGTGTTGTGGTGCGGTTCGACAAGCGTGCCGTTGTGATCCGGATCCCAGGTCTCAATGCAGTAGAGGAGGCTCTGACGGACCCTGGGCCACATTGACTTGAGCCAGGCGGTGTCGCCGCTGATCCGCCACTCACGGTGGACCTTCATGATCCCGCCCAATTGGCCATCGGCAGCCGCGTGCGAACCGTGGTCGACCGGGCGGATGGGCAGGCTGGACCGGAAGTTCTGATGCCCGCGCGCGTCCTGGCTCACGTTGAACTCCGTCTCGCGCAGCGAACGTTCCAGGGCCGGGAACAGATGCGGCATGGCCTGGGCATAGTTCCAGACGTGGGTGCAACTGCCGTGGCAGCACCCGCCGCCGTCGCAGCAGCCTTCCCAACCCCAGAACCGGCCGTCGACCTGGCGCAGGCAGGTGGGCGACTTGAGGATGGTGAGGTTGGCGGCCACGGCCTCCACGGCTTCCGCGGGTAAGGTGGTGTCGTAGAAGCACTGACTGAAACAGGCGCTCTCGGCACGGAGCCGGGCGTGGTTCTGGCGCCAGAACGCGGTGACATCGTCAATGGAACCGAATCGTCCGGCATACCAGGGGACATAGGTTTCGGACGTTGGCTTCTGTTCCGCGGCGTTGCAGGAGCAGGTGCCGCCGCAGGCGGACGCAGCGGCTGGTTTGGGGTCGGCGCCGCAGCGGACATCGCTGCGCGGAACGTACCAACTGCCGAGAACCCGAATGGTCCTGGCCTCGCCCGGGTTGAGCGAGAACGGAAGATAGATGCTGGCGCCGTTGCCGGGTTTTCCGTCCGCGTGCGCGGCACGCGCCGGGGCGCCGCCGTCCACGACCGTGCGCCACAACATGGTCAGCGGATCGAACCAGCCGCCCCGGAACCAGGCGCAGTCCGCACGCGCCGCCGGGTCGTCCACAACCACCGAGAAGCAGCCTTCCGCCGCCGGCTTCTCCGCAACGGGCGGCTGCACCAGTACAAACCCGTTCTCCTGCGCCCGGACGAACGCGCCCGAGTCTCGGCCCGCGCCCATGAAATTCACCGAGTGGAAGGAATAGACGGCGTCCACGGTGGCGGCGGATGGATTCGTCACCGTGTATTCCAGGGCGAACACCGGCAGGCTGGCGGAGTCCGCGTCACCGGGGACGAACGGACTCCAGCCGGTCAGTTCCACGGTGACCGGCATGGCGACGTCCGCAAGTCGGACGGTCGCGAACGGAAACCGGGCCTCGAACGAGCAGTCGGCGAACCGCGGCAACCCGGCGGCACACCCGCCCTTGCGCCCGTTGCCGCTTCCCGGCTCGCCGAACGCCTTCCACTTCGGGACCGGCCCTTCAAGCACTCGCGCCGTCGGCGCCCCGTTCACGAACAGCGCAGAAAACATCATCGGTTCGTTGAACACCTCCGGCTTGTGCCGCAACGAGACGTGGGAGAGAGCCCCCGTCCCTTCCAGACACACCATCCCGGCCCCGATGCCGCCCATGGGGAACGCCACGCGGTTGAGGTTCTCGCCCGTGTAGACGCTGTTGTAGACCTTCCTGCTCTTCTTCATCGCCGCCATCTCCAATCGAGGTTGATTGCGCCCGAAAAGTACATTCGGCCGTGTAACTACACGATAGAGTGTACAATCTGTCCCGCGAATTGTCAAGGGCAGGGGGCGTTGTGGGGTAATGCGTCAGTCGCGGGTGGAGATAAGGTCGAAGTCTGACCTGGGCTGACGCCTAAAGTGGTCGGAGCGGCTCGCTCCGACACCCGCGGGAGCGAGCCGCTCCCGCCACGTTGGCCATCTACCGCCCAACCGTGCACCCGCGACTGACGCATTACGTTGTGGGGCGGGTTGCTGAACTCCCAGGCGAAAGGTCGAAGATCCCGAAGACATCGAAGATCTCGACCATCGCGACCAGGCCCGGCTCGGACGCGCGCGGGCCGCCGCAACCCGAACCGGCCCGGCCGCGGTCAGTTCGCCGGCGGTCCGATCCTCTTGATCTCGTACGTGCCAGGCCCGTCGCAGGTGACCTTGAACTCGTCCTTGTCGAGGTCGTAGTCGAGAGTTGCCGTCTTGTCGATGGAATCGAGGACCACGGAGAACGCCTTGGTGAAAAGGTAGCCGCCCACAATCATCCGGCCTTGACGCGGGATGGTCACCGGGGTGGTGTGTCGGACGCGATTCTCCTCGCTCTCGCGCGAGAACAGGGCCAACTGCTCTTTCGTCGCCCTGCCCCAGTGATCGTTCGTGCCCACATTCGGAAGCTCGCGGTAGGTGACCAGGCTGTCCTTGCCGAGTTCTTTCGCGCGGGCCACGTAGGCACGGGCGTGATCCGCCGGCACGCGGATGTCGGTCTCGCCGTGGACCATGTACAGCGACGTGCACAGGTTCTCGAGCAGGTTCAGTCCGCTGCGGGCCCGATACGCCAGGGGCTCCTGATCCGGCGACCGGCCAATCCACACGTCCATCTCGTCGCGGAATTCACCGACCTTGTCATTCCGGTACCAGAGCGCGTAGTCCGAGATGCCGCACTGCGCCGTGCAGGCGGCAAAAAAGTCCGGGAACTTGCCGATGATGGCATAGGCGTTGCCGCCGCCGCCGCTGCCGGCCTCGAAGTAGACCACGTCCGGTTCCGCGACCAGCTCGCGGTAGAATACCTTGGCGTAGTTGACCGCGTCGATGACGTCGTACAATTCCCAGCCATTGCAGTCCTGTTTCCCCTCCGAGAACTTGCGTCCCCGCATGTCGACGGCGAGGCGCAGGTACTTGCCCGCGGGCTTGTCCAGGTACGAAAACCCGCCGATGTCCATGTGCCAGCCGTGCGTGCCGGCCAGGATGTGGGAAGGCTTTGCCGGCTTGGTGACGAGCATGGCGAGTTTCAGGCCCGGCGTGCGTGTCGATTCGTAGTAGACCAGGTCCCGGCCCGGCGAGTACTGGTTCTTCTCGCTGATCTTGATGTCCTTGCCGGTCAGGTCCGGCATGTAACGCTTGTCGCTGGCCTTGTCGGGGCTGGCGCTCTTTACCTCGTTCACGATGTAGTTGTTGTCGTTCATGGGCTTGCCTTGGTCCTCCTTGTCCGCAGCGCCTGCCAACGCGGCCGCCAAGCCTGCCACAGCCGCAGCCTGCAGCACGCGGATGATACACGCCTTGGTTCTTGGTCCTCTGTTCGATCTCACGTCGTGTACTCCTGGCGAAGCGGCGTTTCGGGTGCCGATCGCCTAATATACGACAGTTCCACCGCGGGGCTGCCATGTGCTGCGCGGCGGCTTGTAGTGCGGCAGCGAGCGGTAACGGAAGATGACGTCTCCGTGTCTGATGGCTTCTGGTTCGCGGGGTGCCGCCTCGCCGCGGAAGACAGGCCGGCGAGACGCCGGCGCTCCAGGTTCTGGGCCTCCTGCGAAATGGCGATTGCGCTCACTCCAACTTCAGTTCGCCGAGGCGTGCGGGGATGTGGAAGCTGGCGCTGAAGTTCGGGGTCCAGGCCGTGAGTTCGCGCGGCTTCTCGCCGGTGGCGCGGAAGAAGTTGCCGTAGAACACACTGCCCGGCTTGACGCCGCCGGGGAGTAGCGTGTCCAGCGGGAAGACGAGGCAGACGGTCCAGGCATCGGGTTTCGAGGTGTCAGAGACGACCTTCACGCCGCTGGGCGGCATGGGCTCGCCGTCGCCGCAGCCGATGTCATGGAATGCGCCCTTCGGGTTCACACCCACTTGCCGGTACGGCCGGGCGCGCTGCCGCGCGAAGAACACTTCCCAGTCGTCGCCCGCCCAGATGCCGTCGTCGTTGTGGAGTTTGGCGGTCTCGACCGGTTCGGAGAGCCGGACGTACAGGAACTGGCCGTCGTGCGCGACGCGCGCCTCGGGCGTGCGTTTCGCCGGGTAGCCCTCAAGCTGCCGCCAGTTGCCAAGCAACGCGGCTTTGGCCCAGTCGACCTTGGCGGGGTCGCCGGCCGCGGCGGCGTCCGGCAGTTTCGGGACACTGGCAGTGGCGGGCCCCTGGGCCTTGAGCTTCTCGACCTCGGGCTGCAGCCGTTCGCGCTCGGCGCGCTTGCCGCGGCCCTCGAGCATGTATTCCCAGACGCCCTTCTCGAACAGCGCCACGCGCTGCTTCTCGATATCGGTCTGCGCCAGGCGCGTGGCCTCGGCCATGTACTGGCCCAGCTCGGCCATGCGCTCCGCGGTGCCGAGACTGACCCAGGCGAGCTCCTCGGTCTGGTGCGTGTGGCGCAGGCCTTTCTGGATGTCCTCCGGGTAGTTGGCCGGGTTGGTGTAGATCTCCTCGATGCGCAGGTACAGTTTCTTCATCGGTTCGGCAGCCGCGCCGTAGTAGAGGCGATGGAACTCGTCAATGATCTGGTCGATGTTCAGGTCCGGGTCGTCGAGGAAGCGGAACGTGACGTAGGTGTCGAGGTAGTCGCCCATATTGTTCAGGAAAGCGCCGCGAATGCCGTCGCGCGCAAACATCTTGAACTGCCGGTCGATGGTGTGCGCAAAGAAGCCAGGGAAACAGCGCCAGCCGCCGTTCATGGCGATCTCCTCGGGGAAGCAGTAGTACAGCCACAGGTAGATGGGCCGGTCCTTCTCTTTGCCGACCCAACTGTTGTAGAACGCCATGTCGTTCTCTTCCATGGCCGGCGCCCACCAGTTGCGCACATGCAGGCAGAGCTGTACGGCGATATTCGACTCCAGGCGCGTCGTCTTCGGGTAGTAGGCGTACGACGAGTAGCTGAGTGTGGCCAGATACTTGCTCGGATGAGACTGCCGGATCTCTTTCGCAACCTTGTTCGCGAAACCAAACACGTAGTCACTGGCAATACCGTTGGAGAAATGTTTGTTCTCGCGTTCAGTCTCGTCCATTTCCGCCTGGCAAGCCGGGCACTTGCACCAGGAACTGTTGTCCATTGGCACCAGCGCGAAGAAGTCGCCATTCGCCTGCGCACCGGCCTTCGCGCCCTTGCCGTCGTAGAAGTCGCGGGCGTCCTGAACGACTTGGCCGATGAAGCCGGGATTGGTGAAGCACATCTGCGGCGGTTGGCCGCTGTAGCCTTGCGCGAACCAGTCTTTGTGCTCGGACTCGAACAGGCTTTCGTTCTTGAGGTTCTTCTCGTAGAACCGGTCGTAGAAGCCGTAGAACGAGTGGTTTGCCGCGTACGGTTGACCGCCCAGCCGCATGCGCCGCGCGTAGAGCTGCACGTCGTACCCGGACGGGTTGTTCCACAGCGCTTTCAGGATCCCGTAGACAGGCAGGTACGTGCCCTGGCGGAAGATGAACCGCGGTGCGCGCCGCACATCCTGGCCGGTCACTTTCAGTGTCGGTGCGCTCGGACAGACCAGCCCGACTTCGCCGGGCGCAAACCAGCGGGCACCGCAGAATTTCTCGAGGAAGTCATACACCGCGTAGCACGTGCCCTGCGCGTCATAGGCGCCGGGCAGTGCGACCGAACGCAACCGGCCGCTGACGTCGACGGGGGTCCCGGACTCTTCGTCCAGGCGCAGGAGCAGGGCTGTGCCCGGGGCGACGTCCGGCGCCGCGGCGAGGCCCTCCGGGGTCACAGTCAACACGGTCTCGGAGATGCGGACTTCGTCCAGGTCGCCGGTGAAGGCGTTGCCCACCGGCTTGTCCGGCGCGTCGGTCCCGATGCCGCCGATGTGCAGCGTGGCATTCTTGCAGGTCGAAAGGTTGAACGCGGCCGTGCCCTGGCTCTTGCCGTCAATGAACAGTTCGAGCTTCTTGTCGGCCACGCTGTGCGTTGCGGCGATGTGATGCCAGCCGGGCGCCAAGTCACCGGACACAACGGCGGTGCCGTTCTTGCCGTCATAGGTCACATACTTGATCTTGCGCGCGCCGTTCCCCGCCTCGACGATGTGGTAGGTCCAGGGGTTTGCGCCGTCGAGCCGCAGCAGCGTCCCGGCGCCCGGCGGTGCGGGCGTGTCCTTCGGCAGCCGCACCCAGCACTCGAGCGTGCCGGCGTCGTCACGGAACCCGGGCGCGGTCACGCGCAGCGCGGTCTTGCCGTCGAACCGCAGCGCGCGGCCGAACCGGCCATCGACGGGCTGCGGTGTGCCGCGGACCGCGACGTTCGACGGCGGCGGTTCCGGCTTGTCGTTGCCCATGAGAACCAGGGCGTTCGGGCGGAACCCGACCAGATATTCCTGACTTGCGAAGTCCGCAGACTTGAGTCCGAGTTCACGCGTCACAGCACTCTCACCGACAAGGATGCGCGTACCGGTGACCGGCTGTGCATCGGTGGCCACCGGTAGGTCCACGCCCGTGATGCGGCGCACGTGCAACTGCAGTTCCTGCGCGGCGAACGCGGCGATGTGCGAGGGCTTTTCTGCCAGCACCAAGGTGGCGACAGGCTTGCCGTTATCCACCAGCATTAGGGTCTGGGGTTCGCCAGCGGCTTTCGCGCCGAGAACCGCGGTGAACAATGCGCCACCCGCAAGCCAACCCGTCCAGCAGAATCGTCCGGTGAGCATCGAGAACCTCCTCTGTGTGATGTGGACGCGCCGAGTCGTCCGACGGAATGTGGTCGCCCCAACCCAGGCCCATCGAGCACACAGGACAGTAGTTCCGCACAGGGGAACGGTCAAGCGGCAGGCGGCGGCGGCGTACAGGTGCACCGCCTCGTGGCTCGGCGCGTCCCGCACCGACGCGAGGGACTCGGGCCAGTCCCCGGCCGAGGACCTCGGGCCGGGACGGCCCCGAGCACCCTACCGCGGTCCCGGAGGTCCCGCGCCACTGTTGTCGGGCCAGGCATACCGCTCTGTCCCGCCATGCGGCAGCGACCCGCCATTCCGGATTGCACCGAATGCGGTCGCGTTGTATCTTCGGTGGGCAGAGGGAGTCTCGTCGAGATATTCAAGCCACAGAAGGACGCGCTATATGGAACCGGAAAAGGGCGATCCGAACGTCAAGGTTGGCATACGCGAGGTGGCCGACGGCTTCCGCGCCGTCGGCGCCATGCCGGGCGACACGGTGATCTACCACGGGTCGCTGAGCAGTATGGGCCAGGTCGAGGGCGGGCCGACCGCGGTCATCGACGGCGCACTGGCCGCGGTTGATCCCGGCGGCACGGTCGCCATGCCGACACTCTGGTTCAACGGCAAGGAACCGTTGCAGAAGCCGGAAGACTTCGACGTCAAGACGTCGCCCTCCTACGTCGGCGCGCTGTCGGAAGGCTTTCGGCAGGACCCGCGCAGCGTACGCAGTCACCACTTCTCGCACGCCATCAGCGCCATCGGCGCCCGCGCAACGGAGTTGACGGCCGGCCACGACAGGTGCAAGCCCCTGCACACGCCGTGGAGCGAGATGGCGTTCAGCGACGACAGCCCATGGGGGCGTTTGTACGAGTGGAACTCACTGTACTGCTTCATCGGCGTGACGATGCGCGTGTGCACGATGAAGCACTACTGCGAAGCCCGCATCGTCGCCGAATGCCTCACACAGGCGGCACCGGAGCGGCGGGACGCCCTCAGTGCGCGCCTGGTGCACTACGGCGCGCCCGGGCTGTGGCCGTTCTACAACAGCGAGGCGACGGGAGAGCTGTTCGCCCAACGCGGCCTGGTCAAGACCGGCAGGATCGGTTCGGCCACCATCCGCGGCATCCGCACGCGGACCCTGGTGGAGGAAACATTCGCACTGCTGCGCAACGCGCCGCAGGACTGGCTCCCTAAGCCGTTCCTGGACTGGCGCGCAGAGTGCCTGGGCGCGTGAGGCGGGCGACGGAAGAAGAGGTGTCAGGTTTCAGGAATACGAGTAAAGACGCGCCTGCCCTGACACCCGCATGTCGCTCGCCGGCCAACGGACTGGCCGGGCCACAGTCGCGGCGCACAACACGAGCAACACGAGCAACACGAGCAACACGAGCAACACGAGCAACACATCCAGATGGCCGGCCGCGTCGCCGGAAGCCGGTGACAACCGACACCCGAAACCTGACACCTGAAACCTCACCCCCCATGCCAGTCCTCGATGTCATCTCACTCAGCAAGCGGTACGGTCCCACCATCGGGGTGGAGGACTTGACGTTCAGTGCCGAACCGGGGGAGGTGCTGGGTTACCTTGGCCCCAACGGTGCGGGGAAGACGACGACGATCCGCTGCATCATGGGCATGCTCGCGCCCACCTCCGGCCGGACGCGCGTGTTCGGGGTCGACGTTCGCCCGGGCCGGGCCACCATGCACGACCGCATCGGCTACCTGCCCGGCGACTTCCGCATCTGGCCGAACCTGACGGCGCGGCGCGCTTTGGCGGTCATGGCCGCGATCGGCGGTGCTGGTCGCCAGGTCCGGCAGCGGTGCGAGGAGCTGGCGACGCGGCTCGAACTGGACTTGGACCGGCCGGTCGAGGATCTGTCAAAGGGCAATCGCCAGAAGGTCGGTGTGATCTTCGCGTTTCAGACCGCGCCGGACCTGCTGATCCTGGACGAACCCACCGGCAGCCTGGACCCGCTGATTCGCCAGGTGGTCTGGGACATCATCCGCGAAGCAGCACACGGCGGCGCAACCGTGCTGCTGTCGTCGCACGACCTCGCGGAGGTGGCCGCAGTGTGCGAACGGGCTGCGATTCTGCGCAAGGGCCGGCTCGTCGAGTTGGCCTCCATCGCCCGGATCGCAGGCGAGGGCTCGCACCAGCTCAAGATCTGGTTCGCCGAGGGGACTCCGGTCCCGGCGCCGCCCCTGGACCGCCTGCCGAACCTGCGCGTGCTGCACGCCGAGGGACGAATGCTGCACCTGGCGTACCACGGCAGTCCGGACGGCGTCCTGCGATGGGCCGCCACGCATTCCGTGGAACGGATCAGCACGCCGCAGGCGTCGCTGGAGGACGCGTTCGTGCAATACTACAACGGCGATGCGACCGCACCGGCGCAGTCCGCAAGTCCGCGGTCGAGCAGTGTCAACGTCGGCGTGAAACAGGAATGACCAATGGATACTCCCGAGGCGGTTGAGCCGCAACCGAAGAGGTCGGCGGGCAGAGGGAGAGGCCCCATGAACGATGGCCGCCTTCGTCCGCCATTCCCGTTCGCACTGCTGCGGTTCTGGACGCGCCAGACGCTGCCGGCCTGGTGCCTCATTGCGGGCATGATCTTCGTATTCCAGATCGCCGTGTGCGGGACGATGCACGACAACGAGCGGGTCCGGGCGCTGCTGAGCCTGCTGGAGATGCTGCCGTCGTTCATCAAGGGCATGTTCGGCGGCGACATCCTGCAACCCGGCAACACGTCAGCGTTGATCGCCATCGGATACCAGCACCCGCTGGTCCTGGTCCTGTTCATGGTCTATGCCGTCGGCGTTCCGACCGGGTTGCTGACCGGCGAAGTGCAGCGCGGCACGATGGAACTGCTCCTCAGCCGCCCCGCGACAAAGACGCAGGTCTACGTCTGTGCCGCGTTGCCGACCGTGGTTGGGATGTTCGCGCTGACGCTGGTGATGTTCGCCGGCACGGTCGCCGGCACGCGCCTGTTCGACTTCGGCATGCCGATCCCGCTCATGTCGTTCTTCCGCACGGCGGCGACCGGCGGGCTGATGGCCAGCGCCGTGGGTGGTGTGGCGCTGCTGGCGGCCGCGTCGTTCCGCCGGCGCTCGACGGCGGTCGGGCTGACCGTGGCGTTCCTGGTCCTGAACCACTTCGTCTTCGTCTTCGCGGGCTGGTGGCCGCTGCTGGACAGCCTGCGCAACGTCAGCTTGTTCGCGTTCGTTGATGGCGTCCGTATCTTCCGGGAACACGCCTGGCCCCTCGACGATATGGGCGTGCTGCTGGCGCTGTTGCTGGTGGCCGGAGTGGCAGGCGGAATCATCTGGCAGAAACGCGACCTGCCGCTGTAGGGAAGGGGGCGAGTGTCGGGTGTCGAGGGGGGCGACGCCGCGTCACGGCGTCACTGAGTCAGAACCCGAACAGCGACGGCGCGAAGCGCCTCTCTTGCCGCGCGCCAGTTTCGGGAGAGGGGACGCGCTGCGCCGCCGCGGGCCGGCCGTTGACGCAATGACTCTGTGACGCAGTGACCCATGGCACCCGCGGCGACGAACATGGTGGCGTTGCGCGGCGCCAAGGAGCACTACCCCCCCGCCGCCAGCCGCCGGAGGATGTCCCAGTAGGCGCCGCGGTGGCCGACCTTGATGGCGTCGACAAGGCGCTGGTTGGCGTTGTAGTTGTAGTTCGTGTCGGTGCGGCGCGGATCGAAGAAGAGGAAGCGTTCGTCCCCCGCGATCTCCGCGTCCAGGATGGCGTAACCGTCGTCTGCCACGGCCGGTGCGATGAAAGCCGGCGGCAGATCGGCATCCCCGGCGCTGATCACCCCTGCCTTCAGTTCCGGCGTCTGCACCATGGCGGCGAGTTCCGTGCCGGGATAGACCTGCACGCCGAAGCTGACGCCGACCCGGTCGGGCGCGGCCTGTTTCATGAGCCGGACGGTATTGACCAGGCTTGCCCGCGTTTCGCCCGGTGCGCCGAGCAGCAGATCGAGCATGGTGGTGATGCCGGCCAGGCGGCAGGCGTCCACGGCGCGGACGATGTCGTCCGGCGTGTAGCCACGGCGCAGGCGGCGTAGCATGGCGGCATCGCCGCTGTCGGCGCCGAAGTTGATTCCCTCGCAACCGGCCTCGCGCATCAACCGGGCCAGGTCAGGTCCGAACGGCACGGGTGCGCAGTACGCATACCAGCGCAGTCGCGCGCCGAGTCCACGGCGGACCATCTCGCGGCAGACCTCGGCGACGTGCTCCGCCACTAGGTTGAACTCGCTGTCGCAGGTGTGCAAGTGGTCCACGCCCAAGGCCAGCAGGCACTCGATCTCGTCAGCCACCGCAGCAGGCGGGCGCAGGCGCACGAACTGGCCCTTGGCGACCGGGTCGGCGCAGTAGATGCACGGATTGGGGCAACCGCGCTTGGTCTCGAACCCGCCCTGCCCTCCCTCGCGGAAGTAGCGCGGGTTGTCGAACCAGCGCCGCGTCATGCGCGGCAGTTGCGCCAGGTCAATGAACGTGGGCGGATTCCGCACCCACGCCCCGTCGCGCTTCCAGATCAAACCGGGGACATCGCGCCCGTCCCCGCCCGTCTCCAGGCTGCGTGCGAACTCCGCCAGCGCGAACTCGCCCTCGCCCCAGATGCCGACGTCCGCGCCGACCCGCTCCAGCACGCGCTCGGGCATGACCGAAAAGCCGACACCGCCGACCACCAGCGGCGCCGCGGTGCGGGTGCGGAGTTCGCGGACCATCTCGGCAAAATCCGGGAGGAACGACTGTCGACTGAGCACGCCGCAGTCGTCGGTATTGCGCAGCGTCAACCCAACCAGTTCGAACTCAGGGCCGGCGAAGAACCGGACCATGGCCGCACGCCAGTCGTCTTCCCAGCACAGGTCAAGGACGACGACGTCATGCCCGGCGGCATGCATGGCCTCTGCCACGTACTCGAGCCCGATCGGCGCGATCGGCGGCCGCATCCGGTTGGTGTTGATCAGGGCGATGCGCATACTGCGAGCCTTGTGTTTGCGGAACGGCCGTCCCCGTGGCTCGGCGTGTCCCGCGCCGAAGTAGAGTTCGCCGGCCGGTCCCCGGCCGTGGACCTCGGTCCGGGACGGTCCGCGCCACCGCTCGCGTCACCGCGGGAAGTACCGATAGGGAACGGGGGGTTGGCCGGTATGCGCGAAGTAGATGGCACCGACAATCATGAAGGCCAGTGCGCCCATGATCTCGGCGGCAATGATCCCGACCATCAGCGGCCGCAGTTTCTGGTACACCTGAGCCCCGCCGAACCGGACCGACGCCTCCTTGATCATCCAGCCCATGAGAAACGAGTGGCACATGTAGGCCATGGGATAAGTGGCCCACAGCAGGAACAGCACCGGGTGCAGCGGCCACCAGGGCAGACGCAGACGCAGCACGCTGAAGACCAGCACCATGACGAACCCGAACCCGGCGGCCCAGACGAAATTCGGCTTCGGGTGTATCCGGCCCAGCTTCTCGTACCACGACAATTGCTCCGCCTGCTCGAGAAGGCCCGACGCCTTGAGCCGCAGCAACTCCTCGTGGCCAGCCAGGAACGGCATGCTCGGAATGCGCTGGAACGACCAGTTCGCCTGCGTCGGCGTGCCGAAGTTGTAGATGGCGCACAGGGCAATGACGATGGCCGCGACGACCGCGACCAGGTACATGCCCAGCGTCACGCCGGCGACGCGCGACGGGGTCAGCTTCAGATTCTCGCTGATCTTCAGGCCGTTGATCAGGTAGGGCATCAGCCCCTGACTCTGGTCAATGCACAGCACGACACCGACCAGGGCGCAGATGATGATCGCCTGCGGATCCATGGCGTAACTGCCGAACATGGCCAAGAGCACGCCGAACGGCTGCCACCGCGGCTGAATGAAGAACAGCCCCGTCTCGGCACTGATCCGCGACACCATGACGAACCCGAGCAGCATCAGCAGTACGGTCAGCACGGCAAAGGGGAAGTCCAGGCCGAGCCGGTTGACCAGAACCACGAGAAGAACGGTGGCGACGATGAGCACGCGGCAGGCCCAGACATTGGTGTCCTCGGGCTTGTGCCGCCGCCAGAACAGCACCGCCCGCACCAGCAGTTCGCGGTAGTAATGCCGCCCGGTGTACAGCAGCATCAGCCCCAGGGCCACGTAACTGCCGGCGCGCTGCCACCCTGACCAACCGCCTTTGCCGTAATCCGTCGCCAGGCTGATTCCCATATTGACCATGGGAATGGCGAACAGCACCCACAGAAACTGCGAAACCCCGAGCGTGAAAGCAATCTCCGAACTCATGAAGAACGCGAAGGCTATCGCCAGCGGAAAGACCTGCACGTTCAGCAGTGCCGGCCCCCATTCCTCCTTCATAATCGACGGCCACACGGTCGCAAATGGGGACATTGAAAACGACATCCGCACCGGGATCAGGTAGTCCGGGAACCAGACGTACAGGCCGTTGTTGATGCGGATCAGGAAGACGACCCCAAACCCGATCCAGAACAGGCGGTTGCTGAAGATGCTGGCAAACGACTTGCCCTCTTCGCGTTTCGTCAGGGTCGAGATGAAATCGGCGATCGGGTAGCTGAGGAACTCGTGGCTCGACCACTGTCGGTGCACGATCAGGGCCAGGCACGTGGAGGCGATCGCGGTCAGGAAAATGAGCGGCAGCCACGTGGTGAACGGCCCGTGCCAGGCGGCCCACGGCACCTGCCCCCACGTCCGACTGAGGTCTTCGAGCCAGGTCGTCTCGCGACTGCTGGGCTGTGGAGAACCGGTGATGAACCGCGTGACCGAGTTATCGTAGTCCGCGGGATCGACCAACGCCCGGGGCGGGACGTAGTCCAGAAGCTTGTTCTCCTTCCATCCGGGCGTGATGCGATTCCAGTGGTGCGGCATGGCGACGACCTGACAGAACTGCTCCATCAGGCCACGCCCGGGGATACTGCAGGCCGCCATCATCAGCACCACGATCAGGCCGATCTCCGCCGGACGGAACGCTGCGCTCGGACGCCACCGGACGAGCAGCGGGTTGACGGTCAGAACCGCCAGGATCATCAACCCCAGGACGATCACGGGCAGCAGGCTGCCGCTGGTGAAGCTCTCCAGCATCAAAACCCAGTCATTCACGTAGCCGAGCCCGGCAATGAACAGGGCCCCGGCTAAACCGATGAGCAGTGCACGCAGCGTCATAGTGCGTCCTTCTGTCGATGCCGTTTGTGTGTCACGAAACGATTGCGGCCCCAGCGGGCGGAGGTTTCAGGTTTCAGTGTTCAGGTGTCAGGGGGAACCCCTAAACGCAGGGCTGAGAGCGCCCGCCCCCCGACACTCGACACCAACACCCGTCTCCTTGACCGGCGCGTAATCTACAGCCGGAACGGCGCGAAACCCAGGCGGAGGAAAGGGCGGACAGGGCTGTTTCAAGATTCGTGACTGTCGCGTGCGGTGAGTCCCCCGGCGTGTCCCCACTTGGTGTGCGCGGAGGCGTGGCCTTCCGAGACGCGGCGCCAGATCTTGAAACAGCCCTGAAGGGCGGAATGCGATGCGTCCGCGAAAGGTGGGCGCCGGGCCTCTTGACCCGGCGCGACGCAGCGACGCGGCCGAGCCAGGCCAGGCCGGAAGACCTGGCCTCCACCTTGGCATGAAGCTTCGCGGTGGAATGGCACGCAGGCGGGATTTCGACTCAGCGATCGTGCGCTCGAGACGCGGCCGGATCAATTCTTCGTCCAGTTGACGAGCGTCGACGGCCCCCGCTTGATGTAGCGGGTATGTCCGTCGAAGAAGCAGACATTCACGCCGTTCATGTGCCGCCAGGCGACATACGGCGTCACCGTGTCATTCCACTCGCTCTGCCAGACCATGAACTCATAGCTGTCGACGAACAGCAGCGTCTCCGCCGGGCGCTTGAACTCCATCCGGCGCGCCCGCTCATAGGACACACCGCCGACGTAGTGCTTGTACCCAGCATAGCAATTCCAGCCGTAGCCACCGAACTCCTGGCTGTCGTAGCCCACCAACCGCCAACCCACGTCGATGCCGACCTCGTCACGCATACCCGGGCAGTCCGGGTTGCTCGTGACGTTGCCGTTCTGGTACTGCGGTTTGGCGAACAGCGTCGGTTCGTAGGGGGAGAAGTGACCGAACCAGCAGTAGCCTTCTTCCCAGCCGCCACCGATGATCGACCAATGGCAAGGGGCCAGCCACTCATCCCATTCGTTGCAGTAGATCTCCGAGATGGTGTGAATCTGTTTCTCCTTGTTGGCGCAAGCGGCCGTGAGGGCCTTGTCCTTGGCCAGGGCCAGGGCCGGCAGCAGCAGACTGGCCAGGATCGCAATGATCGCAATGACGACGAGGAGTTCGATCAAGGTGAAACGAGGGCGACGTGGTACGGTTCTGACACCATCGTTCATGGCGAGGCCCTCCGGGCCGGGCGGGGTGTTGCATCTACGCATCGACAGCACGCGTAACCGCCCGTGCAGACGCTGTACATCAATCTATGCAATGTACATCTGAAGGCGTGTTCCCGCAACAGAGTGCAGCGGCCGTGAAGCGTCAGTGGCGGGAGGAACGACGGCGTGCTGGCCCATGTGTGAGACCCCCGTGGCCTTGTGCCACGGGTGAATCGGGTTCGTCCACCAAGAGTAGACGCCCCCCCTCTCTTCCCTTTCCCCCGTCCGCCGCCGTCGGACGGGGGAAAGGGAAGAGAGGGGGCACGGTGCGGCGTAGTAACCAAAGATGAACCCGTTCACCTGCCACGCAAGGTGGCAGGGGGCTATGCTCCACCCTTTGCCGACGCCATTACATTCCACCGTCGGATGATGCCGGACAACACTGGGAAAGCCGGCTTCCATGCTGTATGATGCTCGGCAGGTAACTCACGACTGTCGAACCGCGAGCACTGAAGAACATGTCCATGACACTGACATTTCTCGGCACCTGCAGCGGCACTGAGCCCATGCCCGGACGCCACCATTGCTCGTTCACGGTCGAGCATGATGGGGGGCTGTACTGGTTCGACGCCGGAGAATGTTGCTCCTACACCGCGCACCTCGCCGGACTGGACCTGCCCGCCACCCAGGCCGTGTTCATCTCGCACACGCACATGGACCACATCGGCGGCCTCCCAAATCTGTTGTGGACACTGCGCAAACTGACCACGATTTCCAAGCCGAGCGCGGAGCGCCTGGCGGGGCGCACGATCCCGGTCGTCATCCCGCGGCTTGACGTCTGGGACGGCATCCTGGCCGTCCTGGCCGGGACCGAAGGCGGGTTCCGCACCGACTTCAAGCTGCAGCCGGAACGCGCCCGCGACGGCATTGCCTTCGATCGGAATGGGTTCCGCGTCACCGCGCTGCACAACCTGCACCTGGGCGTGCCGGACGATGGCGCGTCCTGGGAGTCGTACTCGTTCCGCATCGACGCCGGCGGCCGCAGCGTGGTCTTCTCCGGCGATGTGCGTGGGCTTGCGGACTTCGCAGCCCTGATCCCGGGCTGCGACCTGCTGCTGATGGAAACCGGGCACCACGGCGTGGCGAACGTCTGCCGCGAACTCCGCGACTCAGGCATGACCTTCGGCCGGCTCGGTTTCACGCACCACGGACGAGAAATCCTCGATGATCCGCAGGCCGCACTCGCCGCGGCGCAGGCCGTGCTCGGCGATCACGTGTTCATTGCCGATGATGGGATGCAGGTGCATCTCTGAGGTCCGGTCAGCATCGCCTTTGAACGTGTGGGCGCCATACACGCAGTGGCGGCCCAGGCTCGTAGTCCCGCCTTCAGGGCGCGTTGATTTAACCACCTCAGATGCGCAACCACGCCCAAAGTGGCCGGACCGGCTCGGTCCGGCATGCGG
>MHBL01000136.1:53192-58438 GCA_001803235.1 Lentisphaerae bacterium RIFOXYA12_64_32
CCCCCCCCCGCCACTCTGGAAGGCTTGCTGTCGCACTAGATCGACACGCCCTTCAGGCGGTCTTGTTCACCGTGGCCCCACGCGCACAACCCGGACCGCGTAAACGCGGGACTACAAACCTTGCGTCCCTGCTCATTGATGGCGCACGCAAACGCACGGCAACCGCCCTTGAGCTGACGCGCGTGGCCTGAACCAGCCACCGGCGCCAGGCGCTGTGCGAATGGCCGACCGCGAGCCTTCCTTGGATCCGCCTTCCCCCTGGAGCGCCCGCGTCTCGCGGGCTGCCTTCGGTGGCGTGGCGGTACCCCGCGAGCCAGTCACCCGTTCCCGGCATCGGCAGGCGCCACGACGTAGAGCTGGCCGCGCCGGGCGTCGAAAATCAGACGGTTGCCCTCGACCGCGCACTTCATACTCTTCCCCGCCGCGGTCTGGACCCCGTGCTTCTCGGCGCCGCAGCGGATGGTGCACGTGCGCGTCTGGCTCGACACGATCTCCGCGCGGATCAGGCGTCCGTTGCGCCACTCCAGGCCGACGGTGAAACCGCCACGGGCGCGCAGGCCGCGGACCTGGCCGCTCGGCCACGCCGTCGGCAGCGCCGGCAGGAAGTGCAGTTCTTCGTGGTAGCTCTGGAGCAGCATCTCCAAGACCGCCGCCGTCCCGCCGAAGTTGCCATCGATCTGGAAGATGCGCGGCGGGTGCAAGTCGAGCAATGAGTCGGTGGCGAAGTCGGTGATGAGATGCACCAGATGTTCCCAGGCCCTGACCGGGTCACCGAGCCGCGCGAACATGCACGCCGTCCAAGAGCGACTCCAGCCGGTGTGACCGCCCGAGTGCACCAGGCGTCGTTCGAGTGAGCGCTGCGCGGCGGCCCACAATTCCGGCGTCCGCTCCGGATCGAGCTGGTCGCCGGGGTACAGTCCAATCAGGTGCGAGAAATGCCGGTGCCCGGGCTCCGCCTCGTCGAAGTCCTCGTTCCACTCCTGGAGCTGCCCGTGCCGGCCGACCTTGAGCGGCGGCAGCCGGTCCAGGATCGACTGCCACGTCCGGCGCCGGTCCGCGTCGACCTCGAGCAGGTCCGCGGCACGGATGGCATGCTCGAGCACGTCCTGGATGAGAACGATGTCCATGGTGGCTGACACGCACAGCGTCACCGGCAGCTTGCCGCCCTGCGGGATGCGGTTCTCCGGCGACTGCGACGGCACGACCAGGAGCTGGCCGTGGGCATCCTCGATCAGGTACGACTCGTAGAACTCCGCCACGTCCTTGAAGAACGGGTATGCGCGGTCGCGGAGGAAGACGACGTCCTGGCCGTACTCGTAGTGCCACCACAAGTGCTGTGCGAGCCACGCCGCCGCGCCGACCCAGACGGCCCAGCCGTGCGATTCAGCCGTGCTCCGCCCCCACGGGTCGGTCTGGATCGGGTACCAGACGCCGCGGCAACCGTACAGGTCCTGCGCCGCCTTGCGGGCGTGCGGCACGAACCTCTCGATGTGCCGGAACAGCGGCTCGGCCGACGCCGCCAGGTTTCCCGCCTCGGCCGGCCAGTAGTTCATCTGCAGGTTGACGTCGTGGTGGTAGTCAGCCTGCCATGGCGGCTGCAGGTCTTCGTTCCATTTGCCCTGCAGGTTCGGCGGCAGGTCACCCGTGGCCGTGGACGCGACCATCAGGTAGCGGCCGAGGTTGAAATAGAGCAGCGGCAGTTGCGGGTCAGCGCCGCGTTCGCGCGCACTCCGCAACCGTTCGTCGGTCGGCAGATCCGAATCCGGGACGTCGAGGTGCATCTCCAGACCGCGGTACAGTTCGCGGTACGCCGCGGTGTGGCCCTGCAGCAGCCGGTCCCAGTCGGCGACGGCGAACGCCGGGGCGCGGCACTCCCAGGCCGGGCAGTCCGTCTTCGCCGACGTCCCGATGTTGATGGCGACAAGGACTTCATCCGCGCCGCGCACCACGAGCCGGTTGCCCTCCGCCGTGACCTGGCCGTTGCGTGTCTCGATCCGCGCCTGAACCCGGAATGCGATCCCCTGCTCGAACTGTCCGTCCATGGCCAGGCTGGTCGCCGTCGTCTCGTGCCGCAGGCAGCACCGCGGGTCATCCTTGCGCGCCAGCCAGAACGCGCCGTGGAACGGCCGGTCCGCCGCGATGTGGACCAGAATCACGTCTTTCGGAATGTGCGCCAGGTACTGCCGCGTGAAATGCGTGCCGTCCGCGGTGTACGAGACCGTGACCAACCCGGTTGCCAGATCGAGTTCGCGTCGATAGTCGGTTGCCTCGCCGTGCTCGAGCACGAAGTGCAGGTCACCCGCCGGCTGGTACGGGTCGACACGATTTGGCGTACCGCTGACACCGCCCGGCCCGCCAAACGCTTCGTTGCCCTTGATCGTGCCTTCCTCGTACTTGCCCGCCAGCAGCAACTCGCGCACCTCGGGCAAGAGATGTGCGGACTTCGCATTCTCGCGCGTCCGGTTCTCGCCGCGCCAGAGCCATTCATGATTGAGCGCCACGCGCTCCGGCGCGACCGTGCCCAGGATCATCGCCGCCAACCGCCCCGTCCCGATCGGCAACCCAGCCATGTACTCCTTCGCCGGCTGCCGGTACCAAAGCTTCTCCGCTGACATGACCGTGCCTCCTGTCCCGCTCCCATCCGACTCCTGTGGCCCTCGCAGGCACCAGCCGCCATGCGGATGAACCACAGGCTCAACGTATCCGTTCATCGCCTTTCTTGCACGTCGAACGGCGCGATCCCCAGGGCTGTTTCAAGATCCGTGACCGTCGCGTGCGGTGAGTACCCCCGGCGTGTCCCCACGCCGGGGGGGGCGGCCTGAGGACAGGCCGCCCCTACTTGGTGTGCGCGGAGGCGTGGCCTTTCGAGACGCGGCGCCGGATCTTGAAACAGCCCTGCGCGATCCCCGACGCGTTCTGGCGCCGGCCCGACTCGGCGGCGTGGACGTACTGAGGCGGGGGCTCAGGGTTCAGGGATGAGTGTCGGGTGTCGAGGGTTGAGGGGAAATCCGCCGCCGCCGCCCCCCGTACCCCCGGTTCGTCTTGAGACGGTCTCGGCGCCTGGGCAACGTCCCACCCAGACCGCGTGAACGCTGGACTACAAGCATGAAGCGTCCGAGGTTCGTGGTCCCCCCTTCAGGCGGTCTGGATGCGATGCCGCGAGTCTCACTCAGAGATGACCCAGAGATGACCCGCCGCAGGGGACGGGCCTGCCCTGTCCGGGTTCGCTGAGTCCCGAACCCTTCCGGGCCCCTGCCCCTACCGACTGAGCGCGTGCTCGAGGCGCCGCAGGGTACGGTCGCGGCCGAGCAGTTCGAGGGTCTCGTACAGGCCGGCGCCGACGGCGCGGCCGGTGACGGCGACGCGGATCGGCTGGTTGAAATGGCCCTGCTCTATGCGGGCAGCCTGGGTGACGGCGTGGATGGCCGCTTCGATCCCGGCCACGTCGAACGTGCAGGTCTTCAGTGCCTCGGCCACGCGCGCCAAAGTTTGCCGCACCGACTCGTCCTTGAGGAACTTCGCCGCCGCCTTCTCGTCGTAGGCAGGGATGTCAACGAACAGACAGTCCCACTCGCTGACCTGCGAGAACACCTTGGTCCGGGACTGCATGAGCCGTGCCACGCGATCGAAGTATGCGGGGTCCGCACCGGCGTACCACGGCAGCGCCGCGGCGTGCTCGCGGCACAGCGCGACGAACGCATCCGGCGCCATCTCGGCAAGGTACTGGCCGTTCAGGTTCGTGAGTTTACGCAAGTCCATCTGCGCCGACGAGCTCTGGCAACGCTCAAGCGTAAACAGGCTGATAAGCTCCGCACGGGTGAGCTTCTCGCGATCCTCGCCCGGCGACCAACCGAGCAGCGTGAGATAGTTGAACAGCGCCTCGGCCAGGAAGCCTTTGCTGCGGAAATCGCCTACGTACGCGTCGCCGTCGCGCTTGCTGTACGGCTTGCCCTGCGCGTTGACGATCATGGGCAGGTGCGCATACCGCGGCGGCGTGGCGCCGAGCGCGTGGAACAGGAAGATGTGCCGGTACGTGTTCTCGACGTGATCGTCGCCGCGGACAATGTGCGTCGTGCCCTGCGCGATGTCGTCGCAGACGTTCGCGAGGTGGAACACCGGCGCGCCGTCGCTGCGCACGATCACCTGGTCCTGCATGCTGTCCAGCGGCTTGGCCAGGTTGCCCTTGACCATGTCGGTGTACTGGATCTGCCGGCGCGTGTAGCACAGTTTCGCAGCGTGCTCGATCACCGCCGAGTCCGTGCCGGCGCAAATGCCGTTCAGGCGGTCGGCGAGCCGGAACAGACTCGTCCCCTGCGCGTCGAAGATCTCGAGGTCGCGAAACCCGGCCAGACAGGCCGCCTGCGGCATGGGCTTGCCCTTGGCCGACACCAGCGCGTAGTTCACGCCGCGGCGGTCGATGGTCACCGGCGTCTCCTGGTGCACATCGAGTTCAGCGGGCCCGACCACGCTCACACCCGGGACCTGCTCGGCATCCCACGGAATGCGGAAGACCGTCGCCTCGCCCGTGCCGCCCTTGGCGGACCGGTACGCCTTGCCCTCCGCAATGAGCCGCTCCGCCGCCTGCCGGTGCGCCGCAAGCTGCGAGGTCTGGTACATCGACTCTTCGTCGTAGTCCAGCCCCAGCCACTGCATGGACTCCAGCAGCGTGCGCACCGCTTCCGGCGTCGACCGCTCCAGGTCCGTGTCCTCGACACGCAGCAGGAACTTCCCGCCCTCGTGCCGCGCGAACAACCAGTTGAAGATAGCGGCCCGGATGTTGCCAATGTGCACATTTCCGGTCGGGGACGGTGCGAAACGGACTCGTACGGAACTCATGCGTCACCTTGCCTTTTTCGACCTGTGCAATAAGGATCAGTGCGTGTCTTCGCCTTCGGCTGGGCGCGGCTGTAGAACAAGTCTCCACCCTTGCAGTCTTGCTCGGCACCGCGCGAACCACACGGCGCACCGGAGGGAAACGCATTCGGCAAGGCTGGAGCCATGCCCTACTTCCGCTCGCGGCCTGCCAGGCTTATTGCTCAAGTCGTCTTTTCTTGCTTTACGCTGCGACCGCCGCAGCGAGACGGGTAATATACGGCCACAGAACCGGTTGGCACGGGGAATACCTCAATCGGGGGTGGAAGGTTAAGGGTGAACGGCGGAAGTGTGTGACAATGAGGGTTCAGGGTTCAGGGAAGCTCCCCCCCCCCCTCGACACCCGACACCCGACACTCGACACCCGACACTCG
>MHBL01000137.1 GCA_001803235.1 Lentisphaerae bacterium RIFOXYA12_64_32
GTTCGCATTCGCCGCCGGCGTGTAGGTCAGGCCGCCGTTTGCCGCGTTCACCGCCGGCAGCACGGCGAACAGCGCGTCATAGTTTGTGGTCACATGGAACGTCAGCGCCTGCACGGTCTCGGGATCGCCGTCCGCGATTGCCGTCGCCCAGCCCGCTACCGACTGCGCTCCGGCATCCTCCAGCACCGTCTGGTTTGCGCCCTTCGCAAACGACGGCAGGTCGTTCACCGCCGTGACCGTGATCGTGAACGTCTGCGCCGCGGTCGTCAGCGCCGCGCCGCCCGCCGTCGCGTCGTCCGTCAGCGTCACCGATACTGTCGCCAGGCCGTTCGCATTCGCCGCCGGCGTGTAGGTCAGGCCGCCGTTTGCCGCGTTCACCGCCGGCAGCACGGCGAACAGCGCGTCATAGTTTGTGGTCACATGGAACGTCAGCGCCTGCACGGTCTCGGGATCGCCGTCCGCGATTGCCGTCGCCCAGCCCGCTACCGACTGCGCTCCGGCATCCTCCAGCACCGCCTGGTTTGCGCCCTTCGTAAACGACGGCAGGTCGTTCACCGCGTTCACGGTGATGGTCGCAGTGGCCGGCGCCGACCAGTCCGCGCCGTCGCGGCAGCGATACGTGAAGCTGTCCGTGCCGTACCAGTTCGCGGTCGGGGTGTAGTCAAAGGTGACGGATCCCTGGCCGGGCCGGATCCCCTGAAGCGAGAAGTGCGCCGCATGCGTAGGGCCGGACAGACGTTCCACCCACACGTCGTCGCCGTCGTTGTCCGCGTAGGTGAGCGCCACGCCGGTCAGGGGCAAGTCCTCATCGGTGCCCGTGTTGCTTGCGCTGGGGACAGGGAGATCGTTATGGGAGATCCCAAAATCGTTCAGGAAAATGTCGCACTTGCCGTTCGCGTCTCCAGGAACCAGATTCGCCGCGTCTGAGGCGAAAACCACGAAACGCCCCGTCGCCGAGACGACTCCGCGATAGGTATTTCCATTGCCTTCCTGACCGTCCCCATCGTTGCTGACTAATCGCCCCCCACCCGGGACGCTGCGCACGTCCAAGCGGTAGAGTTGTGTCTTGCCATTCGCCCCAGCGCTTGTATAGCAGACGAATCGCCCATCCGCGGAGAGGGTGGGGTTCGAAACGTTCGCGGCAAGCTCCAGCAATTCGCCCGAGGCGATGTTCTTCACACACAACGTCCCGATGCCGTCGTTCGGGGTTCCGTCATCGGCGAGGAACGCGACATCCCGCCCGGTTTGCGACAGCGTCGGCTTGACAGGGTTCTCGACCCGCTGTCCAGCCGCGGTGGTGGACACCAATACCGTTTCACCGTATGCCAGCAGGCGCAGATACACGCTCCGGACGCCACTCGGGTTGGAGTCCACCAGATTGGTCGCGGCCGAACTGAAGGCAACGATCCAGCCATCGGCGGAGATCGCCACATCGCCACAGGCTGCATTCGCGCTGTCACCCTGCGAGTTCACGCTGACCTCAGCACTCGTTCCCTGGCCCTGGTCGAAGAGGTAAACCTTCCCGTCCTTCTCGTAGACCACTCGGCGCCCGTCGTGCGAGATGCCGGGCCCCGAGTTGCTCAGGTACGAAGCCATATTGGCGATGACGCTATGGCCTCCATCCGCGACATCTTGGTGCATGAGGGCATTCCCGTCCTCGGTGTAGTAGACGACCACTCGACCGTCGCCGGACAGGACGCAGCGGTATGAGTTCTTGGTCGCGGCGAGGTCCTGGGTGAGAAGACGGGTGGACCCTGAAACCGTATCGCGCAGGAAGATGTCGGCGAACCCCGTATCATTGTCGACCGCTGGATCCAGGTTCGCCGGCGAGCAGAACGCCACCAGACTGCCATCCGCACTGACGCTGCGTCCAAGATACATCAGGTAGGAATCCTCGGTTCCCTGCGTTCCGTTCGTGGCGACACTCACCAGAGTAATCGCCCCGAAGTTCGGGTCCACCATCCGGATATGCGCAATAGCGTCGGCAGACGCAGTCTTGCCGTCCGTGGCTCGGAACGTGAAGCTGTCGGTAAATACGCTGCCATCGCCGGGGATGAACTGCCACGGAAACGTCTCAACGCCGTAGGCGTGGCCGGAAAGCAGAGCGGCGCCGTCAGTGTCCGTCAGCGTACCGTGCGCGGGCAACCCGACCA
The DNA here is from genome assembly GCA_001803235.1 of Lentisphaerae bacterium RIFOXYA12_64_32. Classification (GTDB taxonomy): domain Bacteria; phylum Verrucomicrobiota; class Lentisphaeria; order Oligosphaerales; family YB12-FULL-65-16; genus YB12-FULL-65-16. The sequence goes on from MHBL01000137.1 coordinate 2,154, forward strand.
CCGCAAACTCAACCGTGTCGCTATCGGCGTCAACCGCAGTCAACGTGAACGGGATGGTCTGGCCTTGTACGGCAGCCAGGGAGATGGATTGCACCGAAGGCGGATGATTGGCGAAATCCGGTCCACGGTCCGCCTGGAAAACCTGGTACCAGGTGCCATCAACGCCGCTTATCAGATTGGTCGCCTTGCTCACGAAGGTGACGTAGCGACCGTTGGGCGAGATATCCGGCATGAGGCAGTGGGCGTTGGCGGGCACACCGCCGCCAGTCACGCTGATCGCCTCGATCCCGCCGCCGTCGCGGTCGTAAACGAAGACCTGCCAGTAGGCGTTCCCGACGCCGGGCGCCAGATTGCTGGCGCGAGAGGCGAACACGACAAAACGACCGTTGTTGTTCAGCATGGGAGAACCCGAGTCCTCGTTGGCTTCCGTTCCGTTCGAGGCAACGGAGCACCGCTCGATACGTCCGCCTTGGGACACGAACACGTCCGCCTTCGTATTCGCGTCACCGGTCACGAAGCTGTCATCGGCGCTGACGAAGCAGATGGCCTGCCCGTCCGCGGAGATGCCTGGGGTCACGGCGTCAGCGTTGACGAGATTGTTCCGTCGTTGCGAGATCAGCGTGAATTCGCCGCTTGCACGGTCATAGCCGAACACGTCAGCAACGCCGTTGGTGTCGCCGGGAATGACGTTGGAGGCGGCGGAGTAGAAGACAATCCTGCTGCCATCCGCGGAAATGGCCGGACTGCGGTTGTCGCCGTTTGTGGCGGCGGTGAACTGGCTTTCGGTGTGCGGCACACTGGTGAGGTCATGAAAAAACAGATGACTGACGCCACCAACGCTGCGCTCGTACACGGCGTAGCCGCCCTGCCCCGCGAAGTCCGCACCGCGGATGTCCGTTCGCACGCCCAGCGAGCTCTTGCCCGCCAGAGTGCCGAACTGCAGATCGAACTGGAAAGGATCGGGGTACTGGCGGAAGACGTAGAGCGCGGTACCGGCGGCATCGACGCAGCCCCAGAAGCAATTCCCGGTGGCGACAGCGCCAGGCAGGTCCACTGCGGCGATTGCGCCTGCCGCGGTTCGACGGTAGTAGTCGGCCACGCTGTTCGTATCGGCCACGGCCAACGGCGCAAGGGACAGAAAGAACACGGTCCCGTCATCGAGTACACTCGCCGAACGCATCTCCGTGCCGCCACGGGCAGTGCAGCTGTCGGCCTGGCCGGGTTGGCCGACCGTGTCGCGGCTCATGATCTCGATGCTGGCGGCGCGGCCGGGGCCGCTGAGCAACGGCAACCCCAGTATGCAGAAGATGAGGATGGCAGGTACATGGCGCATGGCAATTCCCTGGCATGGTTGCGAAGCCGCTTACCCGCCTTCCGAACAAAGAAGACACCCACCGAGCAGCGGGACGCCCGACGCCCCTAAGGGCCGTCCGTCATCTGCCGGCTACGTCAGCCATGAAGCACGATGCCGCGCATCGCACCTCATCATCTCCGACTTGTACTTCTTGATCTGTTCTGGTGTGAGCCGCCCGTCCGGATTCCTGTGCGGCGAACGCTCCGCCGCTATTGTATAACCGGAATGGTGAGGACGGGTTGGGACATCTTCACGTCGCCGGACTGGATGGCGAACACGATCCCGAGCAGGGCGAACGTGTCCTTTGACGCCAGGTCTGCATCGTCGATGTAGAACCAGTGACCACGGTAGGCGACGCTGACGCTGGCTGAGCCGGGCTTTAGCAGCCCGCTGGAGACGCTCAGCGTGTCCTTCAGGTACTCGCGCCTGTCGATGGCATTTCCCGCCTCGTCGTGGCTGACCTTGACCACGCCGCGTTTCACGTCTCGCGCGGGGACATCGACAGCCTGGGCCACGTAGAACAGCACGTCGAGCATACTGCGCAGGCGAATGGGCACCTGCGGCAGGCCTGAGTTCGGGTTCTCACTTGCCACGTCCGTGTAGTGGATCAGGCGGACACGCAGCACAAGGGGCGCTTCGGTCGTGGTCCCGGGGGGGCGGATATCGAGCAACTCGGCCAGGTGCACAGCTTCGGCCGGGTCGCGGCAACGCATTTCCATGACCAGCATCGGCGGGCCGGACTTGCGCAGTTCGTACTTGCCGTCCTTGCCCGGGACGTACCTATAACCTTCCTTGTCGCCGGCGATGATCGCTCCGGTCTTTACGTCTTCGGCAGGCACATGGTCGGAAAGCACGACATCTTCACCGGGCAGCACGATGAACGCCAGACTGCCGCGCTCCTGCAGATTACGCATGGACTTGGCTAGGTCGAGGAAGCGTCCGTAGGGCGTCCGAGTTCCGACGGCCTCAGTCGGGCCGGGTTTGTTATCCATGTCCGCGATGCGTTCGGTCAGCACGCGCATGAGCAGTTCGAGGTTCCAGCCCGCGTGGTACAGACGGGTGAACATACTCATGTCGACCTCGGTCAGCACGCGGGTCGCGTACTGTTCGCCCTGCAGCGGCGTGTAGGAGACGCTGGGGTACTCCGCCAGGCTGGCGCCCGCGCCCAGGCCGAAGCTGTTGGGGGCCTTTTTCGGCAGGAAGGCGCTGGCGCTGGCGTTGGCGCCGAGGCTGAAGCTGGATGTGAGGGAACTCACTTCGAGGAACAGGACCGGCTCGTGGTATCGCAACCGCACCAGGTTCAGAAGCATTTGCTCGTTGGCTGTCTGCTGAAGCACGACATTGTACTGCGTGCGGGTCGCTTGAATGCGCTCGGGGCCAGTCACACAGCCGGCGGCCAGGCCGAGGATCAGGAAAGCGATTCCGGAGCGGACGGGGTGCCTGAACATGCCGGATCTCCTTGGGTTTCTCCCCCTAGTGCCTCCGGGCGCACTAGTTCCGCTCCTAATCCAAAGTGTCTGGCGGGTTTCCAAGGGCCCCGGGAGTTCCGGAGTCCGGACGGTTTGGAGCGTGAGCGTCTCGCGAACATCCGGGCGGACTTTCCCACGACCATCCACCCGCCACGCGATGCTCGGCCCTGCGCCGAGCCCGACACGGACTGCGCCATCCGGTCCCGGACCGCAATCAGACCGACCCTGCCAGTCTGCCTGGCATCAGGTTTGTCATTGAAGCCACTATAGGGCGGACCTGGACTTCCCGCTATGGGGTAAAACCCTACCACTCTATGGGGTGAAACCCTACCGCGCACTCGGCGGGACACGCCCAGCAACCTGGGCCGGCCGCACGCGGTCAGGGCGTGGGCACAGGCCGTTTTCAACGGTCACGCCAGAAGCGTAGTTCGGCGCGCAGGCGTGCCACTTCATCGAGCAGGTCGAACATGGTTTTGATGCAGGCCAGATCCATGCCGTGAACGGTCCGCAACCGTTCGATGCGTCGAACCGTAACGATCGCCTCTTCGGTGAATGCCATCACCCCATACGGTCCCTGAAGCACCGGCCGCACGAGACCGGCGCGACAGTAGATCAGAATGGAACGGCGGGAAACGCCCGCGAGATGCGCCGCCACGTCGAGGCTGTAGAGAACGTCCGGTTGCGGCTGGAACAGCTCAAGTGCAACGGGCGATTGCAGGTCCGGTGCAAATTGCCTGCTCATGGGGTCTTCCTCGGGTTGAACGTCGATTTTGTCGCCAACTGCTCCCACAGGGCCTTTTGTTCCGGTGTCGGCTGCGCCGGGACCTGGATGGAGACGATGGCATACAGGTCGCTGCGCGTTGTGTCGCCCGCAGGCAGGCCCTTGCCGCGCAACCGGAATTGCCGTTCAGCCACCGTGCCCGCCGGGATACTCAAGGCCACCATCCCGTCAAGAGTTGGGATCTGGACCGTGGCGCCCAGCACGGCTTCCCACGGTGCCAGTTCCAGATCGCAGTACAGGTCGGCGCCACGCACACGGAAGTCGGGGTGTTTGGCGAACTTGACGCGCAGATACAGGTGTCCCGAGTCGCCCCCGCCAATGCCGTCCTGGCCTTTTCCCGCAAGGCGGATCAGTTGCGCCTCCCGCACGCCGGGCGGGATTTTCACCTGCAGGGTCTGGAATGTCGATTGCCCGGTCCGCGGCTCGACACGCTGCAGCCGGATGGTGCGCGTCGAGCCGTGCAGGACTTCGTCCAGCGTCACCAGGATATCGCCCTCGATGTCCTGGCCGCGTTGGGCGGTTGGCTCGCCTCCCATGCCATACCGTCCTGCTCGGCCGAAACCACCGGACGGGCGCCCGCGACTGCCAAAGAACTGCTCGAAGAAATCGCTGAAGCCCGTGCCGTCGAAATGGAATTCGGAAGCCGCTTCGAACCCCTGATCAAATCCACCCCTCGGTTGCGATGCCTGCCGGTCAGGACGGTTCCAGTTCGCTCCCAGCTCATCATACTTTCGCCGTTTGTCCGGGTCGCTGAGTACCTCGTTGGCCTCGTTGACTTCCTTGAACTTTCGCTCGGCCGCCGCTTTGTCTTTGTTCTTGGCGACATCGGGGTGGTATTGCCGGGCCAACTTGCGGAACGCCTGCTTGATCTCCGCGTCAGTCGCGGTTCGCGCCACGCCCAGAACGTCATAGTAGTTCTTGAATTCAACGGGCATTGCCGGCTCCGGGCGAATGCGCCAGATCGTTCACAATGACCTTGGCCACGCGAAAAACCTGGTCGCCGCGGCAGTAACCACGCTCGGAGACTTCGAGGACGCCCTGATCGGGCTGCGTGAGATCGTGCCGCACAAAGACAGCCTCTTGCCGGTGCGCATCGAAGGGCTGCCCCGCGTCGTCTGCGGCCTCTATGCCGTGGCGGTGGAGGAGTTGGCCCAATTGCTGCAACGCCATCGCCACACCGCGATTCATCGGCTCGGCGGCAAGGGCACGTTCGAGATTGTCGACAACCGGCAGCAGGTCGTGAATGAACGCATCCTTCTCTGCCGCGGCTTGTTGCGTGGAGTCCCGTTGAGTGCGCTTCCGGAAATTCTGAAAGTCGGCGACGAGCCGCAGGTACTGGTCCTTCTGTGCGGCCAGGCTGGCATGGAGTGTGCCCGGATCCGCCGCCGCGGAATCAGCGCCCGCACCGGCAGCACGATTCGCATCGGCCCCCGAGTTTTCAGCATCGTCATACATGGCTTACCTCGGGTCCTGCAATTCCGTACTATTCCGCGACCTGCGCAGCAAGGGCGCGGAGGCAATAGAGCAAGGCTCCCGTCTTGCTCAGCCATGCCGGGCAAAGGCGCCGCGAGGAAACGGCAAGGCTGGAGCCTTGCCCTACTTCCGATTCTCACCCCAACAGGCCAATCGCACCGAACGCTATTTCGCCGGCTTCGGGCCGCCCGGCTCTTTGCCGGCGTTCGGCTTGGATGGGGCGTCCTCCGGCTTCCCGTAGTCGCCGATCACACTTTTCAGCGGACAGATTGCGAACACCGCACATTTCTTGCAGCCGACCAGCAATGCGATGGGACACAGCGTCATGACCGTTCTCCTGGATGTCTCCGTTCCGCCGGTTGGGGCATGTGCGTCGTCCCTGCCCGCCGCCACCGCAGCGACATGCGCCGTTCCAAGCTCCCCGGCGGCTGCCGCCGGTGCGGCATACATCACGCAACGTGGCGGTCGCACATTTTCCGGAAATGGTAGCCGTAGATGGCCAGCGTCACGGCCTTGTGCAGGAGCCGGGGGTGCAGGAACTGCGCCCACAGCAACAGCCGCCAATAGTGAAACCGCTCGCGCCCGACAATCCCGAGCTGCCAGAGGGCGCGGACGTAGGCATAGAGGTCCGACAGCCGGATGCGGCCCCTGACTTTGGACGGTTTGCAGTTGTGCAGGTACGTCCTGAGGCGCTGGTAGTAGTGCTCCGGGGCGTAGATGTGCTCCAGGATCCGCCGGTAGCCTTGCCGCAACACGTCAGCGTCCATGGTTGGCAGGAAGTTGGTGGTGCCGTCCACGTTGTCGCCCGACGATTCCCCGCGGAGGCGCCCCTCCTTCTTCAGACGCTCGTACAGTCGCGTTCCCGGCGGGGCCTGCAGCAGACCGACCATGGCGGTGGCGATGCCGCTGGTCTGGATGAAATCGATCTGCCTCTGGAAAATGGACGGGTGATCATGGTCAAACCCGACGATGAACCCGCCCTGCACTTCGAGCCCGATGCGCTGCATGCGCTTCACGTCCGCCAGCAGGTCGCGGTTCCGGTTCTGGAGTTTCCGGCATTCGGTCAGGCAGTTCTCGTCCGGGGTCTCGATGCCGACGAAGACCCGGTTGAATCCCGCCTCGACCATCATCTCCATCAGCGGCTCGTCCTCGGCCAGATTGATGGACGCCTCGGTGTAGAACGTGATTCCGCGTTTGCCCTTCCGCCAGGCGATCAGAGTCGGCAGCAGGTCGGTCTTCAGGAACTCCTTGTTGCCGATGAAGTTGTCGTCGACGAAGAACACCTCCTCGCGCCACCCCAGCGCGTAGAGGCCGTCCAGCTCGGCAATGATCTGGCGCGAGGTCTTCATGCGGACGCGGTGACCCAACAGCGCGGTGACGGTGCAGAAATCGCAGTTGAACGGACAACCGCGACAGAACTGGATGCTCATACTGGCGTAGCGTCGCAAGTCCAGCAGGTCCCACTTGGGGCTGGGCGTTTGGTGCAGGTCGGCGAACTGGTCGGACGCGTAGACGCGCCGCGCTCGGCCCTGCGCCAGGTCTGCGAGGAACCCCGGCAGCGTCAATTCCGCCTCGTTCAGAACGAAATGATCCACGCCGTCGAACTGCGCGTGTTCGGAGGTGAACAGCGGGCCGCCGGCAACGATGAGCAGTCCCGCCTCGCGGCAGCGGCCGATGATCTGGCGCGCCGACTCGCGCTGGACCGCCATGGCGCTGACGAACGCGCCGTCGGCCCAGTCCAGGTCGCGCTTCCTGAGTCCGCACACATTGGTGTCCACCAGACGCAGCGACCAGTCCTTCGGCAGCATGGACGCGACGGTCAGCAAGCCCAGGGGCGGGTGCGCCGCACGCTTGCCCACGAACTCCAGCGCGTACCTGAAACTCCAGAACGTGTCCGGAAACTCAGGGTAAATCAGAAGAATGTTCATCGTTGCCCAACTTTCACCATGCCGCGCGAGCCACGACATGACTCAAGCACGCCGTCCGTCTGCTCAGCCCCGTTCGCGATGACCGTGATGTCGCAGGAAAACACGAGAGCCGCAGCAACACGACACAGCCGTCCCACTGGCTACACCGCACCGCGGTTCCTGCAGTCGCCGACAGCCATGCTGGCTTTGTGCCATTGTGGTAACTGTACGCCGTAGCGAAGCCGCGTACTATGGGGTAAAACCCTACCGTGCGCGTGAATCCGCGACGGGGGCGGTTCCGGCGGCCCGGCGTCGAAGCAAACGAGACATCAACGCATCCGCGGTCGCGTGGCCGCCGGGTCAGTCCGTCTTGGACTGATGGATCGCGTCTTTGAGCATGTCGGCGGCGCCGGACTTCTCCATCCACATCTTCTCATCGATGGCGGCGTGAAGCGCAACACAGCCAAAGGCCACGTAGCCGACACCGAGGAGAATACCGAGAACCGCCTTGGTTTCCGTGCTCCAGGGCAGCAGGATGAACAGCCCCGCGTGGAACAACAGGACGCCCACGCAGATCAGACCGATCACCAGCCCCATCAGCATCAGGCCGACCACCGATAACCGGACCATCTGCACGCCGCGCAAGTAGCACTTCGTCGCCTCGATCTTCACCAGTTGAGTCGACAGACGCCGGTAGTTGTCCAGCAGCCTGATCACCATCCCCCACAGAATTCCTTTGAGCATCTGCTTGAGCATGTGTCTGCCTCGCGATCGAAGCTAGTGTGTCGTCCGCTTAATTGATTGGATTATGCTTAAGAGCGAAACCGGCGGTTTCAACTTGGCGATAAAACAACGAATTTGCCGTACGACACACTAGAGCCTGTTGCAAAAGGGCCGGGGATCGGCCTATAAGGCCGACACTACAGCCGATCCTGAGCTTGCGTTCATTGCTGTGGTGGCCGCGTTGTACGCGGCTCTTGGGCTCTTGCAGCAAGGTCAAGCTACCTGCGATTCCGGCCGAGGATGAAACCGACCAACACCCCGACGGCACCCGCACCCGCAATGTAGGGCCACGGGTTCTCGTGCACGCTCTTGTCCACGTTAGCGGCGACCTCACGGGCCTTTTCGACGCTGACGTCCTTCGCATGAACCGCCGCCGCGACCGCGCGCTTCCGGGCATCGCCCAGCGAGGTGGCCAGATTACCCTCGGTCTCTACAATCGCGTCCCTCAAATGCGTGTACTTGTCGGACATGATGCCTTTCAGTTCATCCTTCTTCTGCGTCGCCGCCTCCTCGAGGAGTTTCAAGGCTTCCGAAATCTTCTCACTGCTCGTGTGTTCCATGACGGACCTCTCTTTGTTTCCGCTTGCCCTTGCCCTGTTTCCGTATACTGAATCTGGAGTCGCTGCCGATGGACACTTGCCGTAACCGTCGGTGACGATCCACCCTCAGCATTTCACTTTACCATCTAAGACTATAGGTCGTGGCAGGCCCGCTTGGTATGGGGTGAAACCCTACCTCAGCATGGGGTGAAACCCTACCGCCGTCCTCGGCGGTGGCACTCCGTCTGCAGCAGGCACGGTCCGTCTCTGGCGATGATCCTCTTCCGGTCGAACGTTAGACACGCAACATGCAACACCCAAATGAGGGAGGCAATCTGACAACCTGGGGTGGCGTCACGAGTCTCGAAGCTCATTCTCCCGCCGTCAATGTCGCATACTGCATGCTGGGAGTTGCATGTTTGGGTGTTGGGTGTTGGGTGTTGGGTGTTGGGTGTTGGGTGTTGGGTGTTGGGTGTTGGCTCGAACCGTTCGTCTGCCGATCCGTCTCGCATGAGAGAGCGACCACTATGTTGAGTGCCGCGTGCGGATCGGGGGGGGGAAGGGTCAATGCTACTAGTGCTTGGCCGCCAGAAATTCCTCCGCACTTCCTTTGCCTGTGCAGGCAACGACC
>MHBL01000138.1 GCA_001803235.1 Lentisphaerae bacterium RIFOXYA12_64_32
GCCCGTCCGGTTCGGAGGGAGGGGCGGGGCAACCCAATGCCCCGCTCCTACCCCTATAGGGCCAGGCCTCGCGGTTGACCCAGGAACGCGTGAGCGCACCGTCTGTGCGGATGTCGCATCGCCGTGACGTCGATGGCCAAGGTCGACAACTGTGCACGGTCGTGCTACCTTCCTGTCCTTTCTTGCCGCAGTCTCACGGACGCGGCCGAGATGGCTATCGTTACGGAACGGATGGCGATGCAGGCAGTCGGCAGAATGAAACGGCTCGTTCTCTTTCTGGTGCTGGTCGGTGTGACCGGCGCCGGATTTGCCGCCGCATCGTCCGATGTCGCAGCGAGCGGGTGCGAAGTCCGCGGCAAGGTGGTGCGCGCCTTCTCCGGCGGGCCGGTGCGCCAGGGGGTTGTTGAGTTGCGGCGCCCGGCCGAGGATGACCGGTATCGGCCGCTGCAGGCGCCGCTGCAGCCGGACGGCACGTACAGCCTGCGGTTCGAGCGCTCGGCGTTCGGCGGTACGTCCGAAGGGCTGACCGTCAGCGTCATCGCCAAAGGTTTCACGGTGAGCGAGAAGCGGCTGCCGGCGCTGGCGCCGGGGCCTGGCCGTGTTATTGAGGTTGACCTTGAACTCAGCCCGGCGACACTTGATGGGGTTTTGGACATCTTCTCGTGCTGCGTGTTGAGCTGGGCCATCGTGATTGTGATGCTGCCGGCCTTTTTCCTGGGGGCCGCTATCAAGGTGTTTGTTCCCGGGCACCTGATTCTGAGGCACCTGGGGCCGAACGCGCCGCCGTGGCGGGCGTACGGTGCGTCCGTGAGCGCGGGGACCGTGCTGTCACTCTGCTCCTGCAATGTGATCCCGCTGTTCCTCAGCATCTGGCGCAGCGGCGCCGGTGTCGGCCCGGCGTTCACGTTCCTGTTCGCCGGGCCTGCCATCAACGTGGTCAGCATGGTTTTCACTTGCCGCGTCATTGGCGTTGGCATCGGCATATGGCGAGTGGTCGCCGTGGCCGTGATGTCCGTGGTGATCGGCCTGGTCATGCACCGGCTGTTCGGGCGTGCGGGGGCCGGGCCGGGAGACCCGGCGCCGCCGACAGTCAGCATGGGCCCGCGGCCCGGCCCGGTCGTCGGCATGGTGCTTCTTCTCCTGGCGCTGCTGGTCCTGGGTTCCATCGAGCTAACCTGGCGGTGGCGGGCGGCCCTGACGCTGCCGCTGCTCGTGGCCTTGGGCCTGGTCGCCTGGTTGCGTGTTGAGCGCGACTACTGCCGGCGCTGGCTGAAGGAAGGAATGGTGCTGATCCTGAAGATCATTCCGATCCTGATTCCGTTCGTGCTCGCCATCGGGTGGCTGGCGCAGAAGGTGCCATTGAGCGCCGGCCAGTGGCTGGCGGGCGGCAACTCGCCCGGCGTGAACCTGCTGGCAGCGGCATTCGGCGCGTTGATGTACTTCCCGATCATGACCGAAGTGGCGTTCGTCAAGATGCTGCTGAAGGTGATGGGGGCCGGGATCGGGCCGGGCATGGCGATCCTGCTCACCGGGCCCGGAGTCAGCCTGCCGGGCATGGTGATTCTGGCCCGCGAGATTGGGCCAAAGCGGACCTTCTGCTATGTTAGCCTGGTGGTGCTCCTGGCCGCGCTCGCGGGGTGTTTCTTCGGCTCGACCTGGGGCAGTTACCTGTGCAGTTGCGAGTTTAAGTGAACCGCCGCAAGGGACAGCGGAGTCGTGAATAGAGGATGGTCAATGGTGTGTGAGTGTGAGAGTGTGTGTGCATTCCTGACACCTGACACCTGACACCTGACACCTGACACCTGACACCTGACACCTGACACCTGAAACCTCTGCAATGCCACTGGACCGCCGAATCTATCTTGACTGGAACGCCACCGGGCCGGTACACCCGGAGGTGGCGGACGTTATTCTGCCGTTTCTCACCTCGCGGTTCGGCAATCCGTCTGCGCCGTACGTGCTTGGCCGCGACGCGTTCGATGCGGTGGAGCAGTCCCGTCGGCAGACGGCGCTGCTGCTGGGGTGCGCGCCGAAGCAGCTCGTGTTCACCAGCGGCGGCACGGAGGCGAATAACCTGGCGCTCAAGGGCGCATTCTTCAGCGGCGCTGCCGCCGGTCGCCGGCACTTGGTGATCAGCGCCGTCGAGCATCCCAGCGTATTGGCGACCTGCGAGTGGTTGCGGCAGCAGCACGGCGCGGACCTGACGCAGGTGCCGGTGGACTCGACCGGGCGCGTCGACCCGGAGCAGGTGGCGGCGGCGTTCCGGTCGGACACGCTCCTGGTCAGCGTCATGCACGCCAACAACGAGACAGGGACGCTGCAACCGGTCGGGGCGATCGCCGAGTTGGCGCGGCGTCACGGGGTCCTGTCGCATGTGGACGGCGTTCAGGCTGCCGGGCGAGTCGCCGTCGACGTCAGTGCCATCGGCTGTGATCTCTACTCGGTGTCGGCGCACAAGTTTGGCGGCATGAAGGGGGCCGGCGCGTTGTACGTGCGGGACGCGAGCGGGCTGGAGTGGGCGCAGCAGGGCGGGCGTCAGGAGCACGGTCTGCGTGCGGGGACCGAGAACGTGCCCGGGATCGTCGCGCTCGGCAAGGCGGCGGAAGTGGCGTTGCGCGACTTGGACGCGAACCGGGCCGCCTGCCTGCGGACTCGGGCTGTGTTCGACGACCTGGCACGGAAGATCCCCATGACCCGCATGAACGGGCACCCGACGGAGCGCCTCCCGAACACGACGAACCTGTGCTGTTTGTACGCGGACGCCTTTAGCGTGGTGTTGGCTCTGAGTGTGCAGGGCGTCTGCGTGGGCCTGGGCTCGGCCTGCGCGAGCCACGCCCAGGAACCGTCACGCGTGCTGCGTGCCATGGGCCTCAGCAACGTGGCGGCGCTGTGCTCGATCCGCGTCTCGACCGGGCCGACCACAAGCCTGCAGGACGCCGAGTTTGTCGCGCATCTGCTGCAGGAAACCGTCGAACGGGTGCGATTGGTGACGTCCCCCGAGCAGATCGGGGTGTGCGACGACGACTGCCCGTGCTTCACAGGGGGAACGATCGGTGTCGAGTGAAGCCGCACGACAACCTGTGGAACTGCTCCTGATCCGGTCCGAACCGCCTTGCCGTCGGTGCCAGGACACCGTGGCGGTGCTGCAGGCCGTGGCCGAGGCGTTGCCTGGTCGGGTCACGGTGCGCGTGGTGTCGACCGAGGATGCGGAGTGCGCACGGTACGGCGCGGTGCTGACGCCGATGGTGGTGGTGAACGGCAAGATCGCCTGCGCCGGCACCGTCCCGGTGCGCAGTGGACTGGAAAGACTCGTTGCCGCCGAACTGGCGCGGTGATGACCCGCTCAATGCTACTGACTCACATTTTGCATTTCGGATTCCTGTGCGGTGCGGTGGGAATCCCGCCCCCTCGCCTTGTCGCCAAGGGCGACACGCATGTCTAGCCCAGGGTTGCCAAACCCTGGGATCCGGCATGCCCGAACCCGATTGCACCCTGAAGGGGTGCTGCAAGCCGAGCCACGGTGACGTGCACGAGGCGGTCCGCACGTTCGTCCCCTTCAGGGACGGGTCGGGGAGGGGGAGGGTCACAAGACCCAGGGTCGTTCGGCCCTGGGCTCGACATGCGCGTCCCTGTTGGGGACGAACGGCACGGTCATCCAGCACCGAGACAGCGCCTTGCCGGCAACACCGAACGGTCCTGATGATTGTACTGTAACATGTTGTACGGCAATGTCTAATATTATGACAACGAAATTCCAAATGCGAGTTATCTGCATTGGTGGTGGTGGGGCTGGCTATGCCCGCAGGATCTCGGCGATTTCGCGCAGGCTGTCGGGCGTGGCATTGCCCTGCTGCCTGGAGAGCTCCAAGGCGACCAAGCCGAGTTGCTTGTAGAGATCCGCCACCTCGCCATTCCACTCAGCCAGCGCCTCGTGATGCGCCCGTATCACCCCGGCATCCCCCCTGGCGATCGGGCCCGTGAGTGCCTGCGCGGGGCCGAGCGCAAAGACATTCCGAACCGTGCCGTCCACAATCGGCTGCAGAACTTGGAGGGCGGTTTCTCTGGATATGCCGGCTTTCTCGAAGCAGCGCAGGCTGACCTCCATGAGCGCGGTCACATAGTTACATGCGAAGACCGCCGCCGCATGGTAGATGATTTTGGACTCCGGGGAGACGTCGAGGACGCGGGCGCCGAGCGCGTCGAGGAGCGTCTTCAGTTCCCGAGTCGCCGTCTCGGAACCTTCCACGGTGCAGTAGGTCCCCGCAAGGCCGCCGACGTCCTTCTCGGGATTGGCGAAGCTCTTGATGGGGTGCATGCTTCCCGTTGCGGCTCCCCTTGCCGCGACGTCTGCCAGTACATCCGAGGCGGCCAGGCAGCCGCTGCAATGGAAGACGACGCAGGTTCGCAGTCCGTCGCCCAAGGCGTCTGCCAGCCGTGCCGAGCAGTCGGCGATCGCGTCGTCGGGTGTGGCGATCATCAGAAAATCGGCGGGCGTGAGTTCATCGAAAGAACCGGCGACTTCCCCGGCCCCGATGAATGCAACGGCCTCAGCCGCACGCTCCACGGACCGGTCCAGTACCTGTCGCACCTCTACGATGCCACGCTCAGTCCAGAGCCGCAGGAATGTTCGCCCAACGTTGCCGCAACCGACGATGCTCAGGGATTTCACGAGCGTCTCCTCTCTTTCGGAGCAAGATAGCGGCGTTGGGCGGGGCCGGCAACATGCTCTCGAGTCTGGCGCCGCCGCAGCACGTTCAGGGCGGACCGCTTCAAGAGCACCCCCTCGACCAGGACACGGCGATGTGGGAGTGCCGTTGCTACATCGCAATGGACGCCATGCGTGCCGGGATTGTCGATGGCCCCGCTGAGTGCCGCTTCGGTTCCTTGAGCGAATGGTGCGGTACGGGACGCCACCCACTCGCCGGCAGCCTTCGGGGCGTGGCGGTACCCCGCGAGCCAGGTGATCCGCAGGACCTCGCTGGAAACGGCGTGGTGACACCGGCGCGTCGCCGGTGGGGTCTGTCGGGTGGCGTGCGGTACGCCCGCGAGGACGCGGACGCTCCAGAGGAAGCCGTCGTTGCCCCCCCCTTACACCATTCCACCACTGAACACTGAACACTGAACACTGAACACTCCCCGCGCCCCGGCTCAGCTCCATTTGTCGCGGAGTTTTGTGTACTCGTCGAGCATGGCCATGAAGTTGTCGTACTTTGTGCCGTAGGCGATGGAGTGGCTGGGGCCGAGGATGAAGCCGCCGCCGGGCCCGCCGCGCTCCATGGCGGTGCGCACGTCGCATCGGACGTCCTCCGGCGTGCCGGCAATCAGCGACTCGACCGGCATGCCGCCCCAGAACACGAGGCGATCGCCGAACATGCGCTTGAGTTTGCCGATCTCCATGCCGGCGGTGGTCTGCAGCGATTGGTAGCAGGTGACCCCGGCCTCGATGAACATGTCGACGAGCGGGATGTTCATGCCGCAGTTGTGGAAGAGCACGTGTTCGCGGAACGTCTTCAGACGCTGAATGCGTTCCTTGAAGTAGGGCTGGCACATCTCGCGGAACATGTCCGGCGAGACGAACGGGCCGTTGTTCCCGGCCATGTCCTGCTCGACAAAGATGCCGTCCGTGCCGGGGCGCACGTAGTGGGCATCGTTGGCGTTCTGGTACGCGACGCTCTGGCGGTTGCAGGCGTGGATGACCTCCGGTTGCAGCGCGTACAGCATCAGTCCGGTCTCGAACCCGCCGGGCCGCGACAGCGCGGTGATGTGGTTGTAGCTGCAGATGTAGCGGTCCGATCCGAGTTCCGCGACGATGTGATCGAGCACTTCGAAGACGGACGGGTCGGGCGGCGTCACGGCGGTCGGCATGGGGAAGTCCTCGACCTTGAATTCCGTGCGTTGCGTCGGGTCGTGCACGCAGAGCATGGCGTTCTCGAGGCGTGAGATCTTCCAGACGCGCTTGTGTCCGTCCTCGTACGTCTCGTCGTCGATGCGGCGCAGCTTCTCCGGCTCGTAGTTCTTTGGCGCCACGAGCCCGCCCTCTTTGGGAACAATGAGGTCGGCGCAGTCGATCTTGCGGTAGAACTCGACCACGTCCTTCTTCATGGCCTCGACCACTTCGTCGCGGCGCCCAGCCGCCAGCGCCAGGCGTTGCCCTATCGTGTCGCGGACGAGCGTTTTCCGGCCGATCACGCTGCCGATCGTGTCGCAGTCGACCAGGTAGAACCCGAGCGGGACACGGTCGGCCTTGCGACGCGACAGCACCGCGGAGACGCATTCTTTGCCAGTCATCATGGTTGGGACTCCTGCGGGAATACTTGGTCCGTGATGTTATGCTTCTGTCCCGAGGTGATGGTTCGCCGGGGGCTTTTCGCCCCCGTGCCCCCGACCAAGGGGCGTCCTTGACTCCCCTTGGAACCCCTCGGAGTTGCATCGGGAATCGGGCGGACATCCCCCGAGCCGGACGTCCTCCCGATTCCCGATGCGAGGCCGTCCGCCGCTCTGATCCCGTCCTGCGGGATCAGAACGGCGGAATGAATCCAGCGCGCCTTCCGCGGTGACGCCGGCGTGGCGGAGGGGCCACACCCGGCCCCTGGTCCTCGCTTGTTCTGCCGTGGCAAGTTCGGGGCACGTGGCTAAAACCTGAAACCTTCCGTCACTTCTCTACCAGTCCGGCCCCTGCAGGTGCAGGTCACCTTCGGGGAATGGTTCGTCTCCGAGGGTGTTGACCATGCAGATGTTCTTGCCGGGGATGGGGATGTTCTGCTGCCGGTCGTAGTCCATGCGTGTGTCCACGTCGCGGCGTGTCCACCCGAACTGCGCGTAGTACCGCTCCAAACCTGGGACGCAGAAGAGCAGGCCGAATTGGACTTCGCGCCGCACGGCTTCGCGCATGGCTGCCTCGAGCATGGGCGCGCCCAGACCGGCGCCGCGAAACTCGCGGCGGATCGCCATGTTCTGAATGCCGGCCACGGTGACCGTCGCCGTGCCCGCGCGGATGGTGCGGATGACGATCGCGACATTGCCCACGACGACGTCGTCGGCGTGGATGACCACCGAGAAGGCCGGGGCGCTGCCGTGCCAGTGCCGGGTGATCGAGAAGATCGGCACATCGGGCGGGAAACAGGCGCACAGCAGCTGCCGGACCTTCGCATCGACGTCCGGCGGCATGCGGACCTCGTCAATGACCTCCAGTCGCGTGGGGCGGAAACTCACGTTGTCCCAATCCTTTCGTCTAGAGCGACGCTTCCGAAACATGCTACCCGCGACCGGGTTCGTCAAGCGGTGTCGCGGCGGTGGGGTACTACGGGCTTGCGAGCCGTCTCCGAGCACGGGGGGGGCGCCCGCAATGCCACCAAGGTTCTTCTGTGCTACGTGCCCGTCGTGCTCGGCAGCCCCGCTGGCGGCCTCGCGGCGAATCGTGGCCATTGGCAGTGGCATGTGGAGTGCGGCGGCAGAGGGCGAGTGAGCGCCCGGCGACGCCGCTTTGGCTGGAGTTCGTTGCGCGGGCAATGCGCCTCAGCCAAAGCGGTGCCGCGCGCGCCCGTGACGGACTTGCCACCGCGCTCCATACGGTGACGTTGACGAGAACGTCAGTAGCATTGGGAGCGCCCGACTACATCTCAACGCGTTGGATGCCGAACACTCCCACGACGCGCGTGCCGTCGATCAGGGTCTCTTTGTTCACGTGCTGGTGGCCGTGCAGGAACAGGCGCGGGTGGGCGCGCTGGATGTAGGCATTGAATGCGTCGAAGCCGTAGTGCACGTCGTCTTCCTTGTCATGGACGCCGCGCGGTGAATTGTGCGCCACAAAGATGTCGACGGGCGCGAACGAGTCGAGCAAGCGCGTGACCCGCTCCTGGTCGTAGAGGTAATTCCCCTTCGGCTTGTAGCGCCAGCAGCCCTGGAACCCGCCGAATCGCAGTCCGCCCCAAGTGTGGCTGCGCAGGTGCAGGTCCACGATGGGCGCGGGGAAGGACGAACTGAAGTCGTGGTTGCCTTTGACTGCCAGGACCGTTGCGCAGCCAGCCGCCTGCGCGGTCTTGAGGATGACCTGGTCCGGGATGTCGCCGCAGGCGACAAGCACGTCAGCCTTGCCCGGTGGCGGTGCGGTCTCGTAGGGGAACTCATCGGCGATGATCAGGAGTGTCATGGTGTGCTCCGGAGCCAGGTCCGAGAAGAAGGCTGCATGTGGTTAGCCGCCTTGGCGGCGCGCTTCGAGCAACATGTTTGCCGTAACGGGTACCGAGGGTCACTGAGTCACCAAGTCACGGCGTCACTGAGTCACCGAGCCAGAGATCGACGTTCTGCAGCGGTCGGCCTTGTGCGTCGGTGAGGCGCAGGCACCAACCGGAGGGGCCGCCGCCCTGGATGACCTTCAGCAGGATCAGGTTCCGGCCGGGCTTGAACTCGACGGTGAACCGGTCGGTGTCGATGCCGACACCGCGTGACGCGTTCTGGCCGCCGACCGGTTCGCCGTTGAGCCAGAGTTTGAACCCGTCGTCGCTGCCGAGCCGGATCTCTGCCGGGGTGGGCGCTTTCACCTCGGCATACACTGCCACGTAGTAGGCCACAAGCTGGTCGGCAAAGATGTCGGGCAACTGCTCCTTCAGGCGTGGCAGGTCTTCACTGACCTCCAGCGCCTGCCAGGCGTTGGTCAACGCTTTCTCGTCAGCCTTGCCGCCGAACCACTCGGTCGCCTCCGGTGTCCCCTCGAGCGCTTTGAAGACGGTGGCGCAGGTTTGCCCGACGGTCGGGCGCGCCGCCGCTTCGCCGATGAAGTCCTGCGCGAACCCCACTGTCGCGCCGCCCGTGTTCGGACTCGGGAACGGGCCGCAGAAGAGGAATGTGCGCGCAAAACCATCGGGCGTCAGTTTGAAGGGGCCGGTCTCGGTGAGCGGTTTGGCCGATGGGACAGCCGACTTCTTTGGGCGCGCGGCGCGCACCAGGCGCTGCGCCTTGAGTTCCGTTTGGAACCCGTCGAAGAACGCCCGAGCCCGGGCCGTTTCCTTTTCCCACTGCGCGCGGTCGCCGAGGAAGTAGACGCGCGTCCGGAACGCGTCGATGCTGTCTTGGAACTGCGTGACGCCCTGACCCAGCACCTGGCCGGAGAAGATCTCGACCACGTCGCTCTGGCGCCGCAGGTTGAACGTGCGCGGCCCGGCGGTGCGGGTGTGGATGGCCAGGAAGCTGTGGTTCGCGTAGATGATCTCGTCCGCGTCGCAGAACAGGTGGCAGCCGGCGCGGCGCGCCAGGGCGCGCAGCAGGTCAGCCGGCGCCATGACCGAACCGATCCAGACATCCGTTGCGGCTGGGGCCTGGCGCAGGACGATGGCCGGCTTGCCGCCATCCTCGAACCGGGCCAGGACCGAGGCATCGTCCGCCACGCCGCTGAAGCGTTGCGGCAGTGTCGTGCCGCCGGGCTTCTGTTCGCGGACTCCGCCTGTCTTCGGGTCCAGGACCCACTCGGGCCGCTCGAAGCTGCCGAACACGCGCTGCGGGTCGAACCCCGTGAAGAGCTGCTGCCCGGCGTCGGTGAGTTTCATGTCCAGTTTCAGCCGGTCGCCGCGTTCCGAGTCGAGTCCGAACCCGAGCAAATCGCGGGAATGGTCGGGTGACATTTCAGGCTTTTGGTCCGGATTGAACAGGCCGGGTGCAAACATCCACACCAGGGTGGCGCCGTCGCGGCGCAGGCGCTCGTCGATCAGGCGTCGTTTCGCGTCGGTGAGGCTGAAGCAGTTCAGCATGATGCAGAGTTTGTAGCGTTTGGCATCGGGCGCGAGGATATCGTCGAGTTCGTAGTGATCGACGGGCGCGCCGAGCCGGCAGAGTTCCTGGACCTTGAACGCGTCGAGCAACGAGCTGGACACCGGCCACGGCCCGGTCGTGAACAGGCTGTCCAGGTCGACGACGGCGGCGATGTCCGTGTCGCTGGTGCGGTCCAGGCCCATGGCCGCTTCGCCATTGAGCTGCATCTTCTGGAACTGCGCCAGGATCGGCTCGTGATGGTACCAGCTCTTGCCCATCTGGAACCACCAGCCGTTGCCGCCTTCGCAGAGCTGATGCGCGTACTCGCGGGTCAGGCAGGCCAGGGACTCTTCGAGGTCCGGCGGTCGCCCGTACAGCGAGGGGTTCTTGTCGCTCATTTCGCTGAAGTTGGTGCGGATGTCCGACTCGCTGATCCACAGCTTGCCGTGCTTCTTCAGGCTGCCCAGGAGGAAGCGATTGCAGCCGTGTTCGCCGTGGCCGCGCCGGTTGTACTGCGGTGGCCCGGACCAGAAGTCGACGTCGGGCGAGGCGAGCACGTCTTTCAGCGTGGCCTGGCCGCCTTCGAGCAGCCAGTGGTTCTGCAGGTAGCCGTGGAAAATGCCGACGAGCTGCTCGCCCTTGCAGGCCTGCTTGACCGCGTGTGCGAACAGCCGCACACTGTCCTCCATCACCTTGTTGTGGACGTAGTAGTAGTCGCGGACCTGCTGACTCCGCTCGGGGTCCCAGAACGCGCCCGTGTCCAGGGTCCGGCGGCGCACAGGGTCGGGCGGCAGCGCCGAGGCGAAATCGATCTTCGGGGCGCCCCAGGCTTGGCGTAGTTTGCGGGCATCGCCGTCGTACTTGGCGCGGAGGTAGGTGCGGAACGCGTTGAGCATGGGCTTGGAGTAGTCGACGCAGTACAGATTGTGGTCATAGTCGCCCCAGTAGTACCACTCCTCCGTGCCGCCGCCGCAAATGAAGTAGCCGATGACGTTGCGCGCGTAGTCCGCCTGCCGTACGTGTGCGACGTAGCCGGCCAGTGCTTCGGCGGTCTTCTGCCGCCACTGCTCGGACGCGAAGCTCGGATACCCGCGCTCTTCCGGCGGTCGGTCGGTCATGGCGTACCACTTGGTGTAATGCTGGGTGGTCCCATCGTTGAAGGTCATGACTTCATCGGGGTAGTCGCGGGCAAAGTGTGGCGGGTTGCAGACGTAGAGCCGCAGGATGATGCGTGCGTTGGGGACTTCGTCGAGGAACTGGTTGATGCGATCGTCGAGCCGGCGGAAGGTGTCGAGTTGCGCGCCGGGCCAGCCGATGCCGCCGACCATTTCGAAGTGGACGGGGAAATCGCGGTCGGCGATCTGTGCAATCTGCTCGTAGCTGCCGGCGCAGCGGGTGTAGATCATCGGGCCATAGGGTCTGCCGTCCAGCACGAGCGTGGGGACGCCTTGGACGGGTGTCACCCGCGCGATCGTCTGCGGTTGGTCCGTCGGTTGCGCCGGGCTGTCGGGCAGGACGAGCCCGAACGTCGGCGTCGGGCCCTGCAACGGCTCGGGGTCCTGACCGTCGGGAATGCCATCAAGGTCGGTGTCCGGGAGGTTGGGATTGGTGGTCAGCTCGAGTTCCGCGAGGTCGGGCAGCCCGTCGTTGTCAGAGTCGGGCGCCGGGGCGTCTTTGGCTTGGAACACGCTCACCGACGTCCCGACGTCGTGCGCCAGTTTGGCGAGGGTGTCGGCGTACCGGCCGGGGCCGGCAGCGTGCGGCACGACGGTCAGTTTCACGTCGAAGTCGGCTTGGATCTCGACCGGTTTCTCCCAGCCGTAGGGTTCGACATAGATCCACTCGCGTTCGTCCGGTTTGACGGAGTCCATGTAGTAGAGGCCGCCGCCGGGCAGCGTGTTGCGCAGGATCACGCCCAGGCCGAACGGCGCATCGCCTGTGTAGCTCACGTCGTGCCAGGCCGGGTCCGGGGTCCAGCGCCCGGTGTTGCCCGCGACCTGCATGGCGCCGTCCTGGGTCTGGCTGTTGCTGAAGAGACCCGGCGTCTGCCCGGTCGCGCGCAACGAGACGGGCATCTTCAGCCACAGCAGTTGTGTGGACGTCTTGGCGTTGTAGTGGTGGTCGATCTCGATGAAGTCGCGGAAGAAGCGGTACTCGGTGACCATTGAGTTTCCGGCGGTGAGCAGGTCGGGGGTGGTGACACGGAAGCCGACAAACACCGGGCCGGCAGACGTCTGTTCCGTGGGCAGTGCGCCCAGTTTCTTCTGCGCGACTTGCTTCGGGTCGCGGCCGATCCACCAGTGGATGCCGTCGCCGAGCGTTTCGGTCAGGCGGTCGCCGTCCTTGAGTTGCAGCGACGTGATGGCGCCGCCCCGGTCACGGTCGAGCAGGGCGACATAGCGGTCGGTTTCGATGCGGAAGGCGCCGTCGACCTGGGCGACAGCGGGCGTCGCGGCTGGCGCGGGGCTGACGTAGAGGAAGTACCGGTGTTCGGACCCGGGCGCCAGCGCCGCGCCGGGATCGAGGAGCACCGCCGCACCGGCGGGCTGCACCGCGACTTCGCGGTCGGCGGTCAGGTCCCAAGCGCGGAACGTCGAGCCCGGGGGCAGGGCGGCAGCGTCAGGCACGGACAGCGCGATCGGGCGCTGCACCGCCTCAGCGTTGGCCGGGACCCAGACGCGGACCAACGCACGGCGTGCGGCGTCCGCAATCTGCCACGGCGGGTCAGCGGGCTGCGCGGTCGCCACGGCGGTCCACAATGCCAGAAACAGCGCCGCGGCCAACGCTGCGGGGCAAGAGGGTTGAACCACGGAGACGCGGAGGCACGGAGAGGGCATGATCGAAACGGTTCTCGTGCTACCGAGAGGACGGCAAACCGGGCTCAGCATGTTCCAAAGTCTCCTCGTCAGTTCAGTGTGGACGTGTGGGGCGTGCGAGCCCATACTATGGCGGTTCGGTTCCGGAGGCGCCAGTGCAGGCGGCGTGTTGCGTCCGCCCCTCCCTGGAGCGCCCGCGTCTCGCGGGCTGACTTGGTGGCGTGGCGGTACCCCGCGAGCCAGGCGGATCGACTGTCCCAATGTCGTACGTCCATGGGCTGTTTCAGCGGTTGTCCCGGGTGGCGAGGGCGTGAGCCCGCGAGACGCGGGCGTTCCAGGGGCCCGCCGTAGACGGGGCCAGGGCTGTTTCAAGATCGGGTCACGCCGCATGGGAACGCTCCGTATCGACGCGCGTTCAGTAGGGCCGGCCTGTCCCCAGGCCGGCCCCCCCCCC
>MHBL01000139.1 GCA_001803235.1 Lentisphaerae bacterium RIFOXYA12_64_32
GACCAGATTTCGGTCTCCCATCTTCGTCTCCCCATCTTAATCTCCCCATCTTTGTCTCTAGCAATTGCGCGCAATGGTGGCAGAGCAGCGCAACCTGACGCAACGTGAGGCGCTGGACCATGGACAATGGACCATGGACCATGGTCCAAAATTGCGGGGAAACTTGTGGCGACCGAGCACTAGCGCCGCGAACCGCCTCGTGCCAGCGCCGTGATGCCGCCGGGGTAATGCGTCAGTCGCGGGTGGAGATAAGGTCGGAGTCTGACTTGGGCTGACGCCTAAAGTGGTCGGAGCGGCTCGCTCCGACACCCGCGGGAGCGAGCCGCTCCCGCCACTCTGGAAGGCCTACTAAATCGACACGCCCTTTACGCGGACGTGGGCGCGAGTCTTCAGCGAGCGCGCCGGCGAAGCGCCGGACGGCCACGCCACGCCGCGCAACTGTCCGGGGTGCTGCGTGGGCAACCGGCGCCGTTCCCGACATTGGCTGCGATGCACAGCACGCTGCCGACATTGCGATTCCGACAGAAGCCGGTATCGTAGAAAGGATGGATGTTTCTGTCGCTTGCAGAACGGAGGATTCGCCGTGTACCCACTCACCCCATCGAAAGTGTATGTGCTTGACCGGGTCAACGCCGATGCGCGCTGCATGGCACGCATGGCGCGCATGCTTGAGGCCATCCATTACCCGGTCGCCGACGTGGTCTGCATCACCGACGCGAACCTGCCCGAGGTGGTGCAGGAACTGCAGACGCTCTGGCCGCCGCAGACCGTGCCGCCGGGCCAGGTGCGCTCGTACATGCGCCCGCTCGTGTTCACAACCATGGACGTAAGTTCGCACCGGCCCGACCTGCGACCGCTCCTCGAACGCTGCCCAAAAGGAACGTCGTTGAACACACTGTCAACGATCTTCGGACACATGACCACGGCCATCGACCAGCACCCGCACGGCCGCGACTGGACGGAGAACTGCGTCTGCTGGCCGACGATCAACTTCGGGACCGTCACCGGCTGCTCGCACGGCTGCCTCTACTGCGGCACCGGCCGCGGCGGCAAGTTCCTGACCATCACGCTGAACCTGGAAGAGTATATCGACCGCGTCGTCGGCCCGGTGATCGAGTGCAACCCGTGGAACAAGGTCTTCCGCATGATCCTGAACGGCGCCGACCTGATCACGCTCGAACCGGAGTACGGGCTGCACGAGCTATTCGCGCGCAAACTGGCCCAGTACGAAGGCCGGTACGGCCACTTCCACACCGGCAGTTCGAACGTCGACTGGCTGGCCGACATCGAGCACCGCGACCGACTCGTCGGAGTCTGGAGCACGACCTGCGAAGCGGTGGCGCGCGACCTGGAACCGGGCACGGGGCAGGCCATTGACCGCATAGAAGCCGGGCGCAAGTGCAACGAGATGGGTATTCCGGTCCGCTACAAGTTCAAGCCGGTGATCCCGGTCCGCGCCTGGCGCGACGAGTACGCCTGGATCATCGAGCAAGCGCTGAAGCGGTCGCACCCCGAATCGATCGGGTTCTGCCTCTACATCTGGAATACATATGAGAACATGTCCAAGACGTTGCCCATGGACTTGCTCGATCCGGTGTGCGTCGACGCAGCACGCGCCGCGGCCGAGACGATGAAGGGCGTGCGCACCGGCC
Organism: Lentisphaerae bacterium RIFOXYA12_64_32; assembly: GCA_001803235.1. Lineage (GTDB taxonomy): Bacteria > Verrucomicrobiota > Lentisphaeria > Oligosphaerales > YB12-FULL-65-16 > YB12-FULL-65-16. The sequence continues at coordinate 1,653 of MHBL01000139.1, forward strand.
CCTTCCCGCACGACACGCGCAAGGAGATCTATCGCTTCCTTATCCGCGAAGCACGCCGCTGGGACAAGGACGTTCTGCTCTACATCAGTACCGAGACGCGGGACATGTGGGACGAGTTGAAGGATGAACTTGGCCAGGACCCGCGCGCCTACGTGTGCGGCTGCAGTTCGGTCGCCGTCCCCGGACGCCGCCTCGCGCTCGAGCCCGGGTTCCGCTGTTCGACCTACCACCCCACCCCGCTCTGACGGCCCGGCCGCGGGGTCCGCACCACGAGTGCCGTTTGGCACGGTGCCACCGCGGGGGACGGTTGCGGCAATGGCGGGAGCGTCAAACCGGTTGGTCACTCGCTCTCCAGGATATCCGAGCAGATGTCCGTGCCCTGGAAGCGGTAACGCCCGTCGCCCATTGCCACGCACTTGCCGTAGCGGGATTTCAGCGGCATCCTGGTCGCCACGTTGATGGACGCGCGGCTTTCGCCCGGACCCGCGCCGGCGACAAGTACGCGAACACGGCCCGTGTTGTCCATGAATGCCTTGGCCAGGACTTCACCCGCTTCCGCGGTCACGGTCATCTCAGGTCCGTCGCTGTCCGAGAGCAGGAACGGCGTCAGCGACACCATGACCTCAGCCATACGGCACACCTCGGGCCAGCGCCGGTCGAAGTCCGGCTTTGCCGCCTCGCTGATGACACCCGACAGATCCGAGTACGAGTAGTAGATGAACCCCTTCGCACCCATGATCGCGCACAGCAGCGACATGGAGATCATCTCGTGCTCGGACGGGTCACGGAAGTTCGCGTTGTAGTAATCGCGGTCCTTCTTCGCTTTCGCATCGTAGCAGCCCCAGTTCATGATCTGCGGCACAGCCCATACGGCCAGGCCCGCGGGCGCACCAACCGCGCGCTGGCACATCTCCATACTGTGTCGCACCGACCGTATGTCGCGGCTTTTCAAGTCGCGCACCGGATAGGGATCGACGCCGACCACGTCGCAGGTGGGGCCGTAGGCAGGTACTTCCGCGAAGTCGCAGAACACCGCCCAGGTTGGATGGAACGGGTCGAGCCGGTTTACCTCGCGCCGGCGTGCGGTCAGGCGGTCCAGCATCGTCGTCGGCAGTTCGTCGTTGATGTACCACGCCAGAAGTGCCGGATGATTCTTCAGCAACCCGACCGCTTTCTCGACGACCGCCGCCTCACCCTCAACGCCCAGCGCCTTGGTCGCTGCGTAGTGGGACCCCGCGTAGACGTCCTTGATTGAGAAAATGAGCTTCAGTCCCTTGGCATCACACGCGTCGAACACCTCGCGGACGCCATCCTCGCCCCTCTTCTCCGAATCCTTGAACCGCATGAACAGACTGTTGTACGGCATGACGCAGTTGAACGGGCTCTTCGCGATAATCTCCAAGTCCTCGCGAGTGCTGAAATTGTGGTGGTAGACCCCGACCGGGAGGAACGGCTTGCCGTTCACGAAGGCGCGGCCGCGCGAGTCGACCACGCAGGCGTTCACCGGCAACGCCGGAGTCGCAGCGGCGACCGTGACCGGGATAACATTCTCGCCCAAGATCCACTTGTGCCGGGTGTCGAGCAGCGTCAGACGCAGCGTCGCGGGGCCCACAGGCAAGGCCCCCAATACGGCCGCGATGCGCCCACCGTCCACAGGCCACACGGCGTCGCGGACCACCTGACGGTTGGACATGACCTCGACGCGGCAGGCCAAGTCCGCCTCACGGATCTCATCCGGCGCCGGGCAGAACAAACCGTCCGCCTTACACCCCAGCAGCACACAACCGGCGGCGGCCGGAATCGTGTCGTGCGTGACGCCGATCAGGTAGGTGACCCAGCGCGGCTTCGCCGGCTCGATCGTGATGTCGTCGAACCACGCTTTCCCGGTCGCTTTGGGCCGAAAGTAGAGCACGACTTCCGCCTCTTCGGCGTCCGGCGGTATCGTGGCCACCGCCTCGACATGCGTCCAGTCCTTGGTGCCGTCGATACCCGCCGGATACTGACCGCTGAGCCACTTGCCACCCTTGAAGTACTGCAGGCAGATCGTGGCCCCGCCGTGTTCGCCGTTCGCCACGTTCTCCGTCTTCACCCAGACCCCGAACTGGTAGCGGCCGTTCGGTTCCAGCCGGATCTTCTGCTGCTGCAGCGGGTACTTCGCCGGGTCGGTGCGCTCGTAGCACAGTGCCCCCGTCCCGCTCCGCCCGCCGGCCGGGTCAATGCGGTAGCCCTCCAACAGGTTCCAGCCCTCAGCCCCGCTGTCGAAACCTGGGTTCGCAACGATCTGCTGGCTGCCGGCGGCCTGACCGCCCGGCGTGTACAACGCCAGGTCGCTGACCACAAGCGCGGCCGGAACAACCGGCTTCCGCGCCGCTCCCGCTCCGCCCTGCCACGTCGCGCACCCGCTCACGAACACGCACACCGGCAATGCGATCCACCACTTGCCCATAGGGATTCCCTTCCTTATTGGAGCGTTGACACCAACATGTTTGTCGGAATGCTGAATGCTGAATGTCGAACGCAACGGTGACGCTGGCGGCGCGGCGCGCCACTTTTTCCGAGCACCAGTCGCGGGAAAGCGTAGAGCCATCTCCCGTGCCACGTCCCTGGCCCAGGCCCTGCCGAAGCCGGCGCGTCAAGTCGGCGCAGGGTCAAGCATCGCACCCGCCCTGACGGCATCAGCCATGCAAGATGGCACGACCATGCAGCGTTGTCAATGCCCGCGGAGGGCGCCACAGGGCTGTTTCAAGATCTGGCGCCGCGTCTCGGAAGGCCACACCTCCGCGCACACC